>NZ_JBFUHB010000019.1:0-88741 GCF_056402595.1 Sphingomonas sp. P3_C6
CCGACCCGTCCGAGGCGGAAGGGCTTCCGTCCGCACCATCCTCTTCCTCGTCGCCAATATCGCCCGCAAGTTCGACCCGACCCTGAACGACTTCCATCAACGACTCACCCAACAGGGAAAACCAAAAATGGTCGTCCGCATCGCCCTTGCAAGAAAACTCCTCGTCAGACTCAATTCAAAGGCACGCGAAACACGCGCACAACTCGCCATCGCTCTTTGAAATCGTTGACACGCCAGATAGTCGCTCAGTGCTGAAAAATACAATTTCCCTGCTCGGGCAGGTAAATTCCCTGTTCCAGACAACGGGAATTTTACCTTAACGCGCTATAATAACGCGCTATAATAACGCGCTATAATAACGCGCTATAATAACGCGCTAATTCGTGCACTTTTCGCGCAAAAAACCCGAAAGAATTCTAAATTCCCTGATAATTCCCTGTTATGGTGCCTGAAACAGGGAATTTCCGGCACATCGAATCCGTCGCCTCAGCCAAGCAACGCGCCGAACGCCTTGATCGCTTCAGCCTCGTCCCCGCCCCACACCGCGTTCGACACAGCGATGAAGTCGGCACCGGCGGCCACCAGCGGCGCCGCGTTGACGGGCGTGATGCCGCCTATCGCGACGCAGGGGATTTCGAACACGGTCGACCACCAGCTCAGGATAGAGGGGTCGGGATGATGGCTGACCATTTTGGTGGTGGTCGGATAGAAGCTGCCGAACGCGACATAATCGGCCCCGGCCTCGCCGGCTTCCATCGCGAGATGCCGGCTGTCATGGCATGTCACGCCGATCTGGGCGGTCGGACCGAGCACCGAGCGCGCCTCGCGCGGATCGCCGTCGCCCTGGCCGAGATGCACGCCATCGGCGCCAAGGCGCTTCGCCAGCGAGATACTGTCGTTGACGATAAACGCCACCTCCCGTTCGGCACAGATGGCGCGGAGCGGTTCGCCGAGCCGGGCCGCCTCGTGCTGGTCCACGTCCTTCACGCGGAACTGAAAGGCGGCGACCGGACCGGCGTCGAGCGCGCGCGCCAGCCGGTCGGGAAAGGTGCCGCCGACGTCGAGCGGCGATATGAGATAAAGCTGGCAGGGGGGCCGGCGGACATCGCGGGTGAACTGGGCCGCGAAGTTGGGATCTAGTGGGCCGAGGGGATCTTCTTCAGTCATTCGGCGCGCCTAGCATAGCCAGCAGGAACCCGTCCCACTTCTTCGCGCCTACCGTCTGGACGGCCGTCGCGCTGAGGCGGGGCTCCGCGGCAACCGCCTCGAACAGCGCGCGCGTGCCCTGAATCCGGTCGTCGTCGCTGTCCGCATCGAGCACCCCGCCCTCGCGCACGACATTGTCGATGATGATCGTAGCTCCAGGCCGCCCGAGCGCGATCGCGGCGCGGAGATAGGAAACGTTGCTCGGCTTGTCGGCGTCGATGAAGATCAGGTCGAACGGGCCCTCCCCCGCCGACATCATCGCGTCGAGCGTCTCGACCGCCGGGCCGACCCGGATATCGACCCTGTCCGCGAGTCCCGCGGCAACGACATTACCCCGCGCGACCTCGGCATGATGCGGTTCGAGCTCGAGCGTGACCAGCGTGCCGCCCTCGGGCAGCGCCCGCGCCAGCCAGATCGTCGAATAGCCGCCGAGCGTTCCGACTTCCAGGATGCGCCGGGCACCCGCCATGCGTGCGAGCAGATGAAGCATCTTGCCCTGCGCCGCAGAGACGTCGATCGCGGGCAGCCCGCCTGCGTGGTTCGCCGCCAGCGCCGCATCGAGCACCGGATCGGTGCCGATCAGATGGCCGACGATATAATCGTCGACCGCCGTCCAGGCGGCCTCGCTCATTTCCTCGCCGGGCCGCTGATCGGACGAGTCTGGGCGATGGTATCGAAACCGGCGATCAGCGGCCGTCCTTTGGCAATCGCAGCACGAACAGCCGGCAAAGCAAGCGAGGCCTCATGCGCCGCCTTGTTCTCCCAGATCTCGGTGACCCACAGGGCATCGGCGTCAATGAGGTCCTCGGCCACGATATAGGCCAGGCACCCCGGCATCGACTCCGATCCGCCGGCAAGCGCCCCGGCCAGTGCGTCGCGCTGGCCGGGCTTCGCCGTGATCTTCCCGATCAGGCCATAGGTGGCAGTGTCCGCCGCCATGGCGGACGCCGGCCAGCCGATCATCGCGATGGCCACGGCACTGCCAATGACCTTGCGACGACCGATGGCAGGCATCTCGCTTATTCCTCGTTCTTGTAGATGCGGACCAGCTTGTCGAGCATCGCCAGCGCCTCGTCGCGCGGGCGCTGGAAGGTGTTGCGGCCGATGATCGAGCCGTTGCCGCCACCGTCGCGGATGTCGCGCGCATCCTGATAGACCGCATCGGCGCCCTTGGCCGCGCCACCCGAGAACACCACGATGCGGCGGCCGGCGAAGCTCGCCTGCACCACATGCTTTACGCGGTCCGACTGCTTCGACCAGTCGGTGCCCTCATACATCGGCTTGGCTTCCTTCTGCTCGATATGATCGCTGGGCAGCTTCACCTTGATGATGTGCGCCCCGAGCAGCGCCGCCATGTGCGCTGCATAGGCGCCGACATCGAGCGCGAGCTCGCCCGACTTGGGCAGCGCGCCACCGCGCGGATAGGACCAGATGACGGTGGCGATGCCGACCGACTTGGCTTCGGCCGACAGCTCGCGGATCTGGCCGATCATGTCGAACAGGTCGTCGGAACCTGGATAGATGGTGAAGCCGATCGCCGAGCAACCGAGCCGCACCGCGTCCTCGACGCTGGCGGTGACCGCCTGGTTCGCGCCCTGCGCCCAGCTGTTCGAGCTGTTGACCTTCAGGATGGTGGGGATCTGGCCGGCAAAGGTCTCGGCGCCCGCCTCGATCATGCCAAGCGGCGCCGCATAGGCCGACAGCCCGGCGTCGATCGCGATCTGGTAATGATAATGGGGGTCATAGGCGGCCGGGTTGACCGCGAAGCTGCGGGCCGGGCCATGCTCGAAACCCTGGTCGACTGGCAGGATGATCAGCTTGCCGGTGCCGCCGAGCTTGCCCTGCATCAGGATGCGCGCGAGGTTCGCCTTCACGCCGGCGTTTTCGGACTCGTACTTGTCGAGAATGGCCTTCACGGTCGGCGTCATCGTGATCCCTTTGCTGCTGCAGATGTTGCGCGGTTGTTAGCTCGCGAAAGCGTCAGGGGCAACGGGCGCGCTGCGATGCGGCAGAGGGTTTTTACTGGGCGCGAACAGGGACAGGCCTTGGCGACGGTGCTTCGTATCTTATTCGCCGGGAACGGGTTCTTCCCGCTATTGGTCCGAAATGGGGACAACGACACTGGCGCGAAAGCGCCTGCGATGCTTGAGACCATTCGCCGATTTTGACGTGCACCGGCCCGGGTATCAGGCTCGCGACCAAAGGGAGGGGGATTTGATGCGGCCATCATTCACGAACGGGGTGAAGCTGCTCGGCCTGGTCGCTGCGACCATTTTCCTGACCGCCGCCAGGGCCCCGAAGGTCGGCGAGCCTGCGCCCGATTTCGAGCTGACCATGATCGACGGATCGAAGGTGACGCTCGGCCAGCTTCGCGGGCAGGTCGTGGTCCTCAACTTCTGGGCGACATGGTGCGTGCCATGCCGGGAGGAACTGCCCCTGCTCGACGGATATTATGAGATCCAGCAGAAGGCCGGCCTGAAGGTCTTCGCGATCGCGACGGAGGATTCCCTGCCGCTGTTCAAGATGAAGAAGCTGTTTGCGGCGATGCACATCCCGTCGGCGCGGAAGATCAAAGGTCCCTACACCGTGTTGGGGGGTGTGCCGACCAACTACATCATCGATCGGTCTGGCCGTATCCGCTACGCCAAGGCGGCGGCGTTCAATCTCGATGGGCTCAACCAGACGATCGTGCCGCTGCTCAAGGAGCCGGCGCCGGCGCAGGCTGTCGCTGCCAACTGACGCGGCCATTGGCGGCCGAGTGAGCTCCGATCCGTCGCGCGAACGGGGCCAAATGGCTGATTTCGCCACCTGATCGCTGGCGCTCCCGCGCCACGTTCCGGCAGATAGGCGTCGTTGGAAGCGCTTGGGCGACGACATCCCCGTAGCGGGTCGTGTCCGAAAGGGAGATCAATGCCTCTTCCGGAAAAATGGCGACTTATCGGCATCACCGAACGCCGAAATCGGTCGCCCCTGATCGCTGGCGCACTCTCGATGCTGGCCGCGACGACTGCCTGCTCTCCCGATCCGGATACGCGCGCGGTTCAGGAGATCACCAGCGGCGGGGCAGCGCGCGCACTGCAAAAACAGCTCGACGGGCGCCGGCAATGCGCCTTCGTGCTGACCAGCATCATGCCGATCAAGTTGGACGCCAAGGCCGCCGGGCGTTCCAGCGTCAGGGCGCTTGTCGACAATGGCCTGTTGCAGGAAAAACCGGCGGATGACGGCCAGATCCTCCTCGAACCCACACCCGGCGCCAAAAAATGGTTCTGCGAGCGCCGCGCGTTGAGCGGCGAGAGATCGTTTCTGGAACTCTGTTATGCGCGTCGGCAGATGACCCGGGTCTGGAACGATGGCAGCGCCGGCGGGACACCCCGCCTCCGATACGCGTTCCGACTGATCGACTCCCCCGCCTGGACGCGCGATCCGCGAATCGCCGCCGCATTCCCGTTTCTGCGCCCGGCGCTGTCCGGAGAATTGAAGGCGGAGGAATGGGGCCGTTACCGCGACGGTCGCTGGGAGATACTGCCACCGGGACAACTTCTCCTGCCCGGCGTGATCGAAGGTTTTTCGGCCTGTGCAGGGGAGCCGCACGGCGAATGCGGCTGAAGCCGGGTATCGATCGAGTCAGGAGACTGCATGCCGAGAATTCATAGCGGAGATTTCTCCGTCGATATCGACGAGCGCCTCACGAGCATTCAGGCCGGCCCCGATCTGATCTCGGCCAGGGCGGTGCCACCTGCCCTCACGTCCCCCATGATGACATCTGGACGAAGAAGGCCAGACGCTGCGAGACAGCTGCCGTCGGCCTCAGGGCTGACAACAGCAAGGCCCCGGCTAGGCCGTCAGCGCCGCGACGCCGGGCAATTCCTTGCCTTCCATCCACTCCAGGAACGCCCCGCCGGCCGTCGAGACGAAGGTGAAATCGTCCCCTACCCCCGCCTGGTTGAGCGCCGCCACGGTGTCGCCGCCACCGGCGACCGAGACGAGCGAACCATCGCGGGTAAGCGCCGCCGCAGTGCGGGCAAGCGCCACGGTCGCCGTATCGAAGGGCGGCGTCTCGAAGGCACCAAGCGGGCCGTTCCACACCAAGGTGCGGCAATTCTTGAGCACGTCGGCCAGCGCCTCGACCGCGGCGGGGCCGACATCGAGGATCATCTCGTCGGCCGCGACCTCGTGCACGTTGACGGTACGGACGGGTGGATTGGCGCGGAATTCCTTCGCCACCACCACGTCATAGGGCAGATGGATGGTGCAGTTCGCCCGCTCGGCCGCCTCGAAGATCTCCTCCGCGGTGCCGGTCAGATCATGCTCGCACAGCGACTTGCCGACATCGACGCCGCGTGCGGCGAGGAAAGTGTTGGCCATGCCGCCACCGATGATCAGGTGATCGACCTTGGCGACGAGATGCTTGAGCACGTCGAGCTTGGTCGAGACCTTGGCGCCGCCGACCACCGCAGCGACGGGATGCTCGGGATTGCCCAGCGCCTTGTCGAGCGCGGTCAACTCCGCTTCCATCGCCCGGCCGGCAAAGGCCGGAAGGATATGCGCCAGGCCCTCGGTCGAGGCATGGGCACGATGCGCGGCGGAGAAGGCGTCGTTGACGTAGAAGTCGCCGAGCCTGGCCATTTCGGCCGCCAGTTCGGGATCATTCTTCTCTTCGCCTGCGTGAAATCGGGTATTCTCCAGCACCGCAATGTCGCCGGGCTCGAGCGTGGCGATTGCGTCGGCGGGTCCCGCGCCGACACAATCCTCGATGAAGCGCACCGGGCGACCTAGCACCTCGCTATAGGGCTTGGTCACCAGCGCCAGCGACATCTCCGGGTCGCGCTTGCCCTTGGGACGGCCGTAATGAGCGAGGATCAGGACGATCGCGCCACGATCCGCCAGTTCGGTGACGGTCGGCAGGGTCGCGCGGAAGCGGGTGTCGTCGGTGACGGCACCGTCAGCCATCGGCACGTTCAGATCCTCGCGGACCAGTACGCGCTTGCCGGAGACATCGCCCATATCGTCGAGCGTCTTGAAGGATTTCTCTGTCATTCTTCCACCCTGATACTGTCGCCGACGCGAATCTGGCCGCCGCTGATCACCCGTGCCAGTGCTCCACCGCGCCAGTCCGGCGTCAGCGCGGCCTTAAGCCCCGGCTCCACTTCTTCCATGCGACTGCATGGATCGCATTCGACCATGATCTCGAGCAAGACCTCGTCACCGATCCGCACCATCGCCCCGGGCCGCTGCGGCAGATCGAGCCCGTCGACCAGCAGGTTCGCGCGGCGTACCGACCAATGGTGATCGACGCCTAGCTCGGCCATCGCCGCGTCCCAGTCGGTCCGCTCGATCAGCGAGACCTGCCGCTTCGCCTTGCGGCCCGGCTTCACCGCGCCGCGGAAATCGCCGGCAAGCCCTGCCTCGACCGAGACGCTGACCGAATCGAGTACCTCGATCGGTCCGCGCGGGCGGCCATGGCGGGCAATGCCGGCGAGAACGCCCATCGCCTTAGAGGAACGCGGCCATCGCGCCGGCGGTGTCGACCATGCGGTTCGAGAAGCCCCATTCATTGTCATACCAGCTGACGACACGGACGAGCTTGCCGTCGAGCACGGCGGTTTCCAGGCTGTCGATGGTCGAGCTGGCAGAGGTGTGCATCAGATCGATCGAGACGAGCGGCTCGTCCGTGTAATCGAGGATGCCCTTGAGCGGGCCGCTTTCCGACGCGGCTTTGAGGATCGCGTTGACCTCTTCCTTGGTGGTGTCGCGCTTCGGGGTGAAGGTCAGGTCGACCAGCGAGACGTCGGGCACCGGCACGCGGATGGCCGAGCCGTCCAGCTTGCCCTTCAGTTCGGGAAGCACTTCGCCGACCGCGCGGGCGGCACCGGTGGTGGTCGGGATCATCGACATGGCGGCGGCACGGGCGCGGCGCAGGTCCGGGTGTATCTGGTCGAGGATCTTCTGGTCGTTGGTATAGGCGTGGATCGTGGTCATCAGGCCGCGCTCGATGCCGATCGCGTCGTTCAGCACCTTGGCGACCGGCGCCAGGCAGTTGGTCGTGCACGACGCGTTGGACACGATGTTATGGCCCGCCTCGAGCTTGTCGTTGTTGACGCCGAACACCACGGTCAGGTCGACACCCTTGGCCGGGGCCGAGATCAGCACCTTCTTCGCGCCGGCGGCGATGTGCTTCTGCGCGCTCTCGCGGTCGGTGAAGAAACCGGTGCATTCGAGCACGATGTCCACGCCCAGCTCTGCATGGGGCAGGTTGGCGGGGTCGCGCTCGGCTGTGACGCGGATGCGCTTGCCGTCGACGACCAGGTCGTTGCCCTCGGCCGAGACCTTGCCCGGATATTTGCCATGCACCGAGTCGCGTGAGAACAGCCAGGCGTTGGACTTCGCATCGGCGAGGTCGTTGATCGCGACGAGCTCAAGTCCCGTATCGCCACGCTCGAGTACCGCCCGTGCAACGAGGCGACCGATACGCCCGAAACCGTTGATCGCAACCTTCACCGTCATCGCAAATACCTCCGTCGCGGAAAACCGGGCGCGGCGCTGACATGCGCAAAAGGGCGACCGGCGAGTCTGATAAGCCGCGCGGTCTTTGCGGTGGGCGGACGCGCCCGTCAACCACGGCGGGACCAATTCGTCTTGCCCGCCGGTAAAGCCGTGCTATCCGGATGTGATGGCAGACGAGACGCCTCCGCCCGCGCTCGACCGGATCGATCGCGCGATTGCGAGAATCGAAGCAGCTGTGGCTGACAGGGATCGTGTGGCCGAAGCGGCAGTGCGCCGCCACGCCCTTCTTCGCGCCCGGATCGAGGAAGCGGTATCGACGCTGGACGACGTCATCGCGCGCGGCGAAGCCGGGGATGGGCCGAGCTGATGGCGGACGTCACCCTCACCATCGGGGGCCGCCGCCACACCGTCGCCTGCCGCGACGGCGAGGAATCGCAGTTGCGCAAGCTTGGCGATATGCTCGACCGCCACTGGTCGACCGCGGCGCGCGCGTCCGGCGGGCTCAATGGCGAGCGTACCATGTTGTTCCTCGCGCTCATGTTGGCCGACGAGCTCGACGAGGCATATCGTCGCCCACCCGAGGGCGCCGGCGCGGCAGTGCTGGAGCAGGTTGCCGAGCGGCTGGAAAAACTGGCGGCAACCCTTGAGAAAATGCCCCCGAAAGCCTAAGTAGGTGATGGCGGGCACTGCCCGGTACGAGCCTTACCGATTATCCCTGAGGCGATTATTCTTCCTAGGGGGTTGTCCCTGCGCTGGCCCTGGCCTGTCGTACACGATCCCCACCTGATGCTAACGGCGTCAGAGGATACTCAGGCAAACGGCCATGGCGGTCCCGCCACATGCTATTCGAGACATGCAAGCCCCAGTCCCCTATCCCCTTCCCCGGCGCAGGCCGGGGTCCAGTCGGGGGACGCCGATGAGTGGCGTTGCGCGAGGCCATATTGGCCTTCCCAACTGGACCCCGGCCTTTGCCGGGGAAGCGAAGTGGTAGTGACGGTGTCTTTCTTTCCATGAACCCCGAAAAATCCGCTCTGCGCGCCCGCATCCGTGCCGACCGCGACCGGTTCTTCGCTGGTGGTCCGCCCGCGATCGCCCCCTCCCCTGCTTTCCTCGACCGGCTCGAGCATGGCCTGACGGTCGCCTCCTATGTCCCAATGGGCAGCGAGATCGATCCGTCTCCTCTCGCCCGCGCGGCAGTGGATCGAGGCTGCGCGATCGTGCTGCCGCATGTCACCATTCGCTCCCAGCCGATGCGCTTCCTTGCCTGGGACAGCGAGGCGGCGCTGATCGCCGGGCCGTTCGGCCTGTCGCAGCCGCATCACGAGGCGGCGGCGATGGCGCCCGACATCATCCTTACGCCGCTGCTCGCGTTCGATTCGGCGCTGAACCGACTCGGCCAGGGCGCCGGCTATTACGACCGCGCCTTCGTGCGATTCCCGGACGCGTGGCGGGTCGGGGTTGCCTGGTCGGTGCAACAGGTCGAAAGCCTGCCGCACGACCCGTGGGATGTACCGCTCCACGCCATCGTCACCGAAAGAGACTGGATCACACAGCGATGAATACCCAACCAAGCTGGCGCAAGCCCGTCGGCATGCTTGCCATCCTTGCGCTCATCGCCATCTGGGTCGTGCTAGTCGCGAGTCTCTCCGGCGTGGTCGGCCAGTGGCATGTGCTGCTGCAGCTCGCCTTCTATCTCGTGACCGGAATCGTGTGGCTATGGCTGTTGCCGATGCGCCGCCTGCTACGCTGGATGGAAACGGGTATCTGGTGAAGCCGTTGCGGGGCGACGGCTCGTGAATCGACTTGGAGCCGGCGCGTCGTTACCCTTTCTTTGTCATCGCGACGGGACGGCTCTCCGATCCCGGCACAGGCGATGCGGGGGGACCGCGGATGACAGGCGATGTGAAACCGGCATGGGCCGCGGTCCAGCAACTGTTCGACGATCTGATCGACCTTCCTCCCGCTGAACGAGCCAGGCGCCTCAGCGCGGTTCCGGTACAGCTCGCGTGGCAGGTAGAGGCGTTACTGACCGCCTCGGCCGATCCGGGCATCCTGGACATGAAGCCGCCGGCGCTCGGTGAATCAAATGCCGGCACGGGATACAGCTCGTTGAACCCGGGCGATCCGATCGGCGGATTCGTGATCGATCGGCTGATCGGCCGCGGTGGAATGGGCGAAGTCTATCTCGCCCACCGCGCAGCCGCCGATTTCGATCAACGCGTCGCGCTCAAGATGCTGCGGGCCGAGACCGCCGGGCGCGGCGACATGTTCGCCCAGGAACGCCGGCTGCTCGCCCGGCTGGAGCATCGCGGCATTGCCCGGCTGATCGACGGGGGCATCGCTCCGGACGGCCGCGCCTATATGGCGATGGACTATGTCGACGGCGCGCCGATCTGTGCCTGGTCCAACGACAATAACGCTGACCTGACCCGGAGGCTGACCCTGTTCCGCGAGGTGTGCGAGGCAGTCAGCTATGCCCATGCCAATCTGGTGGTGCACCGCGATCTCACCCCGTCGAACATCCTTATCGACCATAACGGCAATGTCCGCCTTCTGGATTTCGGCATCGCAAAGCTGCTCGACGAAACCAGCATCATGCCGGCGACCACCCAGGCTATGCTCACACCCGATTATGCGGCGCCCGAACAGCTCGACGGCGATACGGCGACCGTCGCGACCGATATCTATGCGCTCGGCGTCATCCTGTACGAGCTCGTGGTCGGGGCGGGCCCATGGCGGCGCGAGGGAAGCTCCATTCCCGCGATCATTCGCCGGGTGCTCCACGACGACCCGCAGTTGCCGAGCAAGGCCGCCGCGCGTCCGGGCGCACCGGTGCCGGCCGCCCGGATCGCTGGCGATCTCGATGCCATCATCCTGAAGGCGATGCGACGCGACCCCGCCGACCGCTATCGCAGCGTCACCGACCTCGCCAACGACGTGCGGCGCCATCAGGAACTGAAGCCCGTGCATGCGCGGGGCGGCTCGACGCGGTACATGCTGGGCCGCTTCGTCCGGCGCTATCGCTGGGCGGTGGCAGCCAGCGCGGCGACGCTCGCCGCGATCCTGATCGGGTCGGCCGGCATCGCCTGGCAAGCGCGCAAGACGGCAATCGAGCGCGATGTGGCGCTGGGAGAAGCGCGACGCTCCGAGGCGATCGTGCGCATGTTGACGGTGATGTTTCGCGATACGGCCGACACGGACAAGGGCAGCGGCGCGACCGTCAAGCAGATGCTCGACCAGACGGCGACGCGCCTGGTCGATTCACTTGACACCAGCGCCAAGTCGGCGACGCTGATCACCACATTGTCCGACCTGTACGTGAACCTGGAAGACGATGCAGGCGCCGATTCGCTGCTGCAGCGCGCGCTGGCGAAGGGCATCGGCAAGGGCGATGCCGTCGCGACCGCCCAGATCAAGATGCGCCTTGCCTCGTCCGCGGCCTCGCTCGGCCGAACTGCCGAGATAACGCCGTTGCTCGACGCTGCCGAGGCGGTGTTCGAAGCCGAACCCGAGCGATTCCGCAGCGAACGGCTCGAGATCGCGAGCGCCCGCGCCCAGCTGGCCCGGCGCAACGGCGATTACGACACGGCAATCCGCCTGCTCTCCACCAACATGCCGCTCGCCGAACGCGTCTACGCCGAGAACCACCGCGACCTGCTGACGCTCTACAACAACCTGCTGGTCTACATGGTCGAGGCGAACCAGCTGGACGCCATGCCGGCGGTGTTCGTCCGGGCTGATGCCGCGCTGAAACGCACTGGCCAGGAAGGCAGCACGACGGGCCTGGCGATCACGTCGCTGAAAGCTGCCCGGTTACTCAAGATCGGTCAGGCGGCGCAGGCCGAAGCGATTTTTCGCCAGGTCGCGGCCCGGCGCTACACGGTTTTCGGCGAATCCGCCGGGCTAGCAGTCGATCTCCTCCAGCTGGGCCGCACGGAACTGGCGCTTGGCAAATTTGCCGAAGCGCGCCGGGCTCTGGAGCAGGCGCGACCGATGGCGATCGACAATCTGGGGCCGCATGCAGTGATGACCCTGATGATCGAGATCGGGCTGGTCGAGGCCATGGCCGAGACCGGCGATGCGGCGAGCGCGGAACATCTGATGCGCGAGGTGAGCCCACTCGTCGCGGCCATGCCCAAAGTCGGCCTGCCGCATGGCATATTGGCACGCGCGCGCGCCATTACCTTCCTGAAACTGGATCGGTTAAAGGAGGCCAGTGCGGAAGCGGATCGGGGGGAGGCGATTTTCCGCAGTCTGGGCCCGGCCGGCGAATCCTATGTCAAATCCTTCCAGACGCTGCGGCAGCGGATCGCCCGGGCGAGCTGACTGCCGCCTCTACATCGCTGAACCCGTCTATGCCGCCATCTCGTGGTGGATCCAGGCGCGCGCCTGCACCCACCAGCGCCGCACGGTACGGTCGCTGACGCCGAGCACAGTGGCAGTCTCCTGCTCGTCCAGTCCCGCGAAGAAGCGGCAATCGACCAGCAGCGCCAGATTGGGATCGACCGTGGAGAGCGTCTTCAGCGCCTCGCCCAGCCGCACGACCTCACCATCCTCCGGTACGGCATTGGCCAGTGAATCGAGCCGCTCGGTAAAGGCGTAGATCTGCCCCTCGCGCTTCGACGTCATCCGCGCCCGGGCCGCGTCGATCAGGATGTGGCGGATCGCGGTCGCGGCGCAGCCCAGGAAATGCGTCCGGCTCTCCCAACCCTCGCGCTTGCGCAGCTTCACATAGGCTTCGTTGATCAGGGCGGTGGGCTGCAGCGTCTGGGGTGCGCCGGCCCGAAAATGCTCGCGCCCCGCGATCGCCCGCAACTCGTCGTAGAGCGAGGCGACCAGCGCATCGGCCGGACCCACTGAACTTATTTCGGAGGGCGTGTCCGGTTCGATGATTTTTTCTCGTCTTGCGTCGCGTCTCTCGGATCGAACGGCATTCCTATGGGTGCCGCCGGTGCGAGGCAAGCGCGACCTCGTGCCCTGGCGCGCTGGTGGCGTGGGGCACGGTGCGGGACTCAATCATGCGCCATCCCCGGGGTCGACGTTTCTCAACCGGAAGCGGCCGCATGCCGCAAAAAAAGGGAACATCCGATGCGCACTTCCACCAAGCTTCTCACCACCGCCGCGCCGCTGGCGCTGATCGCAAGCCTGACCCTCACCTCGCCGGCCGCCGCCCAGAACGTCGTCTGCGTGGACACCAACGGCAACCCTTCGGGAATCGTTGCCGCCGGTGTCGATGGCTCCGTCGTCTGCGGTCCTGCGGCGACCGTGTCCGGCAATGTCGCAGTCGCCGTCGGCGAGTCGGCGAGCGCCGACGTCCGCGGCGTGGCCGTAGGGTATCAGGCCACCGCCGCCGGCGACGCCACCGCGCTAGGCAGGGCAAGCTCCGCCAACGGCCAATATTCGCTCGCTCTCGGCAATTTTGCCGAAGCATCGCAAGCCGCGGGAATCGCGATCGGCCAGACCGCAAAGGCGTTGCAGCTCCGGGCAATCGCGCTTGGCTCGTTTTCCATTGCCGACGGATATCAGGCGATGGCGTTCGGCACGGGCGCGAAGGCCAATGCCGGCAACAGCATCGCGATCGGATCGGATGTCATCGCGGGCGGCGCGAGCAGCGTGGCGATCGGTGAAAGCTCACAGGCGACCGCCGACTACACCGTCGCGCTCGGGCAGGGCGCCAAGGCCGAGGTCGCGGACAGCGTCGCGATCGGCCATAACGCCGTTGCCGCGCTTACCGGCGGTGCGACGGTCTCGGTGGCGATCGGCTCGAATTCGACCTCCTCCATCGGCGGCGTCGCGATCGGCCCGGGCGCGAACGGCGTGGTCGGCGGTACGGCGATCGGCATGAACACCTCGGCACGCGACGACAGCGTCTCGCTGGGCACGAACTCGACCGACCTGGTCAACATCGGCGGCGGCTCGGCGTCGACACGGTACAGAGTGGTGTCGGTCGGCAGCGGCACCGACCTGTTCGGCCAGAGCATCTTCCAACGCCAGATCATCAATGTCGGTGCCGGGACCGAGGCAACTGACGCGGTCAACAAGGCGCAGCTGGACGCCGTCGCCGCGCTCGCCAACAACCCCTATGTCCGCATCAACAGCAGCGGCGGCGGTGCAAGCGCAGCGGGCGGTGACGCGGTCGCGGTCGGCTCGGGCAGCAGTGCCGCGGGGATTTACAGCACCGCCGTCGGAACCGCGGCGCAGGCGCTCGACCAGCGGTCCATCGCGATCGGCACCGCCGTCACGGCGAACGGCTCCGGCAGCGTCGCGATCGGTGGCGCGGTCGAGGTCGGCGGTTTCGGACACGATACCCGGACATCCGGCAACAACGCGGTTGCCGTCGGCCTGGGCGCCAAGGCCAATGGCGACGGCGCGGTGGCGCTGGGCGCATTGACCGATGCCTCGTTCAACAGCGTGGCTCTCGGGCAGGGCTCGACCACCTATCTCACCAACGGCACCTCCCGCGACAACACGGTGTCGGTGGGCAATGCCGGCACCAATAACGGCGCGGTCGCGTTCCAGCGTCAGATCATCAACGTCGCCGCCGGCACCGAAGAAACCGACGCGGTCAATCTCGGCCAGTTGAACGCCGTTTCGGGCGTCGCCAACACGGCGCTGGCCAATGCTGCAACGGCGCAGACCACCGCCAATCAGGCGCTTGCCGCCGCGAACAATGCGGGTGCGAGCGGTGCAGCCGCGCAGGCGACCGCAAATACCGCGCTGGCCGATGCCGCAACGGCGCAAGGTACGGCCAACACCGCGCTGGCGGACGCTGCGGCGGCGCAGGGGACGGCCAACACCGCTATCGTCAATGCCGCCGCAGCGCAGTCGACGGCGAATACGGCGCTCACGAACGGCGCCTATTTCCGTTCCAACGCGACCGGACCCGGGCCGCAGGCAACCGGCGCCAATTCGATCGCGGTCGGCCCGTCGAGCGTGGCCAGCGGGCCATCTTCGGTGGCGATCGGCGATGGCGCACGGGCGATCAACGGCCAGGCCGTGTCGATCGGCGCCGGCAACATCGCCGCTGGCAACGGCGCGGTGGCGATCGGCGATCCCAATGTCGCGACGGGCCAGGGCGCGGTCGCACTCGGCCATGACAATACCGCGACCGGCCAGGGCGCCGTGGCGATCGGCAACAATACCAGCGCGACGGGCCAGGCCGCCGTCGCCCTGGGTAACAACAGCAACGCCGGGCAAGCCGGCAGCGTCGCGATCGGAGACGGCGTGGCGACGACGCGTGCGGGCCAGGTTGCATTGGGCAATTCCAGCACGACCGTCACCGTTGCCGGGATCGTCTCGTCCGCGAGCAGGAACGCGCAGGCCGGCGCGCTGAGCCTGGTCACTACCGATGGGCTGGGCAATCTTGCGACGTCGGCGCTCGATATAGGCGTGCTTTCCGGCCTCAACGGCCGGACAACGGCGCTGGAGGGGCGGACCACGGCACTCGAGGGGCGCACGACCTTGCTGGAGGGCCGTGCGTCGGCGCTCGAAGGGCGAACCGCGATGCTGGCCCGCCAGGCCCGACAGGCGGAAGCCGGCATCGCCGCCGCGATGGCGCTTGGCGGAACGTTGCTGCCACCCGATTCGAAGTTCGCGATCTCGTTCAATCTGGCGACCTATCGGGGGCAGCAGGGCTTCTCGGGTGCCGCAGTGGCCAAGGTCACCGATCGGATCTGGATGAGCGGCGGCTTCGCCGGATCGACCGTCAGGGGATCGAGCGGCGGCCGCGTCGGCATGACCTTCGGCTGGTGAACACCAAATAAAACAGACCGGGCCCCGGAGGCAATCCACGGCCTCCGGCCCCGAACGGAGAAACGACCATGAACGGCAGAAAATCGATCGAAGCGGGCGTTGCGGTCCTCGCCATCGCCATCGCCATCGGCGCGGGCGCCGCACTGGCGCAGGGCGCGGGCGTGCAGCCCGGCCAGTGGGAAATCGCGATCACCATCAACACGATGGAAATGAAGGGCGTGCCCGCCGGCATTGCGAAGATGATGATCGGCAAAACGACGCGCGTCAGGCACTGCATCACGCCCGAGGCCGCCGCGCGCGGCCCCCAGGACATGTTGAAGTCCGACAAGTCCTGCGTGTTCACGCGCTATTCCATGGTCGGCGGGCGGCTCGATTCGGCGATGAGCTGCCGACAGGGCGGCGGGACGATGACGGCGGTCAGCACCGGCAGCTTCACGCCGACCGGATTCACTGCAACCGGGCGATCCACCACCAGCGGCGAGATGGCTACCACCATGACGAGCACCAGCGTCGGCCGCCGGATTGGTGACTGCAAGTAGCGGCGGCGGCGGTCCGGGCAACAAAACCCAATCGGGGCGCGCGCAAAAACCGGTGCGTCGAGGGCGTCCGCAAGGGAGGGAAGAAAAGATGCGCAACATGATCATCGCGACGGCGTGCGCGCTGGCTGGCTGTGGAGCGCCCTCCGCTCCTGAGGGAAACGCCGCGTCGGCGGCTCCTTCGACCGAGGCGTTGCCCGCCCCGGTACCGACGTTGCCCAAGGTCACGATGGTGGAGGTGAACAGGCTCCAGACCGGGATGACCTATGCCGAGGTGAAGGTCCTGCTGGGCCGGGACGGCTATCTGGGGGCGTCGGAGGGCGGCACGCAGATCTATGCCTGGACCAATATGGACGGCGGCAGCCTGCAAGCGACCTTCAAGGACGGCAAATTGCAGGACAAGGTAGACTTCGGGATCAAATAGCCTGGATTGGTCCGACGTAGAGATTTCGTCGGCCCTGACTGGCAGCGGCGTGTCGCAATCGCGACAGCGCCAATTCTTCCGATGAAGAAGAATGGCGCGAGTGACGGGGCTCGAACCCGCGACCTCCGGCGTGACAGGCCGGCGCTCTAACCAACTGAGCTACACCCGCTTGTGAAGCGTGAGGCGGGCCAACTAGGCGAGGTGCCCGGACCTGTCAACGCTCGTTTTCAAACCCGTTCAACTTTCCCGGAAATGCCTCCGAAAGACTGGTCCAGCCGCGCCCGCAAAGGCCGAAAGGCCATGCACCGACCAAAACGAATCGTAGAGGAGCCGCCCTCAGCCCCCTTCGTCGTCAGCCTGCCCCGCCCGTCCAGCGCTGCGCCGCTGATGGGTCAACGTGCCATGCTCGAACAGGAAACCGGCGATGTCGGGCTTGCCAGCGGCACCGATCACCGTCTGGATGATGATCAGCAGCGGCACGGCGAGCAGCGCGCCCGGCGTGCCCCACACCCATCCCCAAAAGCTCAGCGAGATGAGGATCATGATCGGGTTGATCGTCAGGCGGTGGCCGACGATGAAGGGTGTGATGGCGTTAGCCTCCAGCAGGTGCGCGCCGATCATCATCGCGGCAGGCAGCAACGCGAGCCAAATATCCTGGAAGGTCATCAGCCCGCCAAGCGCGAGCAGCATCGCCGCCACGATCGGCCCGAAATAAGGGATGTAGTTGCACAGGGCGACGATGCCGCCCCACATCAGCGGATAGGGCATGCCCATCAGCCACAGCGCAAAGGCGATTACGAGGCCGAGCGACAGGTTGATCACGGTGATGGTGCCGAGATAGGCCGATGTGTCGTCGACCACGTTCTGGATCACCCGCGCGGTCGCCATCGCGCCGCCGAAGCTCGACCGGCTGGTGATCGTGCGCCGCCGCAGCCGGGTCCACCCCGACAAAAAGAAGTATACGACGAGGATGCCGAAAAAGACCTGGACGATCGCCGTCGGCGCCGAGGTGGCGGCGAGTTCGAGGATGGAGCTGGGCGGACTGACCGCGGTGGTTTGCGCCGGGTGCACCGGCCCCGATGCGGCAAGATGGCGCACCGTGCGGTTCACATATTTCTCGAGGCTCGAATAAAGATCGAGCACCGGCGCGATGTTCATCTGGATCCGGTCGATCCGGTCAGGCAGCTTGCGGAAGAATTCGGTCGCCGGAACGATGATCGCCGCCAGCGCGATGTTCGCCGCGACCAGGAACAGCAGCACACAGGTGAGCGCGGCGAGCGCCGAGGGCACACGGTGCCGCTCGAGCCATTCGAGCACCGGCACCAGCGCGATCGCGATGACCAGGGCGGCGGTGGTCGGCAGGAAGAATTCCGCCCCGGCCTTCAGCGCGAAGGGCATACCGAGCGCGAGACCGATACCGGCGATCAGGGTCAACGCCGCCAGCAGCCGGTCGCGGCGCATGCCGACACGCGTCTCGTCGATCGCCTCCTCGCCGTCGAACGGCAAGCCGAACGCGCCTTCGCCGGGGGCCTTTCCCGTGCCCTTTCCGGAACCCTCCGCCACTCGCCCACCCCTTTACAATTACGCTCGCGGCCGCAGCCTAGCCGCATTCCCTTCGCTTGTAATCCCGACTAGCCTCACCTCATGCGCGATCTGATCCTGGTCATCGACGAAGGCACTACCTCCACCCGGGCAATGCTCTTCGCCCCCGACGGCAAATGCCATACGAGCGAAGCCGCCGAACTGGTGCAGTCCTACCCCGAGAGCGGGCGCGTCGAGCATGATGCGGCCGAGATCTGGGACAAGACATTGTCTGTGTCGCGTACCGTCATCGAGCGCGGCGGAGGAGCGGAGCGGATCGCGGCGATCGGCATCACCAACCAGCGCGAGACCGTGGTATTCTGGGACCGCGAGACCGGCGAGCCGCTCGCGCCGGCGATCGTCTGGCAGGATCGGCGAACCGCGTCGATCTGTCGTGACCTGCGTGAGGCGGGCAATGAGCCCGCGGTTCAGGCCAAGACCGGGCTGCTGCTCGATCCCTATTTTTCCGGCTCGAAGATCGGCTGGGCGATGGCCAACTGGCCGCAGTTGAAGGAGGCCGGTGACCGGCTCGCCGTAGGCACGATCGAGAGTTGGCTGATCTGGAAGCTGACCGGCGGGCTGCACATCACCGACGCGACCAATGCCAGCCGCACTGCGCTGATGGCGATCGGCAGCGGCCAATGGGACGACGGACTGATCGA
This sequence comes from Sphingomonas sp. P3_C6, assembly GCF_056402595.1. Classification (NCBI taxonomy): domain Bacteria; kingdom Pseudomonadati; phylum Pseudomonadota; class Alphaproteobacteria; order Sphingomonadales; family Sphingomonadaceae; genus Sphingomonas; species Sphingomonas sp. P3_C6. The sequence goes on from NZ_JBFUHB010000019.1 coordinate 18,666, forward strand.
CCTGTTCGGCGCCCCCCGCGCCGCCCTGCCGAAGATCGTCGATTGTGCCGGGCAGTTCGGTGAGACCACCCTGTTCGGGGCGGCGATCCCGATCTGCGGCGTCGCCGGCGATCAGCAGGCGGCAACGATCGGCCAGTCCTGCCTGAAGCCCGGCGAGACCAAGGCGACCTTCGGTACCGGCGCCTTTGTGCTGACCCAGGCCGGGCCGATCCCGCCGACATCGCGCAAGCGGCTGCTGTCGACCATCGCGTGGCAATTGGGCGGCCGACGCTCCTATGCGCTGGAGGGATCGGTGTTCGTAGCCGGCAGCCTGATCAAATGGCTGCGCGATACGCTCCACCTCATCGGCGACGCAGCGGAGACGGAGAAGCTCGCACGCAGCGTCGAGTCGAACGGCGGGGTCTATTTCGTGCCAGCCCTGTCGGGGCTGGGCGCGCCCTGGTGGGAGCCAGATGCGCACGGGACGATCTCCGGCCTCAGCTTTTCCAGCGAGCGGGCGCATATCGTCCGCGCCGCGCTCGAATCCATGGCGCACCAGGCGAACGACCTGAAGACCGCCTTCGCGGCCGACGGCGTCGACTGGAAGACCCTGCGCATCGACGGCGGCATGGTCGCCAACGACTGGATGGCGCAGGACATGGCCGACATACTCGGCGTGAGCGTGGAGCGTCCCAAATTCGCCGAGACCACGGCGCTCGGCGCGGCCATGCTGGCTGGTGTCGGATGCGGGCTGTTCAGGAATCTCGAAGAGGCGGCGGTGATGCGCGGCGAGGTCGAGATGTTCGAGCCGGCGATGGCGAAAGCAATGCGCGACGCGCGGCTGGCCGGATGGAAAAACGCGGTCGACGGCGTGGTGCTGGCGGCGCGAGAGGCAACATCGAAAGTGGCATGATGACCAGCGGACAACAGCGTATCGATCTCCTCACCATCATCGGGCTGGGCATGCTGCTGATGCCGTTGCTCACCATGTGGCATGAGATCGGTGGGCATGCCGCCTTCTGCGCGGCACAGGGCGGTCATGTCGCGACGATCGGCGCCTTTTATGTGGACTGCACCGGGCTGACCGGCGTTCCGATGCTGATGGTCGCCTGCGCAGGCGTGCTGGTCGACACGATCCTGGCCTGTGTCGCCTATGCCCTGTGGAAAACGGCGACGGGCGATCGCGCGCGCCTGATCCTGTGGCTGGTCTGGGTCACCAAGGGGTTCGTGGCAGCGGGCTATTTCTGCTTTTCCGGCGTCAGTGGCGTCGGCGATCTGGGGCCGACCGTCGATGGCGGGCTCGGGCCGCTGGCGATGCCCTGGCTATGGCGCACGGGCGAACTGGTGTTCGGAATCGCGGCCTACGTCCTGCTCGTCCGGGGAGCGATTCGCACTTTGACCGAAATGCTTGGGGATTCTCAGGCGACCGCAGCAGCCCGCAAGACGATCGCACACGGCTATTATGCGACGATCGGAGTTGCGGCCGTACTTGTCGGGCTCCTCAATCCGGTCGGCATCTTCATCACGATCATGTCGGCCGCGGCATCCTCCTTTGGCGGCAATGCCGGCATGATCTCGGTCGGCTATGCCGCGCCGCACGGAGCGACGGTGCGGCCCTTCACCCTATCGCGCAACTGGCCGATCATCGTGGCCGGCGGCCTACTGCTTGCTGGGTTCGCGCTGACCTTCGGACCGTCGCTGCGCTTTCCGGCATGACCCGCGACGACCTAGTGGCAGCCTCATTTCGCCGGTTTGACGAACTTCAGCGTCATGCGGTCGCTCTCCCCAATCGCGGCATATTTCTCGCGGTCCTTGTCGCCTAGGCGGAAGCTCGGCGGGAGGGTCCAGACGCCGTCGGGCCAGTCATGCGTGTCCTTCGGGTTGGCATTGACCTCGCTCGCCCCGGCGAACTGGAAGCCGGCATCCTCGGCGAGCTTCCGGATGGTCGAGACCTTCATATAGCCGCTGCTGCGCTCGCGCTCGCTGTCGGCGCTTTCCGGCAGGCGGTGATCCTCGATGCCAAGCACGCCGCCCGGCTTGAGCATCGCATAGATCTCCTTGAAGGCGTCGGCGCTGTAATCGGCCTTGTCGGGTCGCAGATAGCCCATCCGCCAGTTATGGACGTTGCGGAAGGTCAGCACCTTGTCGACGCTGCCCGGCGCGACGCCRGTGCCGCCGAGCGCGCTCGGGAAGTTGGCGCGGGCGACCTTGCCATAAGCGGCTGCATCCTTGTCGAGCTTGGCGGCGATGCCTTCGCTGGGACGGCCCGGCGGCGCGACGATGGTCAGCTTTCCCTTGGCCGCCACATAAGGGGCGAGGATCTCGGTGAACCAGCCGCCGCCGGGCCAGATCTCCACCACCGAATCGGTGGGTTTCACGCCGAAAAAGGCAAGCGTCTCGGCTGGATGGCGATACGGGTCGCGTGCGACGTTGGCGGGCGTGCGCGTGGAGGATTCGACGGCTGCCGCCAGCATCGGCTCCGACTGGAGCAGCGGCATCGAGACGGCGGCGCCGGCCATCGACAAACAGGCAAGCGAAAGGGCGATGAACGGCGTGCGCATGATGACTCTCCCTAGGCGCGAGATCATTGCCTCGCGGACCGACAATCTGACGTGTCGGTGCCCGCTATACCGTGCCGGGCGACGCCCGGGCAAACGCTAGAGTGTTGCCCGGATGTTGCTGACGTACATTGCCGATCGGATTGAAACACGACGCGCAAGATGCTTGAAGCCGCCGCACCCCCTGAGGATTGCGCCGTGACCATCGACTATGCCTCCCGCCGCGGCGAGATCTGGACCTGGTACTGGAAAGCCTGGCGCCAGCGGCTGTGGAAATCCCACCTGCGGATCTTCGCGACCGTCGCCGGCCTCGCCTATCTGTTCCTCTCTTATCCTGCGCCACTGTCCCTCGCGACGCTCGCCGTTCCGCTGGCGATCGGCGCCGCTCCGGTCGCCCTGTTGATTCTCTATCCGCAGCTCCGCTTCAAACCGCAGACCCGGACCGTCACCATCGGCACGTCGGGCATCACGACCGTCGTCGGGCGGAAGAGCGGCAGGATTTCGTGGAAGAATATCCGCTCCGTCACGGAGGACCGAGGATATGTCGTGGTGCAGGGCAGCAGCGGAAATGCGTTCATTATCCCGCCCCGCGCATTCGAAACGCCTGAGACACGGGCGGGATTCGTTGCAACGATGATGGAGCGAGTCGCGGCAGCGAAGTGAAGGGGAAGCTCAATCAGCTGCCCCTCCCTCGTTCAGGCCGCCTGCCCCACCCTATCCTCGAACAACACCTTCAGATCCTTTTTCAGGATCTTGCCGTTAGCGTTCCTGGGCAGCGTTTCATGCACGAAGCGGATCGCAACCGGCGTCTTGAAGATCGCCAGCCGCTCGCGGACCCAGGCCTGTAGTTCAGCCTCGGTCGCCTCCATGCCGGGCGCTAGGTGCACCACTGCCGCCGGCTCCTCGCCCAGCGTGCGGTGCGGGATGCCGATCAGGGCGCAGTCCGTCACGGCCGGATGCGCATAAAGGACATTCTCCACCTCGCTCGAATAGATGTTCTCGCCGCCCCGGATGATCATGTCCTTGGCCCGGTCGACGATATAGACGAACCCCTCCTCGTCGACGCGCGCAAGATCGCCAGTGCGCACCCACCCGTCGATGAAAGTCGCGGCCGTCGCCTCCGGCTTATTCCAGTACCCTTTCACGATCATCGGCCCGCGCGCCCAGAGCTCCCCGACTTCGCCGATGGGCAACTCGTTGACGCCCTCCTCGTCCATGATCTTCAGGTCGGCGACGGGCACTGGCGGGCCGGCGCTGGTCGGGCGATTGAGATAATCCTCGCTCGAATGGCCGGTGACGGTCGCCATTGTCTCGGTCATGCCCCAGCCGTTTCCGGGCAGCGCGCCGAATTCGGTGTGGATGCGTTTCACCAGCTCGGGCGCGGAGGGCGCGCCGCCATAGGCGATCGCCTCCAGCGACGAGAGATCGTATTTCGGGCGGTCCGGATGTTCGAGGATTTGCCAGGCGACGGTCGGCACGCCGCCGGTGATGTTGACCTTCTCGCGCTCGATGATCTCCATCGCACGGACCGTGTCCCATTTGCGCATGAAGATGAGCGAACTGCCCGCAGCGATCGAGCCCATCATACCCGCACTGCATGCGGTGACATGGAAGAGCGGGATGACGGTGAGTGTCACCCGGGGCGTCGGCGCCGGGATTTCCTCGCCACGGCGGAGCAGCGACCGCGCACCATTATAGCCGCCCGACATGATGTTGGTCGTCATGTTGCGGTGCGTACCGAGAGCACCCTTGGGATTGCCGGTGGTGCCGCTGGTGTAAAAAATCGTCGCCTCGTCGTCGGGCGCAATCTCTACTGCGGGGAAGCCCACCTCGGGCAGTGTCGCATAATCGTGCGGCGTGCCGATCAGCTCCTCGAGCCGCAACGCACTGTCGTCGAGCGCGGCGGAGGCCCGCGAGACGATCATCCGCTCCATCGCCGGCAGCGGGGCGGCGTGCGCTTTCAGTCGCTGATAGCGTTCATCATCGACGAACAGCAGCCGGGCGCCCGAATCGTCGATGCCATATTCCAGCTCACCGGCCGTCCACCAGGCGTTGAGCGGCACGACGATCGCGCCGATGCTCACTACGGCGAAGAAGATCACCGGCCATTCCGGCAGGTTGCGCATCGCGAGCCCGACCCGGTCACCCTTGCCGATGCCCATTTCCTGCAGCTTGTTTGCCAGCGTCGCGACCGCGCGGAAATTCGCGTCATAGGTGACGCGCTCGTCCTCATAGATGGTGAAGACCCGCTCGCCATGCGCCCGCGACGCCTGGGCGAGCCAGGCGAGCGAGGGCGGCGCATTCTTCCAGGTTCGCGTCGGCACGCCGTTGATGGTGACCGTCTCCATCTCGAACCGCCCGCCGGGGCCGGTGAGCGCCGCCTCCACTTCAGGCAGGGTCATTTTCGGCCAGGCCGGATCGAGCGCGATGAGCGGTTCGGTATCCAAGACGCATTCTCTCCATGTCTCATCCGCCGGCGAGCGCAAGCGGGACTTGAATGTCGGGTTTGGCTTATCTGCCATTTTTTCCAAGGTTAGTGTTGATTCGTGCGCCGCTCAAGGCAATAGGAAAGATAAGGTTTCGAATGAGGGGTATGGGCAACACATGAAGATCGCCAAGCCCGAGTCGCACGGTTTCGACGCGTCTCGGCTCGCCCGGATCGATGCGTTTCTGCAGGATCGCTATGTCGATTCCGGCAAGCTGCCCAACGCCCAATTGCTCGTCGGCCGTAACGGCGAGATCGTGCATTTCGCCCATCTGGGTGCTGCGCGTGAGGGCGGAAAAACGATCGACGAGTCGTCGCTGTTCCGCATCGCCTCAATGACCAAGCCGGTCACGTCGATCGCCTTCATGATGCTGGTCGAGGAGGGCAAGGTCGCGGTGGACACGCCGGTCCATCACGTCCTTCCCGAGTTCAAGGGACTCGGGGTGTATAATGGCGGCGGGGGCGGCGTGCCGTTCCAGACGAAGGCAACCGCCGAGCCGATGCGCATGGTGGACCTGCTGCGCCATACCTCGGGCCTGACATACGGCTTCCAAAATCGCTCCAACATCGACGCAGCGTATCGCGAGGGGAAGATCGAGAACTGGCACGGCAATCTCGACCTCGATCAGTTCGTCGCGGCGCTTGGCCAGATCCCGCTGGAATTCTCGCCCGGCGAGGCATGGAATTATTCGGTATCGACCGATGTGCTCGGTGCGGTCGTGCAGCGTGTGTCGGGCATGCCGCTCGCCGAGTTCTTCCGTACCCGCATCTTCGCCCCGCTGAAGATGGACGACACCTTCTTTGCGGTGCCGGCCGGCAAGATCGACCGGCTGACCGACTGCTACACCTTCGTGCCCGGCAAGGGCCGCATCATGTACGACCGCGGCGCAGAGAGCGCGTGGAGCCGCGAGCCGAAGCTGGTTTCGGGCGGCGGCGGGCTCGTATCGACGGCGCTCGACTATCATCGTTTCTGCCGCATGTGCCTGAACGGCGGCGAGCTGGACGGGGCGCGCATCGTCGGTCGCAAGACGATCGAGTTGATGACCCAGAACCACCTGCCCGGCGGATCGGACCTGTCGCGCATGTCCAAGTCGCTGTTCAGCGAGGCCGCCAATGCGGGCACTGGCTTCGGGCTCGGCTTTGCGGTGAATGTCGATGTCGCGCGGTCGATGATCCCCGGCTCCGTCGGCGAATATTATTGGGGCGGGATGTTCTCGACCGCCTTCTTCATTGACCCCGTCGAACGGCTGACCATGGTGTTCATGACCCAGATGAGCCCGTCCAACGTGTACCCCATCCGCCGCGAGCTGAAGACGATGATCTATTCGGCTTTGACCTGATCCCCCGCCGTCCCGCGCCGGACGATGATTCGATATCCAAGATTGTAGGAGAAACCCATGACTTCCCCGATCCGTACCGAACGCCATGACGATGTGCTGGTCATCATCTCGGACAACCCGCCGGTGAATGCCCTCGGCGCTGCCGTCCGCCAGGGTCTCGAGGCCGGCGTGAAGGAAGGTTTGGCCGACGCCAGCATCAAGGCGATGGTGATCCGTTGCGACGGCCGCACCTTCTTCGCCGGCGCCGACATCACCGAATTCGGCAAGCCGATGCAGGAGCCGGGCCTACCCACGCTGGTCGACATGATCGAGGCATCGGACAAGCCGGTGATCGCAGCGATCCACGGCACGGCGCTTGGCGGCGGCTGCGAAGTTACGCTCGGCTGCCATTATCGTATCGCCGTGCCCTCCGCGAAGATCGGCACGCCCGAGGTGAAGCTCGGCCTGCTCCCGGGCGCGGGCGGCACGCAGCGCATTCCGCGCGTCGCCGGGGTGCCGCTGGCGCTGGAGATGACCGCCAAGGGCGATCCGATCTCGGCCAAGCGCGCGCTCGACGCCGGGCTGATCGACAAGCTCGCCGATGAGGACAGCCTGGAAGCGGATGCGATCGCCTTTGCCCGCGAGGTGGCAGACAAGAGCCCCCTGCCCCGCGCGAGCGAAAAGACCGCGACGGCCGATCCGGATGCGGTGGCGGCGTTCAAGAAAGAGAATGCCAAGCGCTTCCGCGGCTTCGACGCGCCGGCCGCCAATATTGCCTGTGTCGAGAAGGCGGCAGACGGTTCGAGCTTCGCAGAAGGCATCGCGTTCGAGCGGCAGGAATTCATGAAGCTGATGATGGGCGTACAGTCTGCCGCCCAGCGCCATATCTTCTTCGCGGAGCGCCAGGCGGCGAAGATCGACGGCGTGCCCGCCGACATCGCGCTGCGTCCGATCAAGCGGGTCGGCGTGATCGGCGCCGGCACGATGGGCGGCGGCATCTCGATGAACTTCCTGTCCGCCGGCATTCCGGTGACGATCGTCGAAATGGCGCAGGAAGCGCTCGACCGCGGCACCGGCGTGATCCGCAAGAATTACGAAGCGAGTGCCGCCAAAGGCCGGATGAAGCCGGAACAGGTCGAGGCGGCGATGGGCGCGCTCAAGCCGACGCTCGATTTCGAGGCGCTCGCCGAGTGCGACCTGATCATCGAGGCCGTCTATGAGAATATGGACGTAAAGAAGGAGATCTTCGGCAGGCTCGACACGATCGCCAAGCCGGGCGCGATCCTCGCCTCCAACACTTCCTATCTCAATGTCGACGAGATCGCGGCCAGCACGAGCCGGCCTGAAGATGTGCTCGGCATGCATTTCTTCTCGCCCGCGAACGTGATGAAGCTGCTGGAAGTGGTGCGCGGTGCGAAGACGGCGCCGGACGTGCTCGCAACGGTGATGGCGCTGTCCAAGACGATCAAGAAGGTCGCCGTGGTCGCCGGCGTCTGCCACGGTTTCATCGGCAACCGCATGCTGATGCCGCGCCAGGTCGAGGCCAACAAGCTGCTGATGGAAGGCGCGACGCCCGAGCAGATCGACCGCGTGCACGTCGCGTTCGGCATGCCGATGGGACCGTTCCAGATGAGCGACCTCGCCGGGGTCGATATCGGCTGGCACCGCGACCCGACGCGGATCGAGAATATCCGCGACGCGCTCGCCGCCGAGGGTCGCTGGGGCCAGAAGACCGGCAAGGGCTTCTATGATTATGACGAGAAGCGGAACCCGACGCCCTCCCCTCGCGTCGCTGAGATCATCGAGGAGTTCCGGTCCAAGTCGAACCTCGCCAAGCGCGAGATCAGCGACGAGGAAATCATCGAGAAGACGCTCTACACGATGGTCAACGAGGGCGCACTGATCCTTGAGGAGAAGATGGCGCAGCGCGCGTCCGACATCGATGTGGTGTGGATCTATGGCTATGGCTGGCCGGTCTATCGCGGCGGCCCGATGTTCTGGGCGGATACCGAGGGACTGAAGAAGATCGTCGCCGGGCTGGAGAAGCACGGCTTCAAGGTCGCGCCGCTGCTGAAGGAGAAGGCCGAAAGCGGCGGGCGGTTCAATTGAGCGAACGCTCGGCCCTCGAAACCGCCGCGGCGATCCGCTCCGGCGAGACGACCGCGCTCCTCGAATGCGAGGCGGCGATCGCCCGTATCGAGGCGCGCGACGGGCCGATCAACGCGGTTGTCGTGCGCGATTTCGATCGGGCGCGGCTACAGGCGGCGGAGATGGACCGCCGCCTCGCCGCCGGCGACACCGCGCCGCTGCTCGGCGTGCCGATGACGATCAAGGAAAGCTACGACATCGCCGGCCTGCCGACGACCTGGGGCTTCGAAGCGCATCGCGGGCATATCGCGCAGAAGGATGCGGTTGCGGTCCAGCGGCTGAAGGCGGCGGGGGCGGTGTTCCTGGGCAAGACCAATGTGCCGGTCAGCCTGGCCGACCTGCAATCGATCAACCCGATCTATGGCCGGACCAACAATCCGTACGATCATGACCGGGTACCAGGCGGTTCGTCGGGCGGATCGGCGGCCGCGCTGGCGAGCGGGATGGTACCGCTCGAATATGGCTCGGATATCGGCGGGTCGATCCGTGTGCCGGCGCATTTCTGCGGTGTGTGGGGCCACAAACCTACCTTTGGCGTGCTGCCGACCGAGGGGCATTTCTTCCCCGGGACTGACGGTGCGCGTGTCGTTCTGTCGGTAATAGGGCCAATGGCGCGCGATGGTGCCGATCTGGCGATGGCGTTCGATCTCGTTGCGGACGTGCCGCAACCAAGATCGGCCATAGAAAGCCCGCGGGGCCTGCGTATCCTGCTGTTGACCGAGCATCCGCTCGCCAGGGCCGAGCCTGCTATCGTCGCAGCGATCGAAAATGCCGCATCGAAGCTCGAGGCAGCCGGCGCACTCGTCTCGCGCTCGACCGATCTGCTCCCCGACCTCGCAAAACAGCAGGGCGATTATATGCGCATGCTCGCCATCGCGATGGCGCGCGGCGTTGCCCCTGAGGGCGGCGAGGCGGCGACCTTGCCTCAATGGTTCGACATGATGGACGTCCAGGCCCGCAATACCCGCGCCTGGACCCGGCTATTCGAGGACTTCGACGTGGTGTTCGCGCCGGCGCTGGGCAGCGCCGCCTTCGCGCATGACGATACCGACCTGCGCCATCGCACGCTGACGATCGATGGCGAGCAGACCGTTTTCGCGATGCAATTCGCCTGGCCCGGCCTCGCCACCTATCCCGGCCTGCCCTCGACTTCCGTGCCCGTCGGCAAGACGGCGGAAGGGCTGCCGATCGGCATGCAGGTGATCGCCGGGCTCAACCGCGACCATACCGCCATTGCGGTGGCCCGCCTTGTCGATGGAGCTATCGGATGAGCACCGCACCACAAGCCGTTTCGCCCGACCTTTCCGCGCTTGGCTTCCGCCTGAATTTCTTCAAGCTGGTGGTACGCGACATCGATGCGATGGCCGACTTCTACGCCCGCGCGTTCGGTTTCGAACAGCGCGGCGAGCGAATCCGGCTCCCGGGGATAGAGGAGGCGATGCTATCGCTGCCAGGCGAGCAGTTCACGCTGGTCCTCTATCACTGGACAGATGGCCGGGAGATCGAGATCGGCAGCGGCCATGGCCCGGTCGGTCTGCTGACCAGCGATGTCGATGCGGCGTATGCCCATGCCCTTGCCAGTGGTGCAACGGACATGCGCGCGCCGCTCGACCTTCCCGGCATGCGCCTCGCCTTTGTGCGCGATCCCGAAGGCCATGAAATCGAGATGATCCAGTTCAAGCGGCCGGCGGCCGCGAAGGAGTGATGTAATGAGTGACGACCAATTCCGCGCCGAGACGCGTGCCTGGCTGGAAGAGAATTGCCCGCCCGAGATGCGCGAGCCGATGCGTTCCGAGAAGGATGCCGTCTGGGGCGGGCGCGACCAGAGTATGCTGACCCCGGCGCAAAAAGCCTGGATGGACCGGATGGGCGCGCGCGGTTGGACCGTGCCCGACTGGCCCAAGGCGTATGGCGGCGGCGGGCTGAGCCCGGCCGAGACCAAGATCCTGCGCGAGGAGATGGGGCGCATCCGGGCGCGCAATCCACTCAACAGCTTCGGCATTTCGATGCTTGGCCCGGCACTGCTGAAATACGGCACCGAGGAACAGAAGCTCGATTACCTGCCCAAGATCGCGCGCGGCGAGATCCGCTGGTGCCAGGGCTATTCCGAACCGAATGCCGGGTCCGATCTGGCGGCGCTCGCCACTTCGGCGGAGGACAAGGGCGACTATTATCTCGTCAACGGTCAGAAGGTGTGGACCAGCTATGCCGACAAGGCCGACTGGATCTTTTGCCTAGTCCGCACCGACAAGACGACCAAGCAGGGCGGGATCAGCTTCGTCCTGTTCGACATGGCGAGCGAAGGCGTATCGACCAAGCCGATCCTGCTGATCTCCGGCTATTCGCCTTTCTGCGAGACCTTCTTCGACAATGTGAAGGTGCCCAAGTCGCAGCGGGTCCATGATGAGAACAAGGGCTGGGACGTCGCGAAATACCTGCTCGGGCATGAGCGCGAGATGATCTCGGGCATGGGTCTTGGCTCGGCCGGCGGCAATCCGCTGATCGACGGCGCAATCGCGACGGTCGGGCTCGACCATGACGGGCGGCTCGCCGATCCGCTGCTGCGGGCGAGCATCGCGCTGTTCGAGGTTCGCTCCAAAGCGTTCGGCATGATGTCCGAGCGGTTCATCGACGAACTGAAAGCGGGCCGCGCGCATCCGGCACAGCCGAGCATGATGAAATATTACGGCACCGAGCTGAACAAGAGCCGCCACGAGCTGATGATGGCGGCTGGCGGATCGGACGCGCTCGAATGGGAGAGCGAACGGTCGTCGGGCGGCGCGGGCGCGCGCGCCTGGCTGCGGACCAAGGCGAACTCGATCGAGGGCGGGACCAGCGAGGTTCAGCTCAACATCATCGCCAAGCGGATCCTGGATCTGCCGAGCAATTAGTGTCGCCCCGGCGAAGGCCGGGGCCGCCGGGTTGCTCTCGAGCAACCCGCGTCACGAACACCATTCAACGGCCCCGGCCTCCGCCGGGGCGACGGGAAGAACGAGATGCCTCTTTACCTCAACGACGAACAAACGATGCTTCGCGACACGGCGCGCGATTTCGTCGCCGAGCATGCCCCTGTGTCGCACATGCGCAAGCTGCGCGACGAGAAGGACGCGGCGGGCTTCTCGCGCGATCTGTGGAAGAGCTTCGCCGAGATGGGCTTCACCGGCATCCTGATCGGCGAGGAAGATGGTGGCTTCGGGCTCGGCCATGTCGATGCCGGGATCGTGCTGGAGGAGATCGGCCGCAACCTGTCCCCCTCGCCTTTCCTCTCCACCGCCATCGCGGCGGTCGAGGCGCTGAAGGGCAGCGCGCAGGCGGGGCGCTGGTATCCGGGCATCCTTGCCGGGGAGACCGTGGCCGCGCTGGCGATCGACGAAAGCGCCAAGCACCGCGACAGCGTGGCGCTCAGGGCCGAGCGGTCGGGCAATGGCTTCCGGCTTTCGGGAAAGAAGCAGTTCGTAACGCACGGCCATATCGCCGATCTGATCATCGTCGCCGCGCGCACCGCCGGATCGGCCGACGACAGCAACGGCATCACCCTGTTCGCGGTCGAGAAGGGCGCTGCCGGGCTGACGGCCGAGGCTGAGCGGCTGGCCGACTCCAGCATCGCGGCGCGGCTCGAATTCGACGGGGTAGAATTGACCGCCGATGCGGTGATCGGCGAGGTCGATGCTGGTGGCGATCCGCTCGCAAGGTTGCTCGCGGCGGGGCGTACCGGCGTCTCGGCCGAACTGCTCGGCGTTGGCGGCGGGGCGATGGACATGACTGTCTCCTATCTCAAGGAGCGCAAGCAGTTCGGCGTGACTATCGGCAGCTTCCAGGCGCTGCAGCACCGCGCCGCGCATCTCTATTCGGAGATGGAGGTGGCCCGCGCCGCCGTGCTCAAGGCGCAGCAGTTGCTCGATGCCGGCGACGCGAAGGCCGATGCAGCCGTGTCAGTCGCGAAGGCGATGACCGCACTTGCCACCACGCTCAGCGTGCAGGAAGGCGTGCAGATGCATGGAGGCATCGGCATGACCGACGAATATGACATCGGCTTCTACATGAAGCGTGCGCGCGTCCTGGCCGAGATGTTCGGCGATGCGAACTTCCACGCCGACAAGATCGCCCGCGCGGGGGGTTATTAGAGTTTTCCGTTCGTGCTGAGCGTGTCGAAGCACTGTTCTTTCTTCCGCCCAAGACAAGGGCAGCCCCCTTCGACTGCCTGCCAAGGCAGACGCTCGGGACAGACTCCAACACGCTCAGGGCGAACGGTTTAGGTGAGACCATGGACATCAATACCCCGCCCGACACGCCACCTGAAGCACTCGCCCAGGGTCTCGTAGACCTGCTCGAGGTCGAAGAGATCGACACCGATCTCTATCGCGGCAAGCGCCAGCCGGGCGGCGTCGGCCGCGTGTTCGGCGGGCAGGTGATCGCGCAGGCGCTTCAGGCCGCGCAGCGCTCGACCGACGCGCCCAAGATGGCGCATTCGCTTCACGCCTATTTCATGCGGCCGGGCAATGAGGATTTCCCGATCATCTTCCGCGTGGTGCGCGATTTCGAAGGGCGCAGCTTCGCGACCCGGCGCGTGATCGCGATGCAGCAGGGCCAGCCGATCCTCAACATGGCAGCAAGCTTTCAGGTGCCCGAGGAAGGGCTTCACCATCAGGACGCGATGCCGGACGTGCCGGGGCCGGACGAGCTCAAATCCGACGTCGAGCTGCGCCGCGAAATGATCGACGAGATCCCGGAGAAATTCAGGCGGCACATGTTGCGCTCGCGGCCGATCGAGATCCGGCCTGTGCATCCGCGCAGTTGGTTCAGGCCGGTCAAACAGGACCCGAAACAGGATAGCTGGTTCCGGCTGGTCGCACCGATCGGTGACGATGCCGCGATGCACCGTGCGATCCTTGCCTACGCCTCGGACATGTCGCTGCTCGGCACCTCGATGCTGGCGCACGGGATCAACTGGCTGACGCACAATGTGCAGACCGCCAGCCTCGACCATGCGCTGTGGCTGCACGAGGAATTCCGCGCCGACGACTGGCTGCTCTATTCCTGCGACAGCCCTTGGGCCGGTCACGCCCGCGGCTTCAACCGCGGTAGCATCTACAGCCGCGACGGGCGACTGGTGGCGAGCGTTGCGCAGGAAGGGCTGATGCGTCTGCGCGAGTAGCTTACGGGCGTAGGTCGATCCGCGTGTGTGCTTCATCGGCCCAATTGTCGAACCAGGGGGGTCAGCGTAGAGCCCAGCAGCGATGCCGTAATGGTCGCCGTCCAGCAGGCGTGGGGAGATGACGTCCATAAACGCGCCGCCACGCAGGATGGCGAGCGCCTCTACATTCATGCTGTCCCGCACGGTGCAGAAACGCTGCAGCAGGCTTAGCCCGTGTCGTCGGAAGCAGCCGATAGTGTGCGATGGTGCAGTTTGACCTGCCTCATTGGCAGATACGGAAAGCCTTTGGTCAGGCCAGACCACCCTGGATGACCGAGAAGCCCGGCGGGAGCTGACGCCTTCCGACGACCGCGTCCTGCTCCTCCACCAGTCGGGCAGCGATTCTGGCGCCGTGATCGGTCAGGAAGGGCATTTCGTGGAACACCAAGACGCCGACCTGCCAATTGCCGACCGTCAGCAGCCCCCGCCGCTCAAGGCTCTGCTCGCTCTCTGCATCGACACCGAAGCGCCAACCGCGATGAAGAGCGCGAAGTGCTGCCCGTTCCGGGTCGCTGAGCGGGCCATGGTCTCGGTCATTGGCGTGCACTGTCATCATAGCTGGCAAATCTCTGCATTTGAGCGATGAACGGGAGATGAAACGGGATCGATGTCGGCGAGTCCCCGCATCAGGCCGTTGCATAGTCGTACCGGCGCACCGGTCGCGGCGTCGATGCAGGGCATGTACTTACGGGGCCGCCCGATAGTTCCGGCCAGGAGCCATTCCTTTTCATATCGGGCGCGGCGGCGCATATCGCCCCGGCGCGCGATCGTCCACCGGGAACATTTGCGCGCGACGCCGTCACTGCTGGCCGTCGTCGGCATTTAGACGATGAAATGCGGACGATGCGCCGGTATCAACCGAAGTTATGGATTCGGCCGCCTCCGCATGCTCCCGCAGCACTCGCTCGATGGCGTCGATCGTGCGCTTGCTCGACCGCCCGCGTAGAACTTCCGAGACCGATTGGGTCGCGAGCGCATGGGCTCGTTCGAACGCGGCGACCGATCCGAACTTCTTGCGGAGCACGGCCTTGACGTCTTCCTTGTGCATTCCCGCAAGCAACGTCACGCCGCACCGTGAATTGTTGAACGATATTTCATACTTATACCGTAATTTCATACCGTGCAAGGCATCATGACCGGCGACGAACAACTTCGCAGGTTTGGTGACCGGCTGCGCGAGATGCGGATTCTTATTGGTGCGAACCAGCAGGAATTCGCCGGCTTGGGCGGCGTGAAGAAGAATAGTCAGGTCGCCTATGAAACAGGCAAGACCGCCCCGACGGTAGAATATCTCTATCGGCTGGCCGGGCACGGTGTGGATATCGGCTATGTCCTGACCGGTCGCCGCGAGGATGGAAGCCAGGGAGAAGAAGAGCGCCAGCTGGTCGATATGTTCGCGAAGCTCGACGTGCGGGAGCGCGATGCGATCGTGACGATGCTGGCGAGCCTGACCGGCAAGCTCGATCCGGAGCGAACACCAGTGGAGCGGCCAGCACGCACGCTCCACGCACCGCGGCGGGATTTCAGAGGCGAAGGCGAGGACTGAGAGCGGTTAGACTGCTGTCTTGCCATATTCCTGACGGATCACCGGATGGCTCGACGACAGGCCGCCATCGACCGCGATGGCCTGACCGTTGACATAACTGGCATCGTCCGACGCGAGGAAGGCGGCGACCTTCGCCAGTTCCTCGGGCTGCGCACCGCGGCGCAGCGGGTTGAGACGGCCGACCCGGTCGAGCTTGCCGGCCTCGCGCGCATAATCGAAAGTGGGTTTGGTCATGCCGGTCTCGGTCAGGCCGGGGCAGATCGCGTTGACCCGAACGTTCGAGCCGGAAAGCTGCTGTGCGGAAACCATGGCCAGATTGATCACACCGGCCTTGGACGCCGAATAGGCCGGGCTGCCCGCGCCCGAACGGATGCCGGCAACACTGGCGGTCAGCACGATGGCACCGCCACCGCGCTCGGCGATCTTCGGGGCTGCATGCTTGATCGCCAGAAAGGGCCCGATCAGATTGACTCGCAGCACCTCGGTGATCAGCGCAACGTCGGTGTCGAAGATATTGGCCATTCCGCCCGAAATGCCGGCGTTGGCGAACATGATATCGAGCCCATCATAATATTCGCAGGCGACCGCTACCGCGCGGATCACATCTTCCTCATTGCCAGCATCGATCCGGATGGCGTGGCCGGTGCCGCCGGCCTTGTCGATCAGGTCGGCAGTCTCCTCGACCGAGTCGGTGATGTCGGCGGCGAGCACGCGCCCGCCCTCGCTGGCGAAGAGCAATGCGGCAGCGCGCCCGATGCCCGAGCCGGCGCCGGTGACGATGATCGATTTTCCCGTGAACCTTGCCATCTGTCTTCCTCCATCATGCCGGACTCGTTCCGCCATCCAGCGGGCGGCTGGCCCGGGCATTTGACTATCAAAGCCTCGCGCCGCAGCTCCGAGAAAGGACCGCCCCACCGTTCCCCGGCGAAGGCCGGGGCCCAGTTGGGGGACGATTCTGACTGGCGCTGAGCGTCGTTACATCAACCTTCCCGACTGGACCCCGGCCTTCGCCGGGGAAGCAAAATTGCGTAGGCGGCATTTGCACCCCAACGATCCAGGGCAAAGTATCGCGTCAGATCGTCACGCCACCATCGATCACGATCGTCTGGCCCGTCATGAAGCTGCTAGCCGAGGAGGCAAGGAATACCACGCCGCCGGCGATCTCTTCCGGGTTACCGATGCGGCGCAGCGGGGTGGTCGCATTGCGGCGTTCCGCCAGCTTCTCGTCCTCCCACAACGCGCGGGCAAAGTCGGTCTTGATCAGGCCCGGTGCGATGCAGTTCACGCGGACATTGTCGGGCCCGAATTCGACCGCAAGGTTGCGGGCGAGTTGCATGTCAGCCGCCTTGGAGATGCAATAGGCGCCGATAACGGGCGATCCGCGCAGGCCGCCGATCGAGGAGACAATGATGATCGACCCCGATTTCCGCGCCCGCATCTCTGGCGCGACCATCATGATCAGCCAGTGGTTGGAGATGATGTTGTTGTCGAGGATCTTGCGGAACTGATCGTCGGCGATCCCTTCCTGCGGGCCGTAATAGGGGTTCGACGCAGCGTTGCAGACGAGGATGTCGACCTGGCCGAAGGCGCTACGGGTTTCGTCGACCAGGTTCTGCAAGCCGGCCTTGTCGGAGATGTTGGCGGCAACGGCAATCGCGGTGCCATCGCCATGTTTCGCGTTGATCTCGGCCGCGACCGTGTCGCAGGCGTCCTGCTTGCGGCTCGAAATGACCACCTTCGCGCCATGCTCGGCCAGCTCGAACGCGCTCGCCTTTCCGATCCCCTTGGAGGAGCCGGTGATAATGGCGACCTTCCCGGTCAGGTCGAACTGGCTCATCCTCTTCCTCCGTCACCCCGGCGGAGGCCGGGGCCGCTATGTGTCTGGCGCTCGCTTCGCTACGAAGCGGCCCCGGCCTCCGCCGGGGCGACGAACTTAGGCCCCTGCCCGCTTCGCGAAGCCCCAGGCGGCCGAGGCAAGGCCGGGCACGCGCTCGGCTGTCTTGGCTGCCTGGGCGCTCGACGCGGTACCGTCGACGATGCGTTTCTTGATGCCCTGGACGATGCCGGTCAGGCGGAAGAGGTTATAGGCGAAATACCAGTCGAGCTGCGGCACGCCGTCGCGCTTCGTCGCCTTGCAATAGCGGGCGACCATATCCTCGATCGTCGGGATGCCCGTCTCCGGCCCGTCCAGCCCCATCACGCCGGAACGGCCCTCCGGCTGCGTGACCCAGTTCATGAGGAAATAGGAGAAGTCCGCCAGCGGATCGCCGAGCGTCGACAGCTCCCAGTCCAGCACCGCGATCACCCGAGCCTCGTCGCCCGCGAAGATCATGTTGTCGATGCGGTAGTCGCCATGCACGATCGAGGTCCGCGTCTGCTCGGGGAGCGTGCGCGGCAGCCAGTCGATCAGCGCCTCGACATCAGGCATATGCTCGGTCTCGGACGCGCGATACTGCTTGGTCCAGCGAGCGACCTGGCGCTCGAAATAATTACCGGGCTTGCCGTAATCGCCAAGGCCGGCCGCGACATAATCGGTATTGTGGAGCGCCGCGAGCGTGTCGACCATCGCGTTGTAGATGTCGCGCCGGCCCTCCAGCGCCATGCCGGGCAACGAACCGTCCCACAGGTTCCTGCCTTCGACCAGCTCCATGATGTAGAACATCGAGCCGATGATTGCGGGCTCCTGACACAGGCCGAAGGGCGCGGGTACCGGGAAGCCGGTCGGATGAAGCCCGGCAATCAGCCGATATTCGCGGTCGACCGCATGGGCGGAGGGAAGTAATTTCCCGAAGGGCTGACGACGCAGGACATAGGATTTTTCGGGCGTATCGACTCGGTAGGTCGGATTGGACTGGCCGCCCTTGAACTTCGACAAGGTGACCGGCCCGGCAAAACCCGGCGTATGCCCGGCCATCCAGCGTTCGACCGCACGCGGATCGATCGTGTCGTCCGCCGGAACCGGGATCGTCCCGACCATGGTGACGTTCGCGTCCTCGGTCATCAGGTGAACTCGATCACCGATCGCACCGTGTCGCCGGTGCGCAGGTTGGCGAAGGCATGGTTGATGTCCTCCAGCCTGATCCGCTCGGCCACCATCGTGTCGAGATCGAGCTTGCCGTCGAGGTACAGCTGGACCAGCCGGGGCATGTCGATCGGGAAACGGGTCGAGCCGAGCAGCGACCCCTGGAGCTTCTTGCCGGTCAGGAAGGTCGGGCCCGGAATGCTGACATTGTTGCCGGGCGCGATCATGCCAAGGATCGTCGCCGTGCCGCCGCGCCGCAGGATAGCCCAGGCGAGCTCCGCGGTGTTGGAGCGTCCGACCGCCTCGATCGCATAATGCACCCCGCCACCGGTCATGCCGATCACCTTCTTGGCGAGGTCGGGGTCCATTGCATCGAGGCTGTGAGTCGCCCCCAGCTTCTCGGCGAGCGCTCGCTTGTCCGGTACCGGATCGATCGCGATGATCTGGCCGGCCCCGGCAATCTTGGCGGCGTTGACCGCGGCAAGGCCGATACCGCCGCAGCCGATCACCGCGACCGTCTCGCCCGGGCGAAGCTGGCTGTCGTTGAAGATCGATCCCGCTCCCGTGATCACCGCGCAGCCGAGCAGGGCGGCGCGATCGAGCGGCATGTCCTTGGAGATCGCGACACAGGCATTCTCATGCACCAGCATCATCTCGGCAAAAGCCGAGAGGTTGAGGAACGGCGCGAGCGGCGTGCCGTCCTTCAGGCTGAGGCGCGGCGGCGCATCCTTGGCGCGACGAGTCGAGGGATCGACGCAGAGCGACGGGCGCCCCGTGACGCACATCTCGCAGCTTCCACAGAACACCGTGAAGAAGGTGATGACGTGATCGCCGACCTTCAGATGCGCGACATCGCTGCCGACCGCCTCGATCACGCCGGCAGCCTCATGCCCCGGCACGGTCGGCATCGGATGCGGGAAGGCGCCATCGACGAAATGCAGGTCCGAGCGGCACACCCCCACCGCGGCGGTACGGATCAGCACCTCGCGCGGACCCGGATTGGAGACCTGGATATCCTCGATCTGCAGTTCGGTCTTCGGCTCGAAAAGGACGGCAGCTTTCATCGTCTTCCTTCGTCACCCCGGCGCAGGCCGGGGCCGCTATGTTGCTTCGGGCGAGCTTCGTAACGAAGCGGCCCCGGCCTGCGCCGGGGCGACGACTACCGCCGTATCGCTTCCTTCGCCGCGACCGCGTCGGGCAGGTCGGCATATTTGCCGAACTCGTTACGGGCAATCGCCCGGTTGTGGACTTCGTCCGGGCCGTCGGCGAAGCGCAGGGTGCGCATCGCGGCCCAGGCATGGGCGAGCCCGAAATCCTGGCTGACCCCGCCGCCGCCATGCGCCTGGATCGCATCGTCGAGGATCTGAAGCGCCATGGTCGGCGCCGCGACCTTGATCATCGCGATCTCGAGCTGCGCCGATTTGTTGCCCGCCTTGTCCATCATGTCCGCGGCCTTGAGGCAGAGCAGGCGAGTCATCTCGATGTCGATGCGCGCCTTGGCGATGCGCTGCTCCCAGATCGAATGGTCGGCGATGCGCTTGCCGAACGCGACGCGGGTGAGCAGCCGCTTCGCCATCGCCTCGATCGCAACCTCGGCAACGCCGATCGTGCGCATGCAATGATGGATGCGGCCCGGCCCGAGGCGGCCCTGCGCGATCTCGAATCCGCGCCCTTCGCCAAGCAGCAGATTCTCGACCGGTACGCGCACATCCTTGAGTTCCACTTCGCCATGCCCGTGCGGCGCGTGATCATACCCATAAACCGAAAGCATGCGCTTGATCGTTACGCCCGGTGCATCGAGCGGCACCAGTATCTGGCTTTGCTGGCTGTGGCGCGAGCTCTCCGGATTGGTCTTGCCCATGACGATCGCGACCTTGCAGCGCGGATCGCCGACGCCGGACGACCACCATTTCGTGCCGTTGATCACATAATGGTCGCCATCGCGGACCATCGAGGTCTGGATGTTGGTCGCGTCGGACGAGGCGACCGCCGGCTCGGTCATCAGGAAGGCGGAACGAATCTCACCGTTCATCAATGGCTTGAGCCATTGCTCCTTCTGCTCACGCGTGCCGTAACGATGGAATACCTCCATGTTGCCGGTGTCGGGCGCCGAGCAGTTGAAGCATTCCGGCGCCCAGCCGATCTTGCCCATCTCCTCGGCGCAGAGCGCATATTCGAGGTTGGTGAGCTGCGTGCCTTCGAATTCGAAACTGTCGTCGACATGGCTCTGGCCGGAGTGCGGCGGCATGAAGAAATTCCATAGCCCCGCCTCCTTGGCCTTGGCCTTCATGTCCTCGATGACGGGAATGACCTTCCAGCGCTCGCCTTCATGCTCCTGGCGGTGATACTCGTCCTGCCGGGGCCGGATATTCTGGTCGATGAAGGTTTTTACGCGGTCCCGAAAATAGGTCTCCCGCTCGCTCAGCGTGAAATCCATGATGCATCCTCCATCGCTCTTCGAGCATGGCGTTAGACCGTACCGCGTTTTCGGTAAAGCGTCTTTGCGGTCGAAATCGCAGAGGGAGAGACGTGCAGAAAAAACACTGTCTCTTCGAAAAGAAGATGTTACAGTTTGGCTTATGCAAGCTGCCGAAGACGTCCAGGGGGAGGAGGAGGCAGGCACGAAGCGGTTCCGCGCCAAGCGGGATGCGATTCTCGCCGCCGCCGCCGAAGCGATCAACGAACAGAGCGCAAAGGGCATGACCTTTGCGGACGTGGCGCGCCGTGTGGGGCTGAACACCACCAGCGTCACCTATTATTTCAAGCGCAAGGAAGATCTGGCGGCCGCCTGTTTCGAGCATACGCTCGAACGGCTTCAGGCGATGCTCGACGAATCGGCCACCAGACCGACGCCGCAGACGCGAGTCGCACATTATCTGGCGCTCAACATGGAGCGTTTCGCCCGCATCCAGCGCGGCGAGGAACAGGCATTCGCCGTGCTGTCCGACCTGCGGGCGATGGAGGATCCGGTGCGCAGCAAGCTGCTCGCCGGCTGGCGCGAGGTGTTCCGCAAGACGCGCGCCTTATGGGGCCCGACCGCAAACCGTGCCGAGACCGACCTGCATGGCGCCCGCGCCCATGTGCTGCTGGAGAATACCTTCTGGCTCCCGATGTGGCTGGTCCGCTACGAACTCGATCAGTTCGATCGGATCGAGGAGCGGCTGATGGACGTGTTCGAGCACGGCATCGCCGGGCCGAAGCAGAACTGGGCACCCGGGCTGATCGACCTCGCCCATGACGAGCCCGAGCCGGGACGCGAAGCGTTCCTGCTCGCGGCGACGCGGCTGATCAACGAGCTCGGCTATCGCGGCGCATCGGTGCAGAAGATCGCGTCCGAGCTGAACGTGACCAAGGGCAGCTTCTACCATCATCTCGATGCAAAGGACGATCTGGTCATCGCCTGCTACAAGCGCAGCTTCGACACGATCGCCGATACGCAGCAACTCGCCGACGATCGCGGTGGCAGCCATTGGCACCGACTGACCAGCACGATCGCCACGCTGCTCGACGTGCAATTCTCCGAGCGCGGGCCGCTCCTGCGCACCACCGCACTGTCGGGCCTGCCCCGCACCGTGCGGCGGGCGATGGTCGAGCGGTCGAACCGGATCGCGCGGCGCTATGCCGGCACGATGATGGACGGGATCGCCGAAGGGTCGATCAGGCCGGTCGACGCCCTGGTCGCATCGCAGGCCCTGATGGCGTTGCAGAACGCAGCCTTCGACATGCGTAAATGGGCAAGCACCATGCCGCGGGAGAAGGCCATCGCCTTCTACGCCTCGACGCTCGCTTTCGGCCTGTTCGACGACCGGGTACTCGACCTCTGAAACACCGCTGAGGCTGGACAACAACCTCGCCCTGCTGGCAGCGGGGCCGCAAGGAGATCAACACATGGCAGCCATGGGCGCATTCGACTGGGCAGACCCCTTCTTTCTCGACGATCAGCTCGAAGATGACGAGCGGATGATCCGCGACTCCGCACGCGCTTATGCCGAGGACAAGCTCGCGCCGCGGATCATCGACGCCTTCGCCAACGAGACTACGGACGTGGAGATCTTCCGCGAGATGGGCGCGCTCGGCCTGCTCGGCCCGACCGTACCTGAGGAATATGGCGGCGTCGGCGCATCCTATGTCGCGTACGGCCTGGTCGCGCGCGAGGTGGAGCGAGTCGATTCGGGCTACCGCTCGATGATGAGCGTCCAGTCGAGCCTGGTGATGTACCCGATCTATGCGTACGGGTCAGAGGAGCAGAAGCGGAAATATCTGCCCAGGCTGGCGAGCGGCGAATGGATCGGCTGTTTCGGGCTGACCGAGCCGGATGCAGGCTCCGACCCGGGCGGGATGAAGACGCGCGCGGTGAAGACCGCGAACGGCTATCGCATCTCGGGTTCAAAGACCTGGATCTCCAACGCGCCGATCGCCGATGTCTTCGTGATCTGGGCCAAGTCCGACGAGCATGGCGGCGGCATTCGGGGTTTCGTGCTCGAAAAGAGCATGAAGGGCCTCAGCACGCCGAAGATCGAGGGCAAGCTTTCCCTGCGTGCCTCGATTACCGGCATGGTGATGATGGACGAGGTAGAGGTCGGCGAGGATGCGTTGCTGCCTGACGTGCAGGGGCTGAAGGGCCCGTTCGGTTGCCTCAACCGCGCGCGCTACGGGATCAGTTGGGGATCGATGGGCGCGGCCGAGTTCTGCTTCCACGCGGCGCGGCAATATGGGCTCGACCGGGCGCAGTTCGGCAAGCCGCTCGCGGCGAACCAACTCTACCAGAAGAAGCTTGCGGATATGGAGACCGAGATCGCGCTTGGGCTTCAGGCGTCGCTCCGCGTCGGACGGCTGATGGATGCCGGCAAGTTCGCGCCGGAGATGATCTCCATCGTGAAGCGCAACAATGTCGGCAAGGCGCTCGATATCGCACGGATGAGCCGCGACATGCATGGCGGTAACGGCATCTCCGGCGAATATCAGGTCATGCGGCACCTGATGAACCTGGAGACGGTCAACACCTATGAGGGCGCGCATGATGTTCACGCGCTGATCCTCGGCCGGGCGATCACGGGGATTGCTGCGTTTTGAATGCGGTCGCCTCTTCCTGCTCCCCGGCGAAGGCCGGGGCCCAGTTGGGACGTCCTGAGTTGACGGGCACTGCGCTCCGTTCCCTCTACCTTCCCAACTGGGCCCCGGCCTTCGCCGGGGAGCAGGCGGGGGAAGACAGATGAGCGCACCTCCCCTCGCCGGCCTCAAGGTCATCGAACTCGCCCGCATCCTCGCCGGGCCATGGGCGGGCCAGACGCTGGCCGATCTCGGCGCGGAAGTGATCAAGGTGGAGAGTCCCGAGGGCGACGACACCCGCAAATGGGGCCCGCCCTTCGTCGAGAACCCGGACGGCAGCCGGGACGCGGGCTATTTCCACGCGACCAATCGCGGCAAGAAATCAGTCGTGATCGATTTCCGCACGACAGAGGGCCAGGCAGAGGTACGCCGGCTGGTCACCGATGCCGATGTGGTGATCGAGAATTTCAAGGTCGGCGGGCTCGCCAAATACGGACTCGATTATACCAGCCTCAGCGCGATCAATCCTCGGCTGGTCTATTGCTCGATCACCGGCTTCGGTCAGGACGGGCCCTATGCCTCACGCGCCGGATACGACTTCATCATCCAGGGCATGAGCGGCATCATGGACCTGACCGGCGAGCCGGACGGGGCGCCGCAAAAGGTCGGCGTTGCCTTCGCCGACATCATGACCGGGCTCTATTCGGTCATCGCGATCCAGGCGGCACTGGCGCAGCGCGAGAAGACCGGGCGCGGACAGCAGATCGACATGGCCTTGCTCGACACGATGGTCGGTGTGCTGGCCAATCAGGCGATGAACTTCTTCGTCAGCGGCGTGACGCCACCGCGGCTGGGCAATGCCCATCTCAACGTCTCGCCCTATGCGGTTTTCCCAACGAGCGACGGGTGGTTCATCCTCGCGGTGGGCAATGACGGGCAGTTCGTCCGCTTCTGCGATGCGCTCGGACTCGATGATCTGAAGGCCGATCAGCGTTTCGTGACCAATGCCGGGCGGCTCGACCATCGCGAGCCATTGTTCGCGGCGATCCGGGAGGCGACATCCCGGTATGAGCGCGATGCCCTGCTGGCGACGCTTGAGGCGGTCGGCGTACCGGCGGGACCGATCAACACCGTCGCCCAGGCCTTTGCAGACCCGCAGGTGCTGCATCGCGGCATGGCACTGACACTCGACCGGGATGGCATGGCCCTGCCCGGCCTGCGCACCCCGATCAAATTCTCCGACTCCTCGCTGGCGCTGGATCGCGCGGCTCCGATGCTCGGACAGGACGACCCGGCATGAACGCTCCGCTTGCCGGCCTGCGCATCCTGGAGATGGCGGGGATCGGCCCGGGCCCATTCTGCGCGATGATGCTGGCCGATCACGGCGCCGAGGTGATCCGGATCGAGCGACCCGGCGAAGGCGGCGGCTTCTCGGTCGCGGCGAAGGACCCATTGTTGCGGTCGCGCCGGGTCATCCAGCTCGACATGAAGAAGCGCGAGGCAGTGCTCACCGTGCAGCGGCTCGCGCAAAGCTGTGACGGGCTGATCGAGGGTTTCCGGCCCGGCGTGATGGAGCGGCTCGGCCTTGGACCGGAGGCGTTGCTCACCGACAATCCCAGGCTTGTCTATGGTCGCATGACCGGCTGGGGTCAGAGCGGGCCGATGGCGGCCGATGTCGGGCACGACATCAATTATATCGCGATCTCGGGCGCGCTGCATGCGTTCGGCGAAGCAGGCGGCAAGCCCGTGGCGCCGATCAACCTTGTCGGGGATTTCGGCGGCGGCGGCATGATGCTCGCCTTCGGCATGCTCGCCGCGATCCTGCAGGCACAGGCGACCGGGCGCGGCCAGGTGGTCGATTGCGCGATGACCGATGGTTCGGCGCTGCTGATGAGCATGATGTGGGGCTTCCGCGCGATGGGCCGCTGGGGCAATGCGCGCGGCACCAACTTGCTCGATGGCGGCGCGCATTTCTACGATACCTATGAGACCGGAGACGGGAAATGGGTCGCGATCGGCGCGATCGAGCCGCAATTCTACAAGGCCCTGCGCGCGGTGATGGGACTCCACGGCGCCGAGTGGGACGCGCAGTTCGCACCCGCCGTCTGGCCCACGCTCTCGGCGGAATTGGCGCGGCGGTTCCGGCAAAGGTCGCAGGCCGCATGGGTCGAGGCCTTTGCGGGGCATGAGGCGTGCTTCGCCCCCGTTCTCGGCTTCGACGAAGCGGCGGCGCATCCGCACAACCGCGCCAGAGGCACCTTTGTGGAGGCCGGCGGCGTCGTCCAGCCGGCCCCTGCCCCACGCTATTCGGTCAGCGACACCGTGACCCCGGTGATGGCGCGCCCAGCCGATACCGATGCGATCCTTGCCGAATATGGCTTCGCGCCGGACGAAATCGCCGCGCTCCACGAAGCGGGTGCGATGGGCAGCGAATAACCGTCGACGCATTGCCTGCCCTGTCCGACCATGCGATATAGGTTGCAAAGAAGAACCCATAGGAGAGCTTTATGGCCACCGCCGTCCTTCGCAATTCGCAGATGAGCGAAGCCGAATGGGAGGCGCGCCAGCAGCTCGCCGCCTGCTACCGCGTGTTCGCGATGCTCGGCTGGTCCGAGATGATCTACAATCACATCACGCTGAAGATCCCGGGCGAGGAAGGCGCGTTCCTGATCAACCCGTTCGGGCTGCATTTCAGCGAGGTGACCGCCTCCAGTCTGGTCAAGATCGACATCGACGGCAACAAGCTGGACGACAGCCCTTATCCGGTGAACCGCGCCGGCTTCGTGCAGCATGCGCTGTTCCACMGGCACCTGCCCGACGCGCATTGCATCATGCACACGCATACCACGGCCGGCATGGCGGTCAGCTCGGTCGAGGGCGGGCTGCGCGCGACCAATTTCTATGCGTGCAACTTCATCGGCCAGATCGCTTATCATGATTTCGAGGGCGTGACGGTGCGCGACGAGGAGGGCGAGCGGCTGCTCGAACATCTCGGCGACAAGCGCGTGATGCTCCTGAAAAACCACGGCATTCTGGTGATGGGACGCACCTTGCCTGAGGCGTTCATCAAGCATTGGTCGCTGCAGCGCGCCTGCGAGATCCAGGTCGCAACGGCCGGCATGGGCACGCCGATCGAGGTCTCGCCCGAGGTGGTTGCGGTGCATCAGCGCGATCTGCACCAGGTCTCCATCCCCGGCGGTCCGGGCAAGGCGGATTTCGAGGCGATGGTGCGTCTGGTCGACAAGATCGACACGGGGTGGCGGAACTAGATTTCTTTCCTCCCCGGAACGGGGAGGGGGACCAGCGAAGCTGGTGGAGGGGCTGGAGCACGGAACGCCTGCCCGCGCTCCAAACCTCTTCACCACCCGCTGAAGAAGCGGGCACTCCCCCTCGCGCGCTTCTCGGCGAAGGAATAGGAACGCTCAGCCGAACCTATAACCTGATATAGCCCAGCCGAGCACATGGTCTCCATAGTCGCGCACCGCTAGATCATCGCCACCGGCGCCGAGTGCCACCATCAGCGGCAGCAGATGCTCCGCTTCCGGATGCGCGAACCGGGCATGAGGCAGTTCTTCCCAGCGCGCAACGCGGTCGGCGCGCGAGGCAGGATCGGGGTCGGTAACCGCGTCGCTCAGCGCCGCATCCCATTCATCGGCTACCGGCGTCACCTGCGGACCACGGGCGCGCAGGTTGTGGAAGCTCATGCCCGACCCGACGATCAGCACGCCCTCCTCCCGCAGCGGCGCGAGGGCACGACCGATGGCAATATGCGCCGCCGGATCGAGATCCTTGCGCAGCGACATCTGGACCAGCGGGATATCGGCATCGGGCACCGCGACCATCATCGGGATGAACACGCCGTGATCCCACCCACGCGCCGTTTCCTCGCGCACGGGGAAGCCTGCGCCCTCGAGCAGCGTTTCCACGCGGCGTGCCACAGCCGGCGCGCCCGGAGCGTCCCAGCGGAGACGATAGGTATGCTCGGGGAAACCATAATAGTCATACAGCAGCGGCTGGCCGTTGCCGACATGCACGGTGACATCCTCCTCCTCCCAATGGCCGGAGACCATCAGGATTGCCTTTGGCCGTTCCGGCAGCGAGGCGATCAGGCCGGCGAGATAGGCCTGCATCGGCCGCCACATCGGATCGGGCGGGCCGCCCGCGGGATCCATGAAGAAGCAGGGACCGCCGCCATGCGGCACGAAGAGTGTTGGAAGTGTCATGGAGTGGATATCGGCCCCGCCCCGCCCCACCGCAATCTCGCACCCGGAAACACGCCGTTTCCCATCCCGGACCTTTCACGTAAGCTGCCGTCATGACCCGCTTCACCGTCAACAACCAGCCCATCGAATATAAGATGGACCCCAAGACCCCGCTGCTTTGGGCATTGCGGGATGCGTCGAACCTGACAGGCGCCAAATATGGCTGCGGCAATGGCGAATGCGGTGCGTGCACGGTGGACATCGACGGCGAGGCGGTGCGATCCTGCCAGGCAACGATCGGGGCGATCGAGGGCAGCTTCGTTACCACGATCGAGGGCCTGTCGCGCGAGCGCGGTCATCCGGTTCAGCTTGCCTGGATCGCGGAGAATGTACCGCAATGCGGCTTCTGCATCCCCGGCATGATCATGGCCGCAGCGGTGCTGATCAAGAAGAACAAGAATCCGTCCGAGGAGGACATCAAGGGCGCGATCACCAATCTGTGCCGTTGCGGAGTCTACCCTCGTGTGGTGGAGGCGGTGATGCGTGCCGCTCGCATCCAGCGCGGCGACGAGACGATCGATGCGGGAGCCTCGCCCGGAATCGACCCGGCCAGCGCGGCGAAAATGGTGCCCGCCCTGACACCAGGGGGCGGCCGGCCGAAGTGACTTTCGATGTTACGAATCCTTTCGCAACGCTGTCACCCCAATTCAGAAACGGGTCATCGCCAATAGTGCAAAACTCTTGCATCGATCGGGCGAATCTTACGCCCGCGTACCGGAAGGACTGAGATGCGTACTTCTTTCATCATCGCGCTTCTGGCGGCAACGGCAGCAATCGTGCCGGCGACCGCCTTTGCGCAGCGTGGCGAGCGCCAGGTGGACGGTGGCGGTGAACGCCAGGGACGTCCGGATTTCCAGCAGTCGCGTCCCCAACCGCAGCCCGCGCAGCAGCCACAACCGGCACAGCAGCCTCGTGTCGAGCGGCCCGCCAATAATGGCGGCGGCTGGAACGGCGGCGGCAACCGTGGTGGCCGCGGCAACTGGCAGGGCCCACGCCCGCAGCAGCCACAGGGCCAGGCACAGCCGCAGCAGCAGCCGCGCCCGCAATTCAATCCGCAAAATTTCCGTCGCGACGGCAATGGCAACGGACGCCCGGATTTCCGCGGCGGCAACCGTGGCGGTGGTGCGGTCGTGCCTGGCCAACAGCCGCAGCAGCCCCAGGTCAATGGCGGCCGTGGCAACTGGCAGCAGGGCCAGGGCAATCGCGACTGGCGGAACAACAATAATGGCGGCCGCCGCGATGACGGGAATGTACGCGGCAATGACGGCCGGCGTGACGACAACAACTGGCGTGGCAATCAGGGCCGCGGCAACGATGGCCGAGGCAATGGCGACTGGCGTGGCAACAATGGTCGCGGCAACGACGGCCGAGGCGACGGCAACTGGCGTGGCAACAGCGGCCGCGGCAACGACGGCAACTGGCGTGGCAATAATGGTCGCGGCGGTGGCTGGAACGGCAATGGCGGCCGCAACTGGAATCGCGGCTGGCGCAGCGACAATCGCTATAACTGGCAGTCGCGCCGTAATCAGTACCGCAACAATTACCATCTGCCGCGCTACTACGCGCCACACGGCTGGGACTATGGCTATCGCCGCTTCGACGTCGGCTTCACCCTGAACTCGATCCTGTTCGAGCAAAATTACTGGATCGACGATTCGGAATATTACGGCCTGCCGGCGGCCTATGGCCCGTATCGCTGGGTACGTTATTACAATGATGCCCTGCTGGTGGACATCTATAGCGGCCAGGTGGTCGATACGGTGTACGACATCTTCTGGTAAGAAGATGGGATGAAGCGAGGGACCCGGCAGCCATGTTGCCGGGCTCCTTGTTTTCCGCCCTTGTTTTTTGAGGACATGACGGCAGATTGCCCCGCGATGTCCCTGTTCTCAAAGAAACCCACGCTCCCGAAAAAGCCGGGTGGCCCCTCCCCGATCCGCAAGATGGCGGGCGAAACGGTCTCGCAGCGGCTCGAGGCGACTCCAGGGGTGCAGCGCGCCAAGATCGACAAGGCACAGGTCTATTATCACCTCGATTTCCTGAGCCCGGCGCAGTGCACATCGCTGATGCGGCTGATCGATACGAACCGGCGGCCCTCAACCCTGCTCTCCGAATCCGGCGATACGGCGTTCCGCACCAGCGAGAGCTGCGACATGGATCGCTGGTCCCCGACGGTACAGCCGATCGACGAATCGATAGCGCACCTGCTCGGCCTGCCCCCCGCGAACGGCGAGACGATGCAAGGGCAGCGTTACGCCCCCGGCCAGCAATTCCGCGCCCATCACGATTTCTTCCACGAAGGCCAGCATTATTGGGAAGCGATGAAGGCCAGCGGCGGCCAGCGCACCTGGACCGCGATGATCTACCTCAACAATGTCGAGGAAGGCGGCGCCACCTGGTTCCCCCAGGCCGGCATCCGCGTTGCGCCCAAGCGCGGGCTGCTGCTCGCGTGGAACAACATGAACCCCGATGGCAGCCCGAACGAATTCACCTTGCATGAGGGGATGCCAGTGGTGAAGGGCACCAAATACATCGTCACCAAGTGGTTCCGCGAGGGCGCCTGGCTGAAGCAGTGAGGCGGCGCGAGCCGAGTGTCGTCGAACCGATCATGCATAAAATCCTGCTTACGACCGTCGGCACCCTGGGCGACCTCCACCCCTTCATCGCGATCGGCCTCGCGCTCAAGCGGCGCGGACATCATCCAATCCTTGCGGTGCCGGAGGATCATGTCGCCAAGGCCAACGCCGCGGGGCTTGATGCCGTGGCGGTATTGCCGAGCTTCGACGCGATCCGCGAGCGCATGGGCATGGGTGAGGACGACGCCGTCAAGCGCGTGATGGCCGACCAGACCTATCTGCTCGAGCAGGTGCTGCTTCCCTGGCTCGAATCCAGCACGGCGGCGCTCGACGAGGTGGTGGCGGGTGCCGACCTGCTGGTCGGGTCGCTGTTCGTGTTCGGCGCACCGATCATCGCGGAAAAGCGCCGCGTACCGCTCGTCTCGGTGATCCTCCAGCCGATGGCGATCCTGTCGGTCCATACGCCGCCCAAGACATCGGATTTCTGGATGCTGATCCAGGCACCTTCGGGCCCGATTGGCGTGCGCTGGAACCGGCTTGCCTATGGACTGATCCGCAAGGTCCTTCGCCGTCGGTACGGCCGGAAGATCGACGAGGTGCGGGCGCAGCATGGGCTCGGCCCTGCCTGCGACCCGTCGATGTTCGACGTGAGTCGCGAAACCGCGCTCACCCTGTGCTGCTATTCGCCCATATTCGGGCCGCCACAGAAGGACGCGCCGGCCAATACCGAGATCGTCGGCTTCCCCGTGTACGACCGCCAGGGCGGGGAGGAAGAGGCGCTGGACCCGGAACTCGAGGCATTCCTTGCCGAAGGGCCGCCGCCGCTGGTCTTCACGCTCGGATCGTTCGCCGTGTACGCGCCGGGCGATTTCTACGAGGAGGCGGCGGTCACCGCCCGTATGTTGGGCGCCCGCGCTGTGCTGCTGACCGGCGAAAAGACCCGGCTGAAGTCCGAGGGAGACATATTGGTCCGCGCCTATGCGCCGCATTCGCTGCTGTTCCCCAGGGCAGCTGTCGTCATCCACCATGGCGGCATCGGCACGACGGGCCAGGCACTGCGCGCGGGTAAGCCGCAACTGGTCGTACCGCATATGGGGGACCAGGCGGACAACGCGCACCGCATCCGCAAGATGGGCGCCGGCCTGGTGCTGAAGGCCCGACGATTCAGCGCGCGCAAGGCAGCGCCGATGATCGCCTCATTGCTGGGCAGCGCCGCCTATCGGAGCGAAGCCGAGCGCATCGGTGCCCTGATCAGGCCGGAGAACGGGGCCGAGGCGGCAGCCATTGCGATCGAGAAGCTGCTCCCGTCCTGAGCGGAGTGTGGAGCAACAGGCTGGTGGTCGGGATTCGCCTCGCCAACGCTGTCGAGGCGGCCTGTCGTCACAACCGTGGCCAAGGACGGCAGCCGTGCAATCTGGAAGAAGCGTTCAATTCGAGGGCTCGGGTATGAGCGCGACTTCTACGTCCATAGAGAGGGTGGCAGACCGGTCTCTGTGGAGACGGCCATCAACAAGACGATCGAGACGCCGCTCAGCCAGAGCGACACTTGGGCAAAAATAGTTTCAGGACAGTCGGACAAACTGGACCGCTACGACAGGCCGATCTTCCTCTGCCCGGAGTGGCGCCGTTCCAGCGGGCGCGCACATTGATGCTCGCCACAGGTGCCGGGGTGAAGATTGTGCGCGCCAGATCGGCGGCCCCGCGGGAGCGAAAAAACCGAGAGTGGAGGAATCGTGGAAGCTGATCGCTATATTATCCAGCTTTTTCAAGCTGGTGACCCCTACGGGAATCGAACCCGTGTTTCAGCCGTGAAAGGGCCGCGTCCTAGACCGCTAGACGAAGGGGCCATACCCGTTACCGAGCGTGGGCGTGCCGGTTAGGCAAATGCGCGGGGCTGGTCAACCCATAGCGTCATCGAATTCACGAAGAGTGGCCGCCTGAAGCTGTGCCAGTCCGGTCGCGGCCCTCAATCAGCCCAGGCAGCGTCGTCGAGATGGAGTTCGGCGGCGGGCTTCGCCCCCCAGTCGTCTATCCGGGCGCGCCCGGCCAGCCACAGGCGGCGATGCGACGGCGCGCCGAGCAGGGCGGCGCCCAGCGCGGTATCGGCCTGGCGGAACGCGACGGCCTTCAGCACACGCCCGTCGTCGCCGCTCACGATCGCCCGGACATGGCCGTTGCCGACGATATCAGCCTTCACGATCCGCACCGGGCCGGCAACCACACGCGGCTGAGGCCAGCCCATGCCATAAGGGCCGCCGGCGTCCATCGCCTCCACCAGCGCCGGAGTAACCCCGCCTGCGGTCAGCAACGCATCGAGTAGCAGCGCCCGATCGCCGATCGAGCGGGCGACCGCAGCCTCGAGGCGTTCCTCCAGGAAATCGCCAAAGGCGTCGAGTTGATCCTCGGCGATCGTCAGCCCGGCCGCCATGGCATGCCCGCCGCCCGCGACGAGCAGTCCGCTGTCCTTCGCAGCCAGCACCGCCGCGCCGAGATCGACGCCCGGAATCGACCTGCCTGACCCCTTGCCGACGCCCTGTTCGTCCAGCGCAATCACCAGCGAGGGGCGACCGAATTTCTCCTTCAGCCGACCGGCGACGATGCCGATCACGCCGGGATGCCAGCCGCGCCCGGCCACGACCATCACGGCCCGGTTTCCCTTGGTGCCGGCAAGCCCCTCGGCAGCCTCCTGCACAAGTGCCTCGATTGCGCGGCGTTCCTCGTTCAGGCGATCGAGCTCGGCAGCGATGCTGGCCGCTTCGGCCGGATCGCGCGTGGTCAGCAGGCGCACCCCGAGATCGGACTTGCCGACCCGCCCGCCGGCGTTGATCCTCGGGCCAAGGGCAAAGCCGAGATCGGTCGAGGTCGGGGCCCGGGTCAGCCGCGAGGCGGAGATCAGCGCGTTAAGCCCGATGTTGCGCCGCTGCGCCATCACCTTCAGCCCCTGAGCGACAAAGGCGCGATTAAGGCCCTTGAGCTGCGCGACATCGGCCACGGTGCCCAGCGCGACGATATCGAGCAGGTCGAGCAGCCGGGGCTCGGGACGCCCCTCGAAGAAGCCGCGCGTCCTGAGCAGCCGGATCAGCGCGGCACCGAGCAGGAAAGCCACGCCGACCGCGGCGAGATGCCCGAATTCGGCGCCTTCGGCCTCGTCGAGCCGGTTCGGGTTGACCAGCGCATGGGCGTGCGGCAAGGCCGCCGCGCATTTGTGGTGATCGACGACGATCACGTCGACACCGGCGACACGTGCCATGTCGAGCGCCTCGAACGCCTGCGCCCCACAATCGACGGTGACGATCAGGCTCGCACCTTCCTCCTTCAGCCTGACGAGCGCCTCGCCCGACGGGCCATATCCTTCCATCAGCCGGTCGGGGATATAGGCGCGCGCCTCGAGCCCGAGATCGCGCAGCAACAGGATCATCAATGCGGCCGAGGTGGCGCCGTCCACATCGTAATCGCCGAAGATCGTTACTTTCTCGCCGGTCTGCACGGCGTCGGCCAGACGCTCGGCGGCGCGGTCCATGTCGCGGAAGATGGAAGGGTCCGGCATGAAACCACGAATGCTCGGCGCCTTGTGGGCCTCCAGCGCGTCGCGCGGGCAGCCGCGGGCAAGCAACAGCTGGGTGACCAGGTCGTCGGGTGCGTAACCTGGGTCGCGCGCATCGGCTTCGAGCATGCGCCAGCGCCAGGGCTGGCCGAGGATCGATCGGTTGATATTGAGGACGGTGTTCACGCACCCCCTGTAGCGCTCAATGAGTCGAGCGCGAAAGGGTGAGACATGAATTGCCAGTGCCGATCAGTTCCCCGGGGCAGTGCCCGGCGAGACGATCGCGCCGATCGGGAAGCGCCCGGATCGCCGTCCCGGTGTGGGCCGCTGGTATCTTGAAAGACGCTTCGGGCCAGGTCGGCAGCGGCAATCAATCCTCGCGCAGCGCCAGCGCGGGGCGTACCTTCAGCACCGGCAGGCTGCCAAGCACGCCGATGCCGAGCGTCACCAGGATCGACGCAGTGAGGGTCAGCGCGACCACGCCCCAGTCGGGTGCCCAGGGCAGGTCGAATACCTGGACGATGACATACCACCCTGCCCCTGCGCCGATCGCTAGCGCCACACCAGCGAGCAGAACGCCGAGCAGGGCATATTCCATCGCCTGGACCGCCAGAACCTGAGCCCTGCTGCCGCCGAGCAGTTTCAGGATCACCGCATCGAGCCGGCGGGCGCGGGCCGAGGCCGCGACCGCGCCGACCAGCACGGCCACGCCCGCTGCGACGGTCACGGCGGCCGCCGCGCGAATGGCGAAGGCGATGCGGCCGAGCAGTTCGCCGAGCTGGCCGATCACGTCGCCGACGCGGATCAGGGTGACGGAGGGCAGGACGGCGCCGACCTCGCGCGCGATCTGCCCGTCGCGGCCGGGCGGAGCATAGACGCTGGCGAGCAGGCTGTGCGGTGCCTCCTCGATCAGGCCGGGCGAGAAGACGATCGCGAAGTTGAGGCCGAGCCCGCTCCAGTCGATGGTGCGCAAAGCCGCGATGCGGGCCGGCACATCGACCCCGAGCACCGCAACGGTGATCTCGTCACCGACCTTCAGGCCGAGCGACGCAGCGGCCTTGTCCTCGATCGAGACCAGCGGCGGACCGCGATAGTCGGCCGGCCACCATTTGCCGGCGCTGATCACGTTGCGTGCCGGCAAGGTTGCGGCCCAGGTGATGGTGCGATCGCCGCGCAGCACCCAGGCATCCTCGGGCAAGTTCTTGATGTCGGTCACGCGCTTTCCCCGGAGCGCGACGACCGAGCCGCGCAGCGACGGCGTCGCCTCGAACCGGGCGTCCGGCGCGGCGCGCCTGACGGCGCTGCGGAAGGTGGCCGCGTCCTCCGGCTGGAGATCGATCGCGAAGAAGCGCGGCGCCTTGGCCGGGGCGGCATTGGCCATTTCGCTCGAAAGGCTGGTGTCGATCACCGCCAGCGCGACGAACAGCGAGAAGCCGAGGCCGAGCGCGACCACCAGCCGGTCGGTCTGCGCGCCGGGCCGATGGAGATTGGCCAGCGCCATGCGCAACAGCAGCCGGCGCGGCCGCGGCAGCCGGGCGATGCCGCGCCGCAGCCCGAGCCCGATGAGCCACAGGGCGACGATGAGGACAGCGATAGCGCCGACAAAGCCCAGAGCGAGGATCGGGTCAGATGCGGTCAGCACGGCCAGCGCGATCAGCGCCGCGAGCAACCCGGCCATTGCCGCGGCCACGCGCCATGACGGCAGGCGGCGGCGCGCAACCGCCCCACGCAGTAGCGTCGCTGCCGGGATGCTGCGCGCCCGGGCCAGTGCCGGCAGGGCGAACAGGATGCCGACGATCAGGCCAAGCGCCGCCGCGCTGAGCAACTGCGCCGGATAGAGCGCGAGGCGCGGCGGAACCGGGAGTGCGTCGCCGGCCACCGCGGCGACGATCGCCGGCACGGCCGCACCGAGAATCAGCCCGCCGCCAACCCCCGCCCCTGCGACCATGCCGAGCTGGATCAGGAACATCGCGGCGATCGTGCTCGACCGTGCGCCGAGCACCTTCAGGGTCGCGATCACCGGCGTCTTGCCGGCAAGATAGGCGCTGACGCCGCTGCCGACGCCCACCCCGGCAATGGCGAGCGCAGCGAGGCCGACCAGCAGGAGGAACTGGCCGAGCTGGGCGATGCCGCGTCGAAGCCCTCCGGCGGCGCTGTCGGCGGTACGTTCGGACCAGCCAGCGCCCGGGAACCGCTCAACCAGCCTTTTGCCCAGCGCCTCGGCATCGATCCCCGGCGTCAACGCAAGGCGATAGCGGCTTTCATAAAGGCTGCCCGGCTGCACCGCATTGGTCGCATCGAGCCCGGCCATGTCGACGATCACGCGCGGCCCGAAGCTGAACCCGTCGCCCAGCGCATCGGGCTCCTCGGCGATGATGCCGATCACCGTGAGGCGCGCGGTGCCGATGCGGATGGGATCGCCGACCTTCAGCCCGAGCCGGTCGGCGAGCGCGGGGGCGATGGCGACCTGACGGCCGTGCGGTCGCGGGGCGATGGCGCCGGCCGCGAGCCTGAAGCTGCCGACCAGCGGCCAGCGATCGTCGACGCCCTTCAGGTCGACCAGCGTCGGCGTCGCGCCGTCCTCGGGCTGGACCATCGCGCGCATGCCGACCGTTTCCGACATGCGACCGCGCGCGGCGAAGGTGGCGGCTTCCTCGACGGTCGCGCGGCGCTGGGAGATGCGGAGTTGCAGGTCGCCGCCAAGCATCGCCCTGCTTTGCCCCTCAAGTGCCGAGAGGATGCTGGCCGACAGGCTGCCGATGCCGGCGAGCGCGGCGGTGCCGAGGAACAGGCAGAGCGCGAGCAGCAACAGGCCGCGCCCGCCGCGCCGAAGGTCCCGCAATGCCAGCCGCCAGGCGAGCCTCACGCGCGGCGCCGGTCAGCGACGATGCGGCCGTCGGCCAGTTCGATCACGCGGGCGCATCGTGCCGCCAAGGCAGGGTCATGCGTGATGACGAACAGGGTCGCGCCGGTGTCACGGTGGCGGGCGAAAAGCAGGTCCATGATCGCGGCACCGGTGGCCGTATCGAGATTGCCGGTCGGCTCGTCGGCGAACAGCAGAGCCGGGCGCGGGGCGAGCGCGCGGGCGATGGCGACACGTTGTTGCTCGCCGCCGGATAGCTGGGCGGGATAATGATCGAGCCGGTGGCCAAGCCCCACCCCTGCCAGTTCGGCCGCTGCGCGGTCGAAGGCGTCGCGCTCGCCGGCCAGTTCGAGCGGGACGGCGACATTCTCCAGCGCGGTCATGGTCGGCAGGAGATGGAAGGCCTGAAGCACGATGCCGATCCGTCCGCGCCGCGCCACCGCCAGCGCATCTTCGTCGAGCGTGGTGAAATCCAGGCCAGTCACGCCGACGGCGCCGCTGCCCGGCCGCTCAAGCCCGGCGAGGATCGCCATCAGCGACGACTTGCCCGATCCCGATGGCCCGAGCAGCGCGACGCTATCCCCGGTCGCAACCGACAGGTCGATCCCGTGCAGGATCTGCACCCGTGCGGGCGGCTGCCCGAGCGCGAGCGTGACCCCCCGGGCAACGATCACGTTGCTTTCGGAGGGTTCAGGGCTATCCGGGGAGCCGGCCGATGCGGAAGAAGATGATGATGCCACGATTACCGGGATATGGCGTGCTGCGCCGACTTGTCCAACTGGGCTTGCTCTTCGCGCTGACCGCCGCCGCGCCGGCACCGCCAAAAAAGCTGGTCTGGGCATTCGGCGACAGCCTGATGGCGGGCCTCGGCCTGCCGCCCGGCCAGGGATATGTGCCGCAGCTCGATGCCGCGCTGCGCCGATCCGGCGTCGATGCCGAAGTGCGCAACGGCGGCGTGTCGGGCGATACCGCGGCACAGGGCCGGGCGCGGCTGCTATGGGGCCTGCGCGGGCTTGGGCGGAAACCCGATCTCGTGCTGCTCGAGCTCGGCGCGAACGACATGCTGCGTGGCCTGCCGACCGACCAGGTCGCGAGCAACCTCGACCGAATCCTCGCCGAGCTGAAACGGCGGCAGATACCGGTGCTGATCATGGGCATGCGCGCTGCGCCCAATCTCGGCACGGACTATCGCCGCGGGTTCGAAAGCATCTATCCGCGTCTCGCCCATAAATATGGCGCGCCGCTCTACCCCTTCTTTCTCGACGGCGTGGCGGGCAACCGCGGGCTGATCCAGGCCGACGGGCTTCACCCAAATGCGAAGGGGGTCGCGATCGTGGTGGGCAGGACCCTGCCGGCGGTACGGTCAGCGCTTCGGCGATAGCCTGTCGACATCTTGATAACTATTATCGGCTTTCGCTATATGGATCCGGAGGTATCCCCATGGCCAGCAGCGTCGATCTCGGAAGCCAGCTCGAAAATTTCGTAGGCCAGCTCGTAAAGACCGGCCGCTACAATTCGCGAAGCGAAATATTGCGTGAGGGCGTTCGCCTCATCCATGAGCGCGAGACTCGACTTGCCGCCCTGGACGCGTCCATCTCGCGTGGCATCGCCGACGCCGACGCAGGCAGAGTCCAAAGCCTCGACTCGGCCGCGGCGACGCTCGACGCAAAATATGCGGCCATGCCCGTAAATCCTGCCGCGCGATGAAGGTCGTTCTGACCGCCGAAGCGTTCGGCGATCTGGAGCAGATCGGTGACTATATCGCACGGGACAATCCGGTCCGCGCCCGCAGTTTCGTGCAGGAGCTGATCGAGAAGGCGCGACAGGTTGGCGACCTGCCCCAAGGCTTTCCGCTCGTGCCACGTTACGCTCATCTGGGCGTTCGCCGACGCGCTCATGGCAGCTATCTGATCTTTTACCGGGTCGAGCCCGACCAGGTTACGGTCGTCCACGTGCTGCATGGCGCGCAGGATTACGAGGCGCTGCTGTTCCCCGACATCTGATCCAGACAGTGTCATCGTGAGCACAGTCTGCTGCCCGAATGTTCAGCGCGTGTCGATCAGCACAATCTCAGCGAATTTTCGGGACTCAATCCGGATCGCCGTTTCGTTGGTGATCGCCGCCCCTTCGAGCGGACCGACGGACTGTCCGTTGACCTCGACCGTGCCGCTGAGCGCCATCACATAAGCGTGCCGCGAACGGGTGAGCGCATAGTCGATCGCGCCCCTGGCCGGCAGGCGGGCGCCGAGCACGCGCGTGCGCGACTGAAGCGGCATCGCCAGGCGATCTTCCGGAAAACCGCTGGCGAGGAGCGCGAGACGGCCGGTCTGGGCGCGGTTGGGGAACCGCACCACGCGGCGCTGTATGCGTTCCGGCACCGTCTCCATGCGCAGCCTGATCTCGACGAACTCGGCCGGTCTGGCGCCGGGGTTGCTCTGGGCATGCGTGATGCCGCGGCCCGGGCAGAGCAACTGAACCTCGCCCGCCAGGGTGCGGTCGACTGCGTCCATATTGACGTGATGCGCGATCACGCCCTTGCGTACGATCGTCAGGATATCGACGCCGTCGATCGCATGCGGCGGCATGTCGGCGCGCGGATCGAGGATATTGTGGTTGAGCACCGTCAGCGCGCCCCAATGAGTGCGTGCCGCATCCTGATATTGGCCGAAGGAAAAATGGTGAAGCGCCTCCAGCCCGGGCAGGCGGCTCCGTCCAAGTTCTTCATAGCGGCGCAGGTCGACCATGCGCGCTCTCACGCGCCCGGTGACAGGCGATAGCCCACGCCGGGTTCGGTCAGGAGCAACCGGGGATCGCTGGGATTCTCTTCGATCTTCTGCCGCAGCAGGCCGATATAGACACGCAGATACTGGCTGTCGGTGGTCTCCGACCCCCAGCCCGCGGCAAGCAGCCGCTTGTGAGTCACGACCTGGCCGGCGCTGAGCGCCAACACGCGCAACAGATCATATTCCTTGGGCGAGAGCTTGACCGGTTCTCCGTCCAGACGGACCTGGCGTGTCGCGAAATCCATGTCGAGCGGGCCGCCGGAATAGGTTCCGGGCTCGCTTTCCAGGCTCTTGCCGCGGCGGATCGCGGCGCGGATACGCGCCATCAGTTCGCCGATCTCGAACGGCTTGTTGACATAATCGTCGGCGCCATTGTCGAGCGCGGCGATCTTCTCCGCCTCCTGGTGGCGTGCGGAGATGACGATGATCGGCACGGCGCTGGCGGCGCGAATCCGCCTGATCACTTCCTTACCGTCCATGTCGGGCAGACCGAGATCGAGCAGCACGACGTCGGGCCGTTCGTCCAGGGCGAGGCGCGAGGCGCTGGTTCCGTCCACAGCGATGATCACCTCATAACCCGCGGCCCCCAATACGGGCTGGAGCACGGCGATGAGCGACGGCTCGTCGTCGACGAGCAGGATATTGGTCATGACAGGCCGGTCCTTTCGGCAAATTCCCTTCCCGCAAGGGGCAATCGGATGGTGATGCAGGTGCCGCGATCCCCGATGCCGGGAATTGTCGCCCCGATCGTGCCGCCCTGAGCCTCGACGAAGCCCTTGGCGATCGCCAGCCCGAGCCCGCTGCCGCGTGGCGAGGCCTCGCTTCGCGCGACGCGGTAGAAACGGTCGAACACCCGTTCGGCGTCCTGTTCCGGAATGCCATATCCTTCATCGGCGATGGCGATGCGGCAAAGGCCGTCCGCCGCGGATATCTCGATCCCGATGCGGGTGCCGTCGGCGCTATAGGTGATCGCATTGTCGAGGATGTTGACCAGGACCAGCTCGAACAGGGCCGGGTTCGCATCGACCTGAAGCTCGGCATCGCATTCCTGCAGGAAGATGGCACGCCCGCCCGCCCGCGACCGCACTCGCTGGATGGCGGCCGCGACCATTTCCGACACGCCGAGGACCTGAAGCGAGGCGGGTCCGCCGCCGGTTTCCAGCCGGCTCATCTCAAGCAGGTTGGCGGTATAGCGGTTGAGGCGCTCCCCCTCGTCCACGATGCCCTGCAGAAGGCGCAGCGACGTCTCCGGATCGAGCTTTTCGCCATAGGTGATCAGGCTGGAGGCCGACGCGCTGATCGCGGTGAGCGGCGTGCGGAAATCATGGCTGACCGACGCGAGCAGCGCCGTCTTCAGCTCTTCGGCGCGCGCCGAGGCGCGGCGCTCGGTCATCTGTTCCGACAGCGCCGCGCGCTGGAGCGCGAGCGCCACCACATTGCCGAGCGCGGTAACGAAGGCCGGCTCGATCCGTCGCGGGCGAAACGGCTCGACGATCATCGCGATGGGGGTCGCGGTACCGCTGTCGAGACGGCGGCCCATGAGCCCCCCCTCCTGAAGCGTTGGCGCCGGGCCCGACAGAAGCGCCGCAGCGAAGGCGCGCAACCGGTCGCCGGACGCCAGAGAACCGCGGTGCGTTGACTCGAGCTGGACCAGATCCTTCCCTTCGGCGCGAAACAGGGAGACCCGGGCGCCGAGAATTTCATGGGCGGCCTGGCCGACGGTCGCCACCACATCCTCCTGCCGCTGGGCGGACTGAAGCTCGCGGCTCAGTTCGAGCAGGCTGTTCAGTTGGAGGTTGCTTGACCGGGCGGCCTCGGCGTGATCCTTGAGCCGGCCAGCCAGTACCCCCGACACCAGCGCGCAGAGATTGAAGATGACGAGCGGCGCGATGTCGCTGCCCGTCGCCAGCCGGAAGGTCAGCATCGGCTCCGTCAGGTAGAAATTATAGATCAGGAAGGCGACCAGGGCGGCGATCAGTGCCGAGGCGAGACCACAGAACGCGCCCGCGACGGTGATGCCGAGCACGAAGACCAGCGCCGCCGCGACTTCGCCATATCGGGCAGCCGCGAAGGACCCGGTGGCGGACAGGGTGACGATCACGAGCGTCAGCAGGAATTGCCCGCCGCTCAAGTGCAGCGTCACCTTGCGCATCGTCCGAAGCAGCGAAGTGGGGGAATCCGTCATCGGCTAGCCGGTCTGCCCTCTTGCCTGTTGGTCCACGGCGGCTGAAGCGAGGAGTTGGGAGCCAGGCCCGCCCGCCGCCGTGGTGAATGGAGCATCGCCATTCAGGAGGGGGACCGCGAGGGAGCGCGGCGGCGATGCTCACCAATCCGGGATAGGCCCTGCCCGGACGACGCGTCCATGCATAAAAAACCTATAGTAACACCCCCCGCCCCCACCGCCCTACGCAAAGAGCGCTCGCTATCCTTGGGGGGAAGGTCTGATGAACAAGTTGATTCTGACCGCCGCGATCGGCACCGCGATGCTCGCTGGCTGCGCGAGCAAGAAGCTGCCGGTCGACGGCAACAGCTATGCGCCCGGCGCGGGCGAGCCCTATACCGCGCCGGACAGTCTCTCCGGGCTGCAGGCAGAGCTGGTCGCGGCGGCCGGCAGCGACCGCGTGTTCTTCGGCTATGACGCCTATGCGCTCACCGCCGAGGCGCGCCAGACGCTGTCGCGGCAGGCCGCATGGCTGCGCCAGCATCCCGATGTCGGCTTTTCGATCGGGGGCATTGCGACGAGCGGGGCACACGCGAGTATAATCTGGCGCTCGGGGATCGCCGCGCGCGTGCAGCGGCGGCTTTCCTGGCCGCCGAGGGCATTGCGCCGATACGAATCCGCACCATCTCCTATGGTAAGGAACGCCCCGAAGCGCTCGGCTCCGACGATGGGTCCTATGCGGCCAATCGCCGGGCCGTTTCGATCGTGATTGGACATCATGGCGAATGACTATTCTCGACGCGCCCGCCTGCGCGTGATGCCGATCCTGATCGTCGGCGGCTGCACCGTGCTGGCCTGTACGCCACAGCACAGGGCCGATGCGCCGACCGACGAACGGCGATACGACTGCGATAACGGCCTGTCCTTTACGGCGGCGTTTTCCGACGGCCGGGTGCGGATCGATACCAAGGGCTATAGCTACGACCTGGAGGAACGGGCCACGTCGGTGGGCGGCCGCTATGGTGCGAAGAATGTGGCCTTTGCCCAGGACCAGGACCGTGCCGTGCTGATCGGCGCGGCGGACGGGCCCTATAGGGGCTGCACCGAAAGCGGCTTCCGCATCGAGAAATGAGATGCCGGGCGGCGCTCAGCCGCCGCGCAGCATCTGCATGACATGCGCGCGGATTCGGCCGTAATTGTCGCGCAGGGGACCCAGGATGCCGTGCCGATCGGGCGGCAGATGTTCCAGCGGGTGCCCGTTATCCCGGAAAACATAATGGTCGAACAGCGCCTTCCAGGCGGCACGTTCGGCCGCGGGCCGCTCGGCGATGGCGATCATCGCGAGCAGCATTGTGGTATGCGGCGCATCGGGACCCGCGCTGAACGCGTCCCACCAGTAGTTGACCAGGACGTTGAACGGATCGTGCGCCTCCACCTGGTGCCACCAGAGCTTCGGCATATACAGAACGTCTCCGGGCAGGAGGTGCGCGACCGAGGCCCTTTTCCTAGCGTTGGCGAAGCGCGAAAAACGAGGATCCCCAGGCTCGGCTCCCGCTGCCAGACTCACCGGCCGGCCGGCCATGGTATAGTCGATGGGGCCGATATAGAGGTCGGCTATGCAATCCGGCGGGTAGAGCGTGAACGTACGGCGCCCCGCGACCACGCCGGCGACGTTGTCGAACGTATCGTTGTGGCATGCCACGGTGGAGGCGTTGCCGATCCAGATCCTCGGGCCGACATTTGGTGGAACCGCGGCGACGGAATTCTCCACGGCGAACCCCGGAAGATATATCTCGGTTTCCAGCGACCCGACATAGACCGATGGCAAATCCGGTCGCGTCGCCCGGCTCAGGATTCTATCGAGCGCTCCCATCAGGTCCATCCCGACGCGGTCGAAATTGAAACCGGCGAGGTTGTCGGCATAGGAATAGCGTCCGGCGATGCCTGGATCGCCCACAAAGGCTTCCGCCTGGCGATCATTGGAAAAGCGCGCGAGATAGGCACGCAAATCGGCCGCGGAGACCTCCGCGGCACGCAAGACGGGCCAGGCCGACAAAGCGCCGCGCATAACGACGGGCCGGCACGGTTCGACGACCTCGCTACGGAACCGCTGAGCGTCAGCCAGAATGCCGGCGTCGAGTTCCATGACATCGGGCAGCCGCTCGGCAGTCACGACGTTGCAGTCAGCCGATGATTGCGTCTGCGCGCGAGCACATCGACCTGATTGAGGGAAGCGGACATCACGATAGCGGCCTGCAAATATCCCCGGCGGAAAAGTGCAATGGTATCGCTATCGGAAAGCGCGTTCAGATTGTCGCGGCTTATCGTATAGAGGCCATCCAGCGTCAGGCGCTGACCGTCGTCGAACTCTAGGGAAATATCGACTGGCTCGACCAGATCAAGC
Organism: Sphingomonas sp. P3_C6; assembly: GCF_056402595.1. Taxonomy (NCBI): domain Bacteria; kingdom Pseudomonadati; phylum Pseudomonadota; class Alphaproteobacteria; order Sphingomonadales; family Sphingomonadaceae; genus Sphingomonas; species Sphingomonas sp. P3_C6. The sequence continues at coordinate 62,559 of NZ_JBFUHB010000019.1, forward strand.
CTCAGAATTTCCTTCACAAAATCGCGCGTCTCCTCCGTGCCCCCGATAAGCTGGCCGATCGTGCGTTGCATCTTGCGCAGCGCGTTGCTCGGCGTCCCGTCTTCGAACAGGGCGATGGTAGCGCCTGAACCGAAGCGTGGATGCGCAGGGTCGAGCGCAATATTGCTTCCCGACGCGTAAAATCCCTGTCGCTGGAGTTCGAGCGGCTGAAAAGAGGGCCCGCCCGCATCGGCCTGATCGACAAGAATCTCACCGGGCTGAAAGCCGAACAGGGCACCCGCATAGAATTCGCCGGTAGCTGAATCCTTTGCCAGAAAAATCGGACAAGTCGTTGCAGCTACCGCAAATTCTCCGACCACGATCATCACGAAACTTGGACGTTGTATACCCGGATCGATGCGCATGCGCAGATCGCGATGAGCCTCGTCATTCAGAATTTCGAGTTGTCGTTCCACTAATATCTCTCCCCTCACAAAGGTTTGTGCATCCGCTCCGACCCTGCGGCAAGCCCGAAAGGACCCTTCACATCCGGCAGCGGACGATCAAGTGTGGGCCTTATGCAACAGCTTTCGGATCTTCGTTTATAACTCCGACAAAACGGGCTTGATAGCGCTAACGTAGACCGTTATCGTGCGACCTGACCGAAGCGATAGATGTTCGGATTGGGAGGATGTTTGCGAACCCGGCGTACCGGGTTCAGGCGCGTCTCTAGATCCGTGAGCGCGGTCAGCCGCCATGGGTGGGAATCAGGGCAAACCCCTGAAACCACTCAAGAACGACCTAGAGGGGATTAACCACCATGACTGAACATTTGCTGGCGCGCGATCAGCTTAGCGTAAGGAAGCTACTGCTCACCGCGGCCTCCAGCGTAATCGCGCTTGCAATCATTTCCCCTGCCACCGCACAGGACGCCGCTCCCGCCGCGGCTGCTTCGGGCGCGAGCTCGCAGGACGTGGAAGACGTCATCGTTACCGGTATCCGCGGTTCGCTTCAGCGCAACCTGGACATCAAGCGTAACGCCTCCGGTGTCGTCGACGCGATCTCGGCCGAGGACATCGGCAAATTCCCCGATTCGAACGTCGCGTCGGCATTGCAGCGCCTGCCGGGCCTGACGATCCAGCGCAACGGTTCACGTGGCGACGCGAGCGGCGTCAGCATTCGCGGCTTCGGCCCCCAGTTCATCGACACGCTGTATGACGGCCGCCACCTCTCGACCGCGACCGGCAACCGCGGTGTCGACTTCACCACTGTCGGCTCGGACTTCGTAGGCCGGATCAGCGTCTACAAGACGCCGGATGTCGAACTCTCGACCAGCGCCATCGGCGGCACTATCGACATTTCGCTGCCCAAGCCGTTCGACCGCAATGGTTTCCATCTTGCGGCAAGCGCTTCGGGCTCGCTTCAGTCGCGCGACAAGAACGTACGGGCCACCGGCGGCCTTCTGGTGTCCAACACCTTTGCCGACGATACGATCGGCGTGCTCGCCGATGTCGCCTATACACGCCGCGACACCACGTCGAACCATGTGTCCATTCCGGGCTGGATCGGCGCCAATTTCGCGCCGTGCCAAGCTGGGCCCATCAGCCCGTCATGCGCGCCGTCGGACGCTCCCGGGACCCCCGCCAGCAGCCTCAAGTCGGTCCTTACCTGGTTCCCGCAGCAGCAGGGCCTTGAGCAGACCTACAACCAGGATGAGCGCGTTGACGGCCGCGTTGCGCTCCAATGGCATCCCATTGAAACCATGACGTTGACGATCGACGACAATTTCAGCCGCCAGACCCTGCACAGCCAGGCTTACGGCTATGGCGCTTGGTTCAACGGCAGTGATCTTCGTAACGTAAAATATGATTCCAATCGGACGGTGGTCGATTTCAACCAGTTCGGCACGCCGATGGATTTCAACGCCAACGAGTCGCGCAGCATCCGTGAGACCAACCAGATCGGTGCCAACCTGAAGTGGGAAGTCATCGACCATCTGACGCTCGAGCTGGACGGCGCGATCTCGCGCAGCACTCTCAATCCGGGCAAGAATGGCTATGGCGACAGCATGGACATCGGCTATGGCGGCACGAATTGCTATACCGGTGCGCCTGGTACGACCACGACCGTAGAATGCGGACGGGACTCGGCAAATAACCCGATCTATCTCTCTACCGCGCTGGGCGCGAACACCGGCGTAAACATCCTGGGGCCGAGCGGCAACTTCCTGCCGCAGATCCACGATATAGGTCCGTCGGGCAATGTCAGCCGCTTCACCGATCCTACTGTGATCGGGTCGCATGTGATCGTCCGTGGTGCAAATTATAACACCGACCTGGTCAAGCAGTTCCGCGGTGCGCTCGGTTGGGAAAAGGACGGCTTCAAGGTCAAGCTTGGCGGCCAATATCTCGAAGACCGGCTGTATCAGGAGGCGACCAGCACCTTCTCCAACGGCGTGTTCGCCAGCCGTTCCGGTTATGGCACGCCATCGGGACGCTCGGGCGGCTCCGTCGGCGGCGTCGCGCCCCTGCCGTCGTCCGTATATCAGGGCACCATCAGCACGGCTGGCTGGATTCCCGGCTATTCGGGAAATCTCGGCCCCTCGATCATCAAGTACGACCCCTATCAGGTGTACAAGCTGCTCGAGGCCTCGGGCGGATCGGTTGCGCCGTCGTTCAATCCCGACAGCGTGCTTGATGTGCAGGAGAAAACCTACGCCATCTTCTTCAAGGCGAGCTACGAAAATGAAATCGCCGGAATGCCCTTCCATCTGGCGGCAGGCATTCGCAACGAGGGTACGAAGGTGACCACCAGTGCGATCGGGCGCAAGCTGCTGGGCCTGGTTCGACCAGCCGGTGACCCGACGCTTATTCAGCCCGATCCGTTGCTTGGACCGCTCAAGGACGGCCGTTCGGCGGCTACGACGATCGTGGGTAAGTCGAGCTACAACTACCTGTTGCCGAGCCTGGACGCGAAGCTGGAAATCACGCCCCAGTTGACCTTCCGGATGGATGTGTCGCGGACATTGACCCGTCCTCAGCTTGCGGATCTCAAGCCGATCGTCAATCTGGGCACGCTGCGCGTCGGCAGCCTATCGGCCAGCGGCGGCAATCCAAACCTCACACCCTATCTGTCCGACAATTTCGACGCAGGTCTGGAGTGGTATTATCAGCGTAACTCGTACTTCGCGGTGAACTTCTACCTGAAACACATCAACGACTTCATCGTTGGCGGTGTGACGCAGGGACCGATCGACGGCGTAATCGATCCGAGCACTGGCAAGACCGCCATCTTCAACATCAATGCGCAGATCAACGGTCCGGACGCGACGGTGAAGGGCGTGGAAATCGCCCTGCAGCACGTGTTCGGCGACAGCGGCTTCGGTTTCAACGCCAATGCCACCCTGCCGTCGTCCAACCGTCCCTATGATGCCACCAACGTCTCGGGAGGATCTTTCGCGATCACGGGTCTTGCTAAGTCGGCAAACTTCGTTGGTTTCTACGACAAGAACGGCTTCCAGATCCGCGGTGCACTCAACTGGCGCGACACGTATCTGAGTGCTCTCGGCCAGGGCCAGGGCGGTACCTTCGGTGCCGAGCCTGTCTACGTCAACTCGCAGCTGCAGGTTGACGCCTCGGCCAGCTATGACATCACGAAGCAGATCACCGTCTTCGGCGAAGTTAGCAACATCAACAACTCGACCTACAGCACGCATGGTCGTTTCGATAACCAGGCGCTGGACATCTGGTCCTATGGTCGCCGCTTCACCTTCGGAGCGCGCTTCCACTATTGACACCACAACTGTGGGGGGCGTCTGATAAGGACGCCCCCCGTTTTATTACAGGCTTCCATGGTCACCCGCACCCGCAACATCGTAATCGTCGGCGGGGGCACCGCCGGCTGGCTTACCGCCGGTATTATCGCGGCGAAGCACCGCAGCCGTATTCCGCACGACTTTACGGTCACGCTGGTGGAATCGCCCAATATACCCATCATCGGCGTCGGCGAGGGCACCTGGCCGACATTGCGCTCCACGCTGAAGAAGATGGGCGTGTCCGAGACCGACTTCTTTCGCGAGTGCGACGCGTCGTTCAAGCAGGGGGCAAAATTCGCGCGCTGGACGACCGGCGCGGACGATGACGCCTATTATCACCCCCTCGTGCTGCCGCAGAGCTTCGAGAAACTGAACCTCGTCCCGCATTGGCTGGCCGACGGAGACGATCAGAGCTTTTGCGACGCAGTGTGCCCCCAGGGCAGGATCTGCGACGACGGGCTGGCACCGAAGACGATCACCACGCCCGAATATGAGGGTGCTGCCAACTACGCCTATCATCTCGATGCCGGCAAATTCGCCTCCTTCCTGACGCTTCACTGCACCCAGAATCTCGGCGTGCGCCATGTGCTGGCCGACGTGAAACACGTTGCGCTGAAGGAAGACGGCGACATCCGTGCCATCATCACAGAGCAGGCCGGCGAAATCGAAGGCGACCTGTTTATCGACTGCACCGGGTTTCGCGCCCTGTTGATCGGTGACGCACTCGGCGTGCCGTTCAAGGAATGCAGCGACGTCCTGTTCTGCGACACGGCGCTGGCGGTTCAGGTACCGTACGAGAACGACAACAGCCCCATCTCCTCCCATACGATCTCCACCGCCCAGTCGGCGGGATGGATCTGGGACATCGGCTTGCCCACCCGCCGCGGCACGGGACATGTATTTTCAAGCCGCCACATCTCCGACGAACAGGCCGAACGGGAGCTGCGCGCCTATCTGGGACCAGTGGCCGACCATCTGCCGGTCCGGAAGATATCGATCAGGTCCGGGCATCGCGAAACCTTCTGGAAGCGCAACTGCGTAGCGGTCGGTCTGGCTGCAGGTTTCCTCGAGCCGCTCGAGGCATCCGCCATCGTGCTCATCGAGCTCTCGGCAAAGCTGGTTGCCGAGCAGATGCCGTTCTGCCGGGAGGTCATGGACGTCGTCGCCTCCCGGTTCAACGCAACCACCCTGTATCGGTGGGGCCGGATCATCGACTTCCTGAAGCTCCACTATGTCCTCACCAAGCGGACCGATTCTGCTTTCTGGCGGGACAATGTGCAGCCCGAGTCTATTCCGGACCGGTTGAAGGAATTGCTGCTGTTATGGCGCTATCAACCGCCTTGGGTGCATGACGAGTTCGATCGGATCGAAGAGGTCTTCCCGGCCGCCAGCTACCAATATGTGCTGTACGGCATGAAATTTCAGACGGAAGTCCAACCCGATTTCGTCGCCGATGAGAAACGGGCGGCCGAGCGGGCAATGCGCGACAACAGGGCCTATACGGAACGTCTGCGCGAAGGCCTGCCCAAGCACCGCGACCTGATACGGAAAATCGCCGAGCACGGGCTGCAGAGAATCTGAGCCCATCTTCCCTGAAACGGAGAACTGCCGAAGATCGGCAGCCCTCCGTTTCAGGCAATCAATCCGCCGCGACCGGGCCCTTGGGCGGTTGTGGACGGCGGGTCAGCCAAACCATGCCGATCAGGATCGCGCAGAGCCAGGCCGAGAGGCGGAACAGGTCGGTCGAGGCGAGCAGATAGGCTTGCCCGACCATCTGGCGGGTGATCGCACCAGCCGCCTGGACGTCAGTCATACCGAGACCGTGAAGCGTATCGCGCGCCGCCTGGAACGGCGCACCGGTACCGACCGCTTCCGACAAATGGCTCTGGTGCAGTGCCTCGCGCCGGTCCCAGGCGGTGGTCGTGATCGAGGCGGCGAAGCTGCCCGCGGTGATGCGGGCGAAGTTGGAGATGCCTGACGCGGACGGGATTCGTTCCGGCGGGATGCCATCGAGCGAAATGGTGATCATCGCCAGGAAGAAAGTGCTCATCGCCACGCCCTGGACGAGCAACGGCACCATGAAGTCCCATTCGCTCGCACCAGTCGTATAGCCGGCGCGCATATAATAGGAGATGCCGAACGCGACGAAGGAGATCGACGCGAGGATGCGCGCATCGACCTTGCCCGAAGCGCGGGCGACGAAGGGCGTGAGGATCACCGCCACTGCCCCGCTCGGCGCCGCTACCAGGCCCGCCCAGGTCGCGGTGTAACCCAACTGAGTCTGCAGCCAGAGCGGCAGGATCAGCGTGTTGGCGAAGAACACTGCATAACCGAGGCAGAAAGCGATCGAGCCGAACAGGAAGTTGCGGTGCTTGAACAGGGTCAGATCGACCGTCGGATTGGCATCCGTCAGTTCCCAGATCACCCAGGCGGCGAAACCGATCACGGCAATGACGGCCATCACCACGATCCGGGTGGAATGGAACCAGTCATCATTCTTGCCGAGATCGAGCATCATCTGCAGCGACCCGACCCACAAAACGAGCAGGATCAGCCCGACCTGATCGATCGGCAGTTTTCGCGTCGGAGTCTCCCGGGTGCGCAGGCTCCGCCAGCAGACAAAGGCGCAGAACAGGCCGACCGGCACGTTGATCAGGAAGATCCAGCTCCAGTGATAATTGTCGGAGATATAGCCGCCGAGGATCGGGCCCATGATCGGCGCGACCAACGTCGTGATTGACCAGATGCCCAGCGCGGTGGATCGCTTGTCGGAGGGGAAGATCGCGATCAGCAGCGCCTGGCTGCCCGGAATCATCGGGCCCGACACGGCGCCCTGCAGAATGCGGAAGCCGATCAGCGAAGGCAGATCCCAGGCGATACCGCACAGGAACGACGCGAAGGTGAACAGCAGCACCGAGACGCTGAAGGTCTTCACCACACCGAACCGGCCCATCAGCCAGCCGGTCAGCGGCACGGCGACACCGTTCGCGACGGCGAAGGCCGTGACGATCCAGGTCGAATTGTCGCTGCTGACGCCGAGATTGCCGGCGATCGTCGGCAGCGAGACATTGGCGATGGTCGAATCGAGCACCTGCATGAAGGTGCCGAGTGCCAGCGCGAACGCCGTGAGAGCTAGCGCGCCGCCCCGGAGCGGCGCCTGGGCGGCGCCGGCCATCAGCGGTTTGCCGCGATGATCTGGGCGATGCGCGCCTCGACCTTGGGATCGCCGCCATCGGATGCGCCGTCATGATAGATCTGCTGCGCCGGCGCCCCTACCCGCGCGCCGCCGGTCTCGGCGGTGTCGATCGTCGCGTTGACCGACAGGCCGACACGCAGCGGGTTACGCTGAAGCTCGCCCCGGTCGAGCGCAATGCGCACCGGCAGGCGCTGGACCACCTTGATCCAGTTGCCGCTGGCATTCTGCGGCGGGAGCAGTGCGAACGCACTACCACTGCCGGCGCCAAGGCCGATGACCTTGCCGTGATAGACCAGGCTGCTGCCATACATGTCGGCGGTCACCGTCGCCGGCTGGCCGATGCGGATGTCCTTGAGCTGGGTCTCGCGGAAATTGGCGTCGATCCATACCCGGTCGAGCGGGACGACGGCCATCAGCGGCGTGCCGGCAGCGACCTGCTGGCCGAGCTGGACGGTACGCTGCGCCACCACGCCGTCGATCGGCGCGACGATGTGCATATGGCTGTGCGCGATGGCGGCACGGCGATAGGCGGCGATCGCGGCAAGCACCGCCGGGTTGGTCGAGACGGTCGTACCCTGGACCCCGGACTGGGACTGCGCCTGCTGGCTGCGCGCCAGGGCGAGATTGGCCTGGGCGACCTTCACCGCATCGGCGGCGTGGCTCAGTTCCTCGCCCGAGACCGCACCTTCGACCGCGGCACCGCGGCGGCGGGTGAGATCGTTCTGGGCCCTCGCCAGCTCGGCCTGGGCCTGGCCGACCGCGGCGGCGGTTTCATTGACCTTGGAGAAATCGGAGCGGGTCGAGCGCACCGCACGGGCAAGCTCGGCCTCCGCGGCGGCAAGGCCGACATCGACCGTCGCCGGATCGAGATCGAGCAGCGGCTGACCGGCACGCACCGTCTGGGTGTTGTCGGCATGGATGGCGAGGATGGTGCCCGGGTCCCGCGCGGTGATCGATACGACGTCGCCGGCGACATAGGCGTCGTCGGTCTCTTCCTCGGGCTTGGCCAGGAGGAAGTGGAAGACCGCCCACACGATCGCCCCAATCAGGACTATCGCGCCGAGGACGATCAGGCCACGACGACGCGCGGTCGGATTGCCGCGTGCGGGGGCAGCCGGAGGTGCAGCCTGTCCAGGAGCGGCAGGCGCTTCAGCGGCTGCCTCGATCTTTTCCATCTTGGTCATTTCGGGTCCTTCGGATCGAAGCCGCCACCCAGCGCCAGGATCAGCGCGACACGCTGGCTGGCGGCATCGGCCGCGAGATTGGCATCGGATTGCTGCGCGTCGAGCAGCCGCACATCATTGTCGACAAGGCCGAGGCGGGATTCGAGCCCGCTCGACACACGGATCGTGTTGAGGCGTCCAGTCTCGGCCAGACCGCGCACGACCTCCGCCTGGCGGGCACGATCCTCGGCCAGGCTGTGGATCCGGGTCAGCGCATCCGCCGCCTCGCGCACCGCGCCGACCACCGTTCCGTTATACCCCGCAATGGCAAGGTCGACCCCGGCCGTCGCGCCTTCGAGGCCCGCCTTCAACCGGCCATTGTCGAAGATCGGCAGATGGATCGCGGCGCCGCCGCCCACCGTGCCGGCGTCGGCATTGAACAGATTGCCCACCCCGATCGCCTGAAGCCCGACCAGCGCCGAGAGGTTGATATCGGGATAGAAAGCCTTGCGCGCAGCAAGCCGGCCTTGTGACGCCGCATCGATGCGTGCCAGCGACGCGGCGACATCGGCGCGGCGGGCCAGCAGGTCGGCCGGGATGGCCGAGGGCAGCGGCAAGGCAGCGTCGAGCCGCAGGGTCGCGGGAGCGATGGTGGCAGGATAATCCACACCGCGCCCGGCCAGTGCAGCCAGCGCGTTGGCCGCGAGCGCGCGCTGCGCCATGGCACGGACCAGCGCCTGTTGCGCCTGGGCGAGCAGGGTCTGTGCCGCCTGGGCGTCGAGGTCGCTCGCCAGCTTGTTGCGGATGCGGACCTGCACGAGCCTGAGCGATCCCTCGCGCGTCGCGATGGTGCGCTGGGCAAGCGCCGCGAGCTTCTCCGCCCGTGCGAGCTCGATATAGGTCTGCACCACCGACCCGGCGAGCGCGAGCCGTGCCGCCGTCGCATCGAGCATCGCCGCGCGTGTCGAGGCGCTGGCTTCGGCGATCACCGCCTTTTGCCGGCCGAACAGGTCGAGGTTCCAGTTGAGCCCGGCTTGTCCGGTGCCGAGGAACCGTGTCGTACCGGCAAAGGGCGGCGGAATCTGATAGCGGCCGCTGAGCCGGGCCACCTGCGCCTGGGCATCGAGCGCGACATCGGGGCCATCATCGGCGCGCTGGCTCGACAGGATCGCGCTTGCCTGACGCACGCGCGCAAGCGCCGCCTCGAGCGACGGATTGCCCGCCTGCGCATCGGTGACCAGCCGGTCGAGCTGAGGGTCGCCGAACGAGCGCCACCAATCATCGGCGATCACCGGGAAAGCAGCGTCGGTCGCGCCGGTCAGGCCAAGCCTGCTGTCGGCAATCCGGGCGACCTCGGGCCGCGAGGCGGGAATGGCGCAGCCAGCGAGCAATGCCGTCGACGCGAGGGCCAGGACGGTCAGGCGCATTGGGCATCTCCGACGGAAGCTTCGAGCGAGGTGCGCAGTCGCTGAAGATAGGCGATGAACCGTGCGGCATCTTCCGGCGCCCAGTCGGCGAGCCAGCCGTTCCACAAATTGACGACGCCATGCATGCAGCGATGGGCCACACCCTGGCCCTCCTCGCTCAGGACCAGATTGATGACACGCCGGTCGTCCTCGTCGCGATCCCGCGCAATGAAACCGCGCTCTTCGAGCGAATCGACCAGACGGGTGGTCGCGCCCTTGTCGTGACCCAGATCATGGGCAAGCGCCCTGCAGGTCAGTCCGCGCCCATACCAGATCGACACCAGTGCCGACCATTGCAGATGGGTTATCCCCTCGGCCGCGAAGATCGGCTCCAGCCCGACCAGCGAAGTCTGATAGATGCGCTTGGTCAGATACCCTACCGACACGTCGGGATTGAACTCTTCGTGCGTGTAGACGGCCACGTCGTTGCTCCAGCAATGGTTGCTTCGGCAACTAATAAGGAAGCCGCCTGGGCTATTCAAGTGAGCCATACAGAGAAATTCGGCACCACCTGCTTAGGTATGAGGGGTCCGTGAAACCGGTCTTTTCACGGTGCGGGAACCAGTTTGGCTTCCGGACGGTTAAGCAGATAGCGGGTCGGGGCGGTCGAGTTGCGTGTGGACCAGCCCCGTCTCGCCCCGTAAGGGACAAAAACACGTAACCAGCTCAGTTCATTGGCGTCGGGGGGAAGGCTGTTTTGCGTTCAAGCTCAAGCTTACTCTTGTTGGCGAGCCTGTATGCCGTACCGCAGCCTGCATCCGCCCAGCGCAAGCCCGATCCGGTCGAGCAGGCGCGCAAGGACCAGACGGCAAAGACCGATCCCGCCGCCCCGGTGAGCGGCGGCCCGATCATTCCCGACTCACAGTTCAAGGAAGCGCTGCCGGCGATCGATGGTGATCTGAACCAGCCGCTCGCACCGATCCAGAGCATCGACTCGATGCCGGCTGAGCCGGCGACATCACTGTCCCCGGCCGTAACACCCGCAGCCCCGGCAACTGCACCCCAGGCTGTCGCGACGCCCGCGGCCAACGATCCTACGCTTATCCAGCCCCTGCCCCCGCTCGCCGGGTTCGACGTCGAGCCTCCCGCTGTCACGACCGCGGCCGAAATTGCCGATACCCCGCCCGAGCTCCGGTACTCGGTGAAGATCGAGGGTCTCCAGGCGGTCGATCTCGACGGCACCTTCCGCTCGTTCTCGGCGCTCGACAAGGGCGACGGCAAGGGCGCCAACGGCGCCGTGATTTCCGCCCGGGCAAAGGAAGACGAGGGACTTGCCCAGCGGCTGCTCCGTTCCCAAGGCTATTATGACGGGGTCGTCTCCTCGCTGGTCGAGCCGGTGCCGAACCAGCCGGGCCGGGTCACCGCGACGATCACCGCCGCACCCGGCACCCGCTACACACTCGGCTCCATCGTCATCGAAGGAGCGGAGACGGTCCCGCCCGGCCTGGTCCGGAGCGCGCTCGCGCTGCGCACCGGCGACCCGATCGTCGCGAGCGCGATCGAGGCGGCGGAGGGTGGCGTCGCGCTGCAGCTGCCGCAGCAGGGCTATCCCTTCGTCAAGGTCGGCGAGCGCGACATCGAGCTGGACGATGCGACTCACCAGGGCGCCTATACGCTGCCGGTCGATCCGGGGCCGCGATCGTCCTTCGGCACCTATTCGACGACGGGCAAGCTCGCCTTCGACGCCACGCATGTCGGTGTGCTGGCGCGCTTCAAGCCCGGCCAGCTCTATGACGACCGCCAGGTGAACGACCTGCGCGAGGCGCTGGTCGCGACCGGCCTGTTCGACAGCGTTGCGGTCGAACCACGCCGCACCGGCCGCACCGCAGCCGACGGCACCGAAGTGGTCGATCTGCTCGTCACCCAGAATGCCGGCAAGCCACGCCGCCTTGCCGCGACCGCGGGGTATTCGACCGGCCAGGGCCTGCGCCTCGACGCAAGCTGGACCCACCGCAACCTGTTCAGCCCGGAAGGGTCGCTGACCTTTGTCGGCACCGCCGGTACGCAGGAACAGGGGCTCGCCGCCACATTCCGCCGCGCCAATGCCGGACGGCGCGACAAAACGGTGCTGCTCGGCGTGACCGCGAACCGTCAGGATTTCGACGCTTACAAGGCGCTGACGATCGGCATCAACGGCAAGATCTCGCTCGATTCCACCCCGATCTGGCAGAAGCGCTGGACCTGGGCTTATGGCTTCGAACTGCTCGGATCGCGCGAAGACACGTTCCAGCCGGCGACGGGCAAGCGCGATTACCAGAATTACGGCATCTTCGGCGTCAACGGCCAGCTGGCCTTCGACAGCACCAATAGTCTGCTCGACCCGACCAAGGGCTATCGCGCGATGATCCGCATCAGCCCGGAGACGTCGCAGACCCAGGGCAGCAATTATCGCTATGTCCGCGCGCAGGTGGACGGCAGTACCTATTATCCGGTGTCCGACAGCCTGGTGGTGGCTGGCCGCATGCGGGTCGCCTCGATCGCCGGGGCACCGCGCGACGCCATCGCGCCATCACGGCGGCTCTATGCAGGCGGCGGCGGATCGGTGCGTGGCTTCGGCTATCAGCAGCTGGGCCCGCGCGATATCAACAATGATCCTGTCGGCGGGCGCAGCCTGGTCGAAGGGGCGATCGAGGCGCGGTACCGCTTCGGTGACTATGGCATCGTGCCGTTCTTCGATGTGGGCCAGGCCTATGCCTCGACCCAGCCTAAGTTCAGCGACCTCCGCTACGGCGTGGGCATCGGCGCGCGCTACTACACCAATTTCGGCCCGGTCCGTTTCGACGTCGCCACGCCGCTCGGCCGACGCAAGGGCGAATCCAAGGTCGCGATCTACATCTCGATCGGGCAGGCCTTCTGATGACCGAGATTGAGACCGCCGCACCCGCGCCGCGCCGTTTCACGGTCGGGCGTGTCGTCAAATGGGTGGCGGTCACGATTGCCACGCTGCTGGCCCTCGCGGTGCTGGCGGTGGTCGCGCTCAACACCGATCCGGGCCGGCGATTCCTGGTCGGCAAGCTCTCCGGGTATCAGCTGGCATCCGGACTCAAGATCGAATTGGGCCGACTCGATGGCTCGCTCTACGGCAAGCTCACCATCCGCGACCTGAAGATCAGTGATCCCAAGGGCGTATTCGCGACCGCGCCGCAGGTCGATCTCGACTGGCGTCCCTTCGCCTTCATCGGCAACCATGCCGATATCCGGTCGGCCAGCGCACCGCTGATCACCCTCGCCCGCCTGCCCGAGCTCAAGGCGGTGCCGAGCGATCCCAATGCCCCTACCCTGCCCGATATCGATATCGACATCGGCACGCTGAAGGTCGACCGGCTGGTGCTCGGCGCGCCCGTCACCGGTACGCGGCGTCTGATGACGCTCGATGCCGTGGCGCACATCGCCGATGGCCGCGCGCAGATCACCGGCAATGCCGCCGCGCTCGATGGCGGCGACCGGCTCGCGCTGAAGCTCGATGCGGTGCCCGACCAGGATCGGCTGATCGTTGACGCGCGTCTCAATGCGCCGGCCGGCGGGATCGTCGCGGGCATGGCGGGTCTCAAGCAGCCGCTGATCGCGCAGATCGACGGGCGCGGGAGCTGGTCCTCCTGGCAGGGCAAGGCGCAGGCGCTGCTTGGCGGCAAGCCTCTGGCGGCGCTCGACCTGACCGCGCGCAGCGGCACCTTCACCGCGCGCGGACCGCTGCATCCCGGACTGATCCTGGCCGGCCCGGTCGAGCGGCTGACCGCGCCGGCATTGGTCGTCGATCTCACCACGACCCTGGCCAATCGCCGGGCGAACACAAAATTGTCGGTGCGCTCGGATGCGTTGGCGGTGACCGCGAACGGCATGATCGATCTCGCGCAGAGCCGGTTCGAGGGCATGCAGATCGAGGCGAACCTGCTCACCCCCGGATCGATCGCGCCGAACCTCAACGGCCGCGACGTGCGTGCCTCGCTCCGGCTTGACGGCACCTTTGCCCGGCCGCTGGTCGATTACAAGATCAGCGCAGCGGCGATCGGCTTCGACAAGACCGTTGTTCAGGGCCTGTATGCCGAGGGCCGCAGCCGCGTGGATGCCGACCGCATCATCGTGCCGGTCTCGGGGCGGATCGCACGCGTAACCGGGCTGAATGCGGCCGCCGGCGGGCTGTTGACCAACGTGACGGTCAATGGCGAGTTCGCGATGTCCGGCGACACCATCCTGTCGGACAATCTGCGCATCCGATCGCCCCAGATCGACGCCACCGCGATCATCGTCGCCGACCTGTCCACCGGCATCTACCGCGCCGGGCTGAAGGGCCGGGTCAATGATTATCGCATTGAGGGCGTCGGCATCGTCAACCTGACGACCGACATGAAGATCGTGACGGTGCCGTCGGGCGGGTTCGGCCTGCAAGGCCGGTTCGGTCTCACGACGGTGAAGATCGACAATTCGGGCGTGGCCGATTTCCTCGGCGGGCGCGCCGCGATCGCCGGCACGATCAGCTTTGACCCCAAGGGCGTGTTCCGCGTCCAGAATCTGCGGGTCGGTGCGCCGAAGTTCAGCCTGACCGGCGGCCAGGGCAGCTATCTGCCGGACGGGCGTATCGCCTTCACCGCGCAGGGCCGTTCCACGCAATATGGCCCGCTCTCGCTTGCGGTGTCGGGCACGGCCGAACGACCGCTGATCCGGTTGCGCGCGAGCCGCCCGAATGTGGGCGTCCAGCTCAGCGATGTCGAAGCGGTGATCCGCGGGACCGGCACCGGCTATGCGGTCGTCGCGACCGGCGGATCGCCCTACGGGCCGTTCAATGCCGATGTGCTGATCCGCACCGGCAGGGGACCGCTGACCATCGACATCAACCGCGCGCGCTTCGCCGGGGTCGATTTCGCCGGCACTATCCGCCAGGCACCGACCGGACCGTTCGTCGGCAAGCTGACCGCGAACGGGTCGGGTATCACCGGCACGGTCGACCTGTCGGCGGTCGGTGCGATCCAGCGCGCCCAGGTGTCGGCCCGCGCCAATGGCGCGCATATCCCCGGCCAGGCCAAGCTGGTGATCGAGCGTGCAATCGTCGAGGCGACGATCACCCTTTACGCCAAGGCGCCCGAGATTCTCGCCGATGTGCAACTCGCCGGGGTGCGCCAGGGCGAGTTCTTCCTTCAGGCGGCCCGCGCGAAGGTGAACTATCAGGGCGGCCGCGGTACCGCCCAGCTCGTCGCCAACGGCCAGAGCGGCGCGAGCTTCCGCATCGCCGCCAATGCCCAGCTCTCGCCCGACCTGTACCGGGTCGCCGCGCAGGGCCAGGTCGGCACCGTCACCTTCCGTCTCGCCCAGCCGGCAGTGATCCGCAGCGAGCGGGGCACTTATGTGCTGGCGCCGGTCGCGGTCGTCGTGCCGCAGGGCCAGGTCCGCATCGCTGGACGCTATGGCAAGACGCTCGAGCTGCAATCGCGCTTCGACAATTTCGACCTCGCGATTCTCAACACCTTTGCCGCCGGCGCCGGCATCGGCGGCCGCGCGACCGGCAGCCTCGATTATGTCCAGGCCGGGTCCGGCATCCCACGCGCCGACCTCCGCCTCGATATCAAGAGCTTCACCCGGTCAGGTGCGGCAGTTGTATCGACCCCGGTCGATATCTCGGCACTCGGCACGCTACGTCCCGAAGGCGGCACACTGGCCGCCCTGATCAAGCGCGGCGGCAACGCAATCGGACGGGCGCAGGTGCGGCTGCAGCCGGTCGGCGATGGCGACTGGACGACGGCGCTGATGAACGCGCCGCTCGGCGGCGGCGTCCGCTACAACGGCCCGGCCGATGTGCTGTGGAGCCTGGCCGGCATGGCGAACCAGTCGCTGACCGGCCAGATCGGTATCGCCGCGGATTTCTCGGGCCGCATCTCCAGCCCGCAACTCACCGGCGTCATCCGCGCCAATGCGCTCGCCTATGACAACGAGACCTATGGCACGCGGATCAACGCGATCAAGCTGACCGGACGCTTCACCAACGATCGGTTAGAGATCGCCGAATTCACCGGGCGTGCCGGCAAGGGCACCGTTTCAGCGAGAGGCAGTGTCGGGTTCGGATCGGACGCGGGCTTCCCGATCGATATCCGCGCGACCCTGGCCAACGCACAGCTCGCGCGCAGCGATGCGCTCGGCGCGACCGTCTCCGGCGAGATCGCCGTCACCAACAGCAAGGCCAATGGAGGCCTTGTCTCGGGCACGTTGAACCTTCCCGAGGTCCGCTATGAGATCATCCGCCAGGGTGCCGCCGAAGTGGCGGAGCTTCAGGGTGTGCGCCGCAAGGGCACCAGCCGTGCCCAGGCGGCGAAGGATGCTGCGGAGGCGGCGGCCGGCGTACCGAGCCTGTTCAAGCTCGACCTGCGTATCCGCGCGGACAACCGCCTGTTCGTAACCGGCATGGGCCTGGAGAGCGAATGGCGCGCCGACCTGCGGATCGGCGGCACCTCAGCCACGCCTGAGGTGGTCGGGGACGTCGATCTGGTCCGCGGCACCTACAGCTTTGCCGGCAAGCGTTTCGATCTCGACCAGGACAGCGTGATCCGCTTCGAGGGCGGCCCGGTGACCAACCCGTCGCTGTCGATGAAGGCGACCGCCACCCTGTCGGGCACCGCGATCACCATCAACATCGCCGGCCGGGCGCAGAACCCGCAGATCAGCTTCAGCTCCTCGCCGAATCTGCCGCAGGACGAACTGCTGTCGCGCATCCTGTTCGGCAATTCGATCACCGAGCTGTCGCCGATGCAGGCGATCCAGCTCGCGTCAGCGCTCAACTCGCTGCGCGGATCGGGCGGCGGGCTGAACCCGCTCGGCAAGCTGCGCTCGGCCTCGGGCATCGACCGACTGCGTGTCCTCGGCGCCGACGAGGCGACCGGTCGTGGCACCTCGGTCGCCGCGGGCAAGTACATCTCCAACGACATCTATGTGGAAATCGTCACCGACACGCGCGGCTTCACCGCCACCCAGCTCGAGATCGCGCTGTCCAAGGCGCTGAGCATCCTGAGCCAGACGGGCGGATCGAACGGGACTGCGATCAACCTGCGCTATTCGAAGGATTATTGACGGGCCGGCCGGCCCGTCAGCATTCGACCACGTTGACCGCGAGACCGCCCAGGCTGGTCTCCTTGTATTTGGAGCGCATGTCCTCGCCGGTCTGGCGCATCGTCTCGATCGCCTGATCCAGACTGACGATGTGCGTGCCGTCGCCGTCGAGCGCGAGATAGGCGGCGTTGATCGCCTTCACCGCGCCCATCGCGTTGCGCTCGATACAGGGCACCTGGACGAGACCGCCGATCGGATCGCAGGTGAGCCCGAGATTATGCTCGATACCGATCTCTGCGGCATTCTCGATCTGGGCATTGCTAGCGCCGAGCACCGCCGCCAGGCCGGCCGCGGCCATCGAGCAGGCGACGCCGACCTCACCCTGGCACCCCATCTCGGCCGCCGAGATGGAGGCGCGTGTCTTGTAGAGCATGCCGATCGCGGCCGCGGTGGAGAGGAAGATCCGGATTCCCTCGCGCGTCGCCGGTCCTTCGAAGGTCTCGTAATAGCGGATCACCGCGGGGATGATGCCGGCGGCACCATTGGTCGGGGCCGTCACCACCCGGCCGCCCGCCGCATTCTCCTCGTTCACCGCAAGCGCCCATAGGCTGACCCACTGGATCGTGTGCGATGGCGCGCCGCGTTCGGAGCGCGAGATCAGCGCCTCGTGCAGGCCCTTGGCGCGGCGGCGGACATTCAGGCCACCGGGCAATATGCCGTCCTTGACCATGCCGCGATCGATACACGCACGCATCGCATCGGCGACGCCGTCGAGCAGCGCATCGGTCTCGGCGGGGGTACGCCAGGCAGTGTCGTTGCGGCGCACCAGCTCGCTGATCGAGATGCGCTCGAGCGCCGCCGCCGCCAGCAGTTCTTCGCCAGAGGTGAAGGGATGGCGCACCGCGACATTGCCAAGCTCCGGCCGCTCGCCACCGCGCCGTATCGTGCCGCCGCCGATCGAGTAGTAACGCAGCGTCTGCACCGTGCCGTCGGGGAACCAGGCCGTCAGATCGAGCGCGTTGGGATGTTCCGGCTCGAAGCGCTGGGGATGAAAATCGATGCCGCCTTTACCGTCCAGCTCGACCGGATAACCGCCCTCGCCCGCCCCGCGCCCCAGCGGCAGGGCATCGTCGGCGCGGAAATCCGCGACCAGCGCCGCTGCGGCTTCGGGATCGACTGTCTCGGGTTCCCAGCCCGCCAGCCCGAGCAGGATTGCGATGTCGGTGCCGTGCCCGATGCCGGTCAGGGCCAGCGAACCGTACAGGCTGCAACCGACCTTCGTCGCGCGATCCGGCAAGGCGAGGATGGTTCGCGCGAAATCCGCCGCGGCGCGCATCGGCCCGACCGTGTGCGAGCTCGACGGGCCGATGCCGATGGTGAACATCTCGGCGATGCTGATCGGACGATGGCGCGGATTTGGGGGAGTCGGTGTCACGGTCACAAAGGGCATGCTCCAGTCGGGCGCTGCGAGCGCCGTTGCATGCCCCCTCTGTCCCTTGCGCCTGAGATCGTTATCCCGTCGGCGGGTGCCGTGGCACCACTCTCCAGAGTGTCTGTGTCGCGCGGTCCTTTTGCCTGAGAGTTTCCGGGGCGGTTGCTCCTTCGGCGCCAGCCTAAGCCGATCTCTCCCGTGCGACGGCCGATAGGTGAGCGAGCACCGGCGGTAAGTCAATCGGCTCCCGATCAGGATGCCCAGGCGGCGCGAGATTCCGGTACGGGAGCTTTTCGTTCGTCGACCAGGGACTGGATGAGGTCGCGGTCGTCCGGCGTGGCCGGGTTATAGACGATCAGGCTCAGGTCCGGCCGGCCATCCACCGCAAAGGCGGAATATTCCAGGGCAATCAGGCCGACCTCTGGATGGCGGAGATGCTTCGTCCCGTCGCCATGCGTCTGCACGTCATTGTCCCGCCACATCGCCGCGAATTCGGGGCTCTCCCGGCAGAGTTCGTCGACCAGCGGTGCGACTTCGGCATCGGCACCCGCGCGGGCAGCATCAATCCGGAAAGAGTTCACGACGAAACGGGCCACCGATTCCCATTCGGGCTGCGCCGCGCGAACGCGATCGTCGCGGAAGAGCAGGCGCAGGATATTGCGCTGATCGGGCGGGAGCGTGCCGTAGTTGGTGAGGACGACCTCCGCCGCACGGTTCCAGGCGACGACATCCCAGGTCGCGGTCCGCACGATGGCCGGACTGCAGGTCAGCACGTCGAGCAACCGCTGCAGCCGCGGCGTAATCGAGTCGCTGCCGCGATACTGGGCGGCGGGCGGGCGGCCGAGTCCGAGCAGGAACAGATGCTCGCGCTCGACCTCGGTCAGGGTCAATGCCGTTGCGATCCGGTCGAGCACCTCGGCCGAGGGTTTCCCCCCGCGCCCCTGTTCGAGCCAAGTGTACCAGGTCGGGCTGATATTGGCGCGCTGTGCGACTTCCTCCCGGCGCAACCCGGCGGTTCGCCGCCGCCCGGCGAAACCGAATGAAGCCGGATCGAGCTTCGTGCGCCGGTTTCTGAGATAGGTGCCAAGTATGTTGTTGTCGTCGGTCATCGCGCATCCTGTTGATGATTATACCAGGATAATGTCCCTACTTTACCTGCATACCTCGCACGCCGACAAGAGCCGTATCGAGATACTGGAGTTGAACAGATGCGTGTATTCGTAACGGGCGCCACCGGTTGGGTCGGCTCGGCCGTCGTCGAGCAATTGGTCGGGGCCGGCCATCAGGTCACCGGCCTCGTCCGCTCTCCGGAGAAAGCTGCTGCGCTCGCCGCGGCCGGTGCCGACATCGTGGCCGGTACGCTCGATGACCTCGATATGTTGCGCGACGCCGCCTCGGCAGCGGATGCCGTAATCCATACCGCTTTCAATCACGACTTTTCCCGATTCGCCGAGAATGCGCGGCAAGATCAGCGGGCCATCGAGACGCTGGGCGACGAGCTGGCTGGCTCCGGGCGCCCCCTGCTCGTCACGTCGGGCGTCGCATTGCTCGCGCCGGGCCGGGTCGCGACCGAGGCGGACACGCCCCCGTCCGATCCGTTCTACCCGCGCAGATCGGAAGCGGCGGCGATAGCACTGGCGGCACGCGGCGTCCGCGCTGCCTCCGTCCGGCTCGCGCCCTCGGTCCATGGCGTCGGCGACCATGGCTTCATCCCGATCCTGGTAGCCCTGGCGCGCGAGACGGGTGTATCCGCCTATATCGGCGATGGTCTCAATCGCTGGCCGGGCGTGCATCGGCTCGATGCGGCACGCCTCTACCGTCTTGCACTCGAACAGGGCGCCACTGAACCCACCTACCACGCGATCGCCGACGAAGGGGTTGCCTTCAAGGACATCGCCGGGGTGATCGGCCGTAGGCTCGGCGTCCCGGTCGAATCCCGTGGCCGTGACCATTTCGGCTGGTTCGCGGATTTTGCGGGTGCCGACATGCCGGCATCGAGCGAGCGCACGCGGTCTCTCCTTGGCTGGGAACCGACCGGCCCGGACCTGCTGAGCGATATCGACCAGCCGGACTATTATGCCGCCTGATCAGGCAAGGTCAGCCTGAACGCCTGACAGGCAGCGACGAATTCCGGGAGCGCCTCGCACCGTGCGGCGTGCTCATCGAGCGCGACCCAGCCGTCCATGACGAACTGGTCCGACAGCGCTTCGCTGACGAAGCGGTGCATCGTGCCGAGCAGGACGTCGGCATGGCTCATCGTGTCACCGAGCAGCCAGACCGTCTTTGCGGCGGCTCGCTCGCGCTCGAGCAGGTCGAGCGTGTCGATCACCTGCGCACGGCAGCGCTCGACCCACATCTTGTGCCCATCCCGAAACGCGCGCTCATAGACCAGGCTGACAGCCTTCTCGGCCACGCCGGCGGCGAAGGCGCAGGTCCGGAGCATTGCGCGACGATCATCACCGCGCCGGGTGAGGAAGGCGCGATCGGGACCGACCATCTCGTCCAGCGCATCGACGATCGCGCTGCTGTCGGTCAGGGCGATGCCGGCGTCATAGACCAGGGTCGGCACGCGGCGCAGCGGATTGTAGCGTGCGATCTCCTCGACATCGCCAAACGCCGAGAGCGGCGCATGGCGATAGGGCAGATCGTAGAGTTTCATCGTCACCGCGACGCGGCGGACGAAGGGCGAATCATATTGTCCGATCAGCAGCATGATCCGCCCTACCCTTCTTCCTACCAGACCTTCACGCGCGCATTTGGTTCCAGATACAGCTTTTGGCCCGGCTGCACGTCGAACGCCTTGTACCATGCATCGAGGTTGCGCACCGTCTTCGCGCGGAAGGCGCCGGGCGAATGGCCGTCGGTCGCAACCTGCTGCCGCATCGCCTTCTCGCGGGTCTTTTCGCGCCAGCTCTGCGCGAAGGCGAGGAAGAAGCGCTGGTCGCCGGTCAGTCCGTCGATCACCGGCGCCTCCTTGCCGCCGAGCGAGGCGCGATACGCTTCATAGGCGGCGGTCAGGCCGGCCACGTCGGCGATGTTCTCGCCAAGCGTCTGCTCGCCGTTGAGGTGAAGGCCGGGCAGCGGCTCATAGGCATCATATTGCTTCGCCAGCGCAGCGCTCTGCTCCTTGAAGTGGGCAAAGTCGGCCGGAGTCCACCAGTTGCGCAGCTTGCCGCTGGAATCGAATTCGGCGCCGGTATTGTCGAAGCTGTGGCTGATCTCATGTCCGATCACCGCGCCGATCGACCCGTAGTTCGCCGCCGCGTCGGCCTTGGGATCATAGAAAGGCGCTTCAAGAATCGCCGCCGGGAAGTTGAGTGCGTTCTGCAGCGGCAAATTGACCGCGTTGACGGTCTGCGGCGTCATCCACCACTCACCCTTGTCGGGCGCCTTGCCGATCTTGCCGAGCTGATGCTGGTATTCGGCAAGGCGCGCGCGCTCGAGATTGCCGAGCGCGTCGTCGGCCTTGATTTCGAGCGATCCGTAATTGCGCCAGGTGTCGGGATAGCCGACGCCGACACGCATGGTCTGGATCTTCTTGCGTGCCTCGGCCTTGGTCGCTGGGGCCATCCAGGTCAGGTTCTCGACCCGCTTGTCGAAGGCGCCGAGGATGTTCTTCACCATGCCCTGGATGTCGGTCTTCGACGAGGCGGGGAAGAATTTCTGGACATAGATCTGGCCCACCGCGTCGCCGAGATTGGTGTTCACCGCGCCGATCGCCCGCTTGTCGCGCGGCCGCGGCTGCTGCGTGCCGCTGAGCGTCTTGCCGTAGAAGTCGAACGACGCATCGTCGAACGCCTTGGGCAGCACCGCGGTGACGGTGTTGAGGTGGTGGAAGGCCATCCAGTCCTGCCACGCCTGGAGCGGCTCGCTCGCGACCAGCGCCGAGAGCTTCGCGGTCGGCGCGGGATGCCAGACGATGAAATCCTGCTGGCCCGTCAGCCCGGCGCCCGAGAAGAAGGCGTTCCAGTCAAGGCCGGCGGCCTTTTTCGCGAAGTCGGCCTGCTTCCACGGGTTGTTCGCCTTGTGCACGTCCTGCGTTTCGACATAGCCGGCATGGGCAGTGGCGATCTTGGTCTCGAGCGCCATCACGCGGTCTGCGCGCGCGGCGGGATCGCTCAGGCCGGCGAGCGTGAGGATCTTCGTGATATAGGCCTTATAGGCGGTGCGGATCTGCGCCATCTCGGGCTTGGCCGAGACATAATAATCGCGCTCCGGCAGGCCGATGCCGCCCTGGAGCAGATAAGGCACCGTCTGCGAGGGATTGTCGAGCGCCTGGGTGACGAACAGGCCGAACAGATGCTCGGTCTTGAAGTTGGTCGCGTTGAGCGGATCGACATCGGCGCGCAGATCGGCGCCGAGCGCCTTGGCCAGCGCTGTCTTGTCGGCGATCGCGGCGATCGCGTCCAGCTCCGGCTTGATCGGCGCAAGGCCGCGCTTCTCGATGCCGGCGGTGTCGAGATAGGCGTTATAGAAATCGGCGATCCTGCGCTGATCGGTGCCGGCGGCTGCATTGGCCTTGGCTGCCTCGGCGATGACCTGTGCGTTGCGCCCTTCGGCCACGTTGAACACCTGAAGGAAGATGCCGGTGCTCGACCGGTCGGCCGGAATCTCGGTCTTCGCGCGCCAGCCGCCATTGGCATATTCGTCGAAATCGTCTCCCGGTTTTACTGCCTTGTCGAGCCCGGCCACATCGACGCCGATCGCAGTCCCGGCGACCGGCGTGGTCGCGCTCTGGGTGCAGGCGGTGGTGGCGAGCAAGGCAGCGAGAAAGATCGTCGAACGCTTCATGGGATAAACCTCTCCAAGGTGTATGCCGCGGGAGATACACCTGCGATTCTGGTTACGCCAGATACCTCTCTCGGCCCTGCGCATGCCGGCCGGCATCGTTTTATCCCACGGGCGTCGCTTCCCATTCGCGCGCTCGCTGTCTAGTCAGGGGCCAAGATGAGGATAAAAACATGAGCGCGCCGGCTCTGGACACCAAGCTATCGCCGGAGAGCGAGACCTTCCGCGCCAACGCAGCGCACAACCGTGTTTTGGCCGAGCGGCTCCGCGCCGATGTCGCGCGCACGGCACTCGGCGGCTCCGAGAAAAGTCGCGAACGGCACACGTCGCGCGGCAAACTTCTACCGCGAGAGCGCGTCGAGCGGCTGCTCGATCCGGGATCGCCCTTTCTGGAGATCGGGCAGCTCGTCGCGAATGGCCTGTATGACGACGAGGTGCCGGGCGCGGGGGTGATCGCCGGCATCGGCCGCGTTTCCGGGCGGCAGGTGATGATCGTCTGCAACGACGCCACGGTGAAGGGCGGGACCTATTATCCGCTGACCGTGAAGAAGCATCTGCGCGCGCAGGAGATCGCCGAGGCGAACCGCCTGCCCTGCATCTATCTGGTCGATTCGGGCGGCGCGAACCTGCCCCACCAGGCCGAGGTGTTTCCGGACCGCGATCATTTCGGCCGCATCTTCTTCAACCAGGCGAACATGTCGGCCAAGGGCATCCCCCAGATCGCCTGCGTGATGGGCAGCTGCACCGCGGGCGGCGCCTATGTGCCGGCCATGTCGGACGAGACGGTGATCGTGCGCAACCAGGGCACGATCTTCCTCGCGGGCCCGCCGCTGGTGAAGGCGGCGACGGGCGAGGTGATCTCGGCCGAAGAGCTTGGCGGTGCCGAAACCCATGGCCGCAAGTCGGGCGTGGTCGATCATGTCGCCGAGAATGACGAGCATGCGCTGACCATCGTGCGCGACATCGTCTCGACACTCCCTGAGAACCGGAAACCGGACATCGCACTGAAGGAGCCGCGCGCGCCGAAGTTCGACGCCGAAGAACTGTACGGGATCGTGCCCTCCGACGTCCGCGCGCCTTACGATGTGCACGAGGTGATCGCGCGGCTGGTCGACGGCAGCGAGTTCCACGAGTTCAAGGCGCTGTACGGTTCCAGCCTGGTGTGCGGCTTTGCGCATATCTGGGGCATGCCGGTCGCGATCCTCGCCAATAACGGCGTGCTCTTCTCGGAGAGCGCCGTGAAGGGGGCGCATTTCATCGAGCTGGCGTGCCAGCGGCGCATCCCGCTGCTGTTCCTGCAGAATATCTCGGGCTTCATGGTCGGCGGCCGCTACGAGGCGGAGGGCATTGCCAAGCATGGCGCCAAGCTCGTCACCGCGGTGGCAACCGCGAGCGTG
The DNA here is from genome assembly GCF_056402595.1 of Sphingomonas sp. P3_C6. Classification (NCBI taxonomy): domain Bacteria; kingdom Pseudomonadati; phylum Pseudomonadota; class Alphaproteobacteria; order Sphingomonadales; family Sphingomonadaceae; genus Sphingomonas; species Sphingomonas sp. P3_C6. Next base: position 86,826 of record NZ_JBFUHB010000019.1, read on the forward strand.
CCSAAGATCACGGTGCTGATCGGCGGCAGCTTCGGCGCGGGCAATTACGGCATGTGCGGCCGGGCCTATTCGCCACGGTTCCTGTTCTCCTGGCCCAATAGCCGGATCAGCGTGATGGGCGGCGAACAGGCCGCCTCGGTGCTCGCCACGGTGCACCGCGATGCGGAGAGCTGGAGCGAGGAAGAGGTCGAGGCGTTCAAGGCGCCGATCCGCCAGAAATACGAGGATGAAGGCAATCCCTGGCACGCGACCGCCCGGCTATGGGACGATGGCATCATCGATCAGGCGCAAACGCGTGACGTGCTCGGCCTGGCGTTCGCGGCGACGCTGAATGCGCCGGTTCCGGAAAAGGCGTCGTTCGGCGTGTTCAGGATGTGATGGCTATTGGCGAAACTTTATTCCTCCCCGGAACGGGGAGGGGGACCGCGCGTAGCGCGGTGGAGGGGCTGGCAGCGTGCTGACCGGGCCTGCTCAGACCGTTCGCAATGCACGACGCTTGCGCAAAGAGTTGACCCTGCCCGAGGTCCTTCTCTGGACGGCGTTACGTACGCGACCGGCTGGCCTCAAATTTCGCCATCAGCATCCAGCGGGCGTCTATGTGCTCGACTTCTTCTGCGCGAGCGCGAAGCTGGCGATCGAAGTCGATGGCGAGGCGCATGGGCGAGGCGACCAGCCTGCCAAGGACCAGGTTCGCGATGCCTGGCTTGCGCGTGAAGGCGTTCGGGTGCTTCGAGTACCGGCTCGCGCCGTTCTCGATGATGTGGCGGCCGTAGTTGCCTTCATTGTGGCGGGCGTTTTGCCCGACCAGCCCCTCCACCATGCTTCGCATGGTCCCCCTCCCCGTTCCGGGGAGGAACTTTTGTCTGGAGCCCCCGAATGTCCCTGATCCTTGCCGTTCTCGTCCAGATCACGCCGATGCAGCCCATGCCCAAGGGTACCGGCCTGCCGCCGCCCGGCACGGATGAGGGCGCGGTGATGGCGCCGATCAACGCCCTGTTCGCCGGGCTCGCCCCGCGCGCCACGCGCTGCGAGGGCTGACTTGATCAAATCCCTGCTCATCGCCAATCGCGGCGAAATCGCCTGCCGGATCATCCGCACCTCGCGGGCGATGGGCGTACACACCGTTGCGGTCTATTCGGACGCGGACGCCAGGGCGCTGCATGTGCGCCAGGCGGACGAGGCGGTGCATATCGGCCCCTCCCCGGCGCGCGAAAGCTATCTGGTGGGCGAGAAGATCATCGCCGCTGCGAAGCAGACCGGGGTCGAGGCGATCCACCCCGGCTATGGCTTCCTGTCGGAGAATGCCGATTTCGCCCAGGCGGTGATCGATGCCGGCATCATCTGGGTCGGCCCCAGGCCGGACAGCATCCGCGCCATGGGCCTGAAGGATGCCGCCAAGGAGCGGATGATCGCCGCCGGCGTGCCGGTCACGCCGGGATATCTTGGTGAGGACCAGTCGCCCGAACGGCTTGCGGCGGAGGCGGCCAAGGTTGGCTATCCGGTGCTGATCAAGGCTGTCGCCGGCGGCGGCGGCAAGGGCATGCGGCGGGTCGACGCGCCAGAGGATTTCGCCGACTCCCTGCTTTCCTGCCAGCGCGAGGCGGCATCGTCCTTCGGCAACACCCAGGTGCTGATCGAGAAATACATTCTCTCGCCCCGGCACATCGAGGTGCAGGTGTTCGGCGACAGCCATGGCAATGTCGTCCACCTGTTCGAGCGCGACTGCTCGCTCCAGCGCCGCCACCAGAAGGTGATCGAGGAAGCCCCTGCCCCCGGCATGGACGAGACGACGCGGGAGGCGATCTGCGCCGCAGCGGTGAAAGCGGCGCAGGCCGTCGACTATGTCGGCGCCGGCACCATCGAGTTCATCGCCGATGCGAGCGAGGGCCTGCGCGCTGATCGCATCTGGTTCATGG
>NZ_JBFUHB010000020.1:0-87509 GCF_056402595.1 Sphingomonas sp. P3_C6
ATAAAATACACTAGCTATTTCAACAACTTGGTGGTGCGGACGGCGGGACTCGAACCCGCATACCCAATGGGCGAGGGATTTTAAGTCCCGTGCGTCTACCAATTTCGCCACGTCCGCGTGACCTGCGACGAAGCGCATGGGCGGGCAGGCGTCAAGCCCCAGGAGTCAGGAAAACGCCGGCGCTCAGACGTTCAATCGAACGCGCATTTCCTTGCCGGGCTTGAAATAGGGGACGCGCTTCGCGTCGACCTCGACCACTTCGCCGGTGCGCGGGTTGCGGCCGACGCGGGCATCTCGGGCCCGGGTGGAGAAGGCACCAAAGCCGCGCAGTTCGACCCGGCCGCCTGTCGCCAGGCGTTTCGAAATTTCGTCGAAGAACGTCGTGACGATCGCCTCGACGTCGCGCATCGCGAGATCGGGATTGTCCGCAGCTAGCATTTCGACAAGTTCGGAACGGATCATGGCGTCGTCGACTCCTTAAGACCGATACCTCGAGCGCCCCGCAGGATGCTCGATATTCCCCCCAATTACGATCATTTTCAGGCTTTTATCGCGCCATGGGTAAATGACCGCCTCGGACCTTTTATCTATATCAAGCGCCGGGCGCCGAATAGGATCGAATCGACGCTAAATTGTAAAAAATCGTCATTTTGGGGCAGGCGAGAGGATCCCGCCTGCCCGAAATGCTGTTTTTACTTCTTGGTCTCGTTGCTGCGCGCCTTGAGCGCCTCACCGAGAATGTCGCCCAGCGACGCGCCCGAATCGGACGAGCCATACTGCGCAACGGCCTGCTTCTCTTCGGAGATCTGCATCGCCTTGATCGAGAAGGTCGGCTTCTTGGAACGGTCGAAACCGGTCACCATCGCATCGAACTTCTGGCCGACCTGGAAACGCTCCGGACGCTGCTCGTCGCGGTCGCGGCCGAGATCGGTGCGCTTGATGAAGCCGGTCGCGCCATCGTCGCCGACCTGGACCTCGAGGCCCGCGTCGCGGACTTCGAGAACGGTGACCGTGACGATCGCGTTCTTGTTGAGGCCGCCCGAACCGCCGCCGCTCGACGCGGTCGCAGCACCACCAGCTGCCGGAGCACCGCGCTCGAGCTGCTTCATGCCGAGCGAGATACGCTCCTTCTCGGCATCGATGTCGAGCACGATGGCCTGAACCACCTCGCCCTTGCGGTGCAGGTTGAGCGCGTCCTCGCCCGAAACGCCCCAGGCGATGTCGGACATGTGGACCATGCCGTCGACGTCGTTGTCGAGGCCGATGAACAGGCCGAACTCGGTGGCGTTCTTGACTTCACCCTCGACGGTCGAGCCGATCGGATGCGCTTCGGCGAAGGCCTCCCACGGGTTCGACTGGGCCTGCTTGAGGCCGAGCGAGATGCGGCGCTTGTCGGGATCGACCTCGAGCACGACGACATCGACTTCCTGCGAGGTCGAGACGATCTTGCCCGGATGGACGTTCTTCTTGGTCCAGCTCATTTCGGAGACGTGGACGAGGCCCTCGATGCCCGGCTCGAGCTCAACGAACGCACCATATTCGGTGATGTTGGTCACGCGGCCCGACAGCTTGGCGCCGATCGGATACTTGGCGGCTGCGCCCTCCCACGGATCGCTCTCGAGCTGCTTCATGCCGAGCGAGATGCGCTGCGTGTCCTTGTTGATGCGGATGATCTGGACACGGACGGTATCGCCGATGTTCAGGACTTCGCTCGGATGGCCGACGCGCTTGTAGCTCAGGTCGGTGACGTGCAGCAGGCCGTCGATGCCGCCGAGATCAACGAACGCACCATAATCGGTGATGTTCTTCACGACGCCGTCGATCACCTGGCCCTCGGCCAGCGACAGGATCAGGCCCGAACGCTGCTCGGCGCGGGTCTCTTCCAGGATGGCGCGGCGCGACACGACGATGTTGCCGCGCTTGCGGTCCATCTTCAGGATCTGGAAGGGCTGCGGGATGTCCATCAGCGGGGTCACGTCACGCACCGGGCGGATATCGACCTGCGAGCCGGGCAGGAACGCCACGGCGCCGTTCAGGTCGACGGTGAAGCCACCCTTCACGCGGCCGAAGATGACGCCCTCGACGCGTGCGGTCTTGGCGAATTCGGTTTCCAGCTTGTCCCAGGCGGCTTCGCGGCGGGCGCGGTCGCGCGACAGCATCGCTTCGCCGTGCACGTTCTCGACGCGGTCGACATAGACTTCGACTTCGTCGCCAACCTTAAGATCGGCCTTCTGGCCGGGCATGGCGAACTCGCGGAGCGGCACGCGGCCTTCCGACTTGAGGCCGACGTCGATGACGGCGAGATCGTTTTCGATGGCGGTGACGGTGCCCTTGACGACCCGGCCTTCAAAGCCGTCTGCGTCGCCGAGCGTCTGCTCGAGAAGGGCCGCGAAATCATCGCGCGTGGGGGATGCCGAAGTGGCCATAAATTATTGAATCCTAAACAGTCTGTTTCCGGCCAGCCGGTTGTCTCCGGCGGTCTTGGCCTATATGCCGCGGCGGCCGGGTGCCGGTCGCGACGCCCAGCGTCCATCGCCCTCGCGGAAGTCTGCCGACGAAAGCGAAAAGGGCGCGTAAGCAGGATCGGCGAGTATCCATTCGTCGCCGAAATGGAGCCGTTCCGCTTCGCGCCTCGCCCGGCTAGGGTGTTTCCACCGTCGCCGCTGTCCGAGCCTCCACGAGCGCAATCGCCCGCTGGATGGCGGCGTCTATAGAGAGAAAGCTGGTATCCAGCAAGGCGGCATCGTCGGCTGGTGTCAGGGGCGCGACGCCCCGAGTGCTGTCGCGCAGGTCGCGCGCCCGGATGTCGGCCAGCACCTTGTCCAGGCTGACCTGCGATCCCCGCTCGCGCAGCTCGGCATGGCGGCGCTTGGCGCGGATCATCGGGGTGGCGCGGATGAACAGCTTCGCATCGGCATCGGGTGCGATGACGGTGCCGATATCGCGCCCGTCGAGCACGGCGCCGCCCGGCTGGTGCGCGAAACGGCGCTGGCGATGGAACAGCGCCGACCGTACCAGCGGATGTGCCGAAACGACCGAGGCCAGCTTGCCGATCTCGTCGCTGCGCAGTTCCGGATCGTCGAGCAGATGTTCATCGAAATCGCATGCTGCGACGGCATCCGCCTCGATCGTCGGGTCGAGTTCGAGCCTCTGCAGGTTCGCGGCGACCGCACGATAGAGCAAGCCGGTATCGAGATGCGGCAACCCGTACCGCTTCGCCAGCGCGCGGGCGATAGTGCCCTTGCCCGATGCGGCGGGCCCGTCGACGGCGATGATCATGACCCTGCACCCACTTCCGTGCCCTTCAACGCCTCCAGCGTTTCTAGGAACATAGGGTAAGATGTTGCGATGGGCGAGACATCGTCGATGGTAATCGCCGTTTTCGCGGCCAGACCTGCCACCGCCATGCTCATCGCGATGCGGTGGTCGAGCTGCGAGGCGATGGTCGCGCCGCCGGCGATCGGCCCGCCGCCATTGCCCCGGATCGCGGCACCGTCCTCAAATTCCTCCACTGGCACGCCGCACGCACCCAGCGCCTCGGCCATGGCGGTGATCCGGTCCGACTCCTTGACGCGCAGTTCTTCCGCGCCGCGCGCGATGGTGCGCCCCTCGGCAAAGGCAGCAGCGACGAACAGCACGGGGTATTCGTCAATCATGCTGGGGGCGAGATAGGCCGGCACCTCGATCGCGCGCAGTGCGGCGTGGCGGACGCGCAGGTCGGCAACGGGCTCCCCGCCGACGATCCGCGGATTCTCCTCGACGATGTCGGCGCCCATCATCCGCAGCGCCTCGAACAGGCCGGCGCGGGTCGGGTTGAGACCGACATTCATCACCAGCACGTCCGATCCCGGCACGATCGTGGCGGCGACCACCAGGAAGGCGGCGGAGGAGGGGTCTCCCGGTACGACGATGGATTGCGGTTTCAGGTCGGCCTCGCCGACCAGGGAGATGATCCGGCCCTGATTCGTTTCCTCGACACTCAACTCGGCCCCGAAGCCGCGCAACATGCGCTCGCTGTGGTCACGCGTCGCGACCGGCTCGATCACGCGGGTGATGCCCGGCGTGTTGAGGCCGGCCAACAGGATCGCCGATTTCACCTGCGCGGAGGCCACGGGCAGCGTGTAGTCGATCGGCACGGCTGGGCTCAGTCCGCGCACCATCAGCGGCAGGCGGCCGCCGGGGCTGGCGGTAAACTCGGCGCCCATACGAGACAGCGGCTCGATCACCCGACCCATCGGACGCTTCGACAGCGAGGCGTCGCCGGTGAAGGTGGTGGTGATCGGGTGGCTGGCCACCAGTCCCATCAGCAGGCGGGTGGAGGTGCCCGAATTGCCCATCTCGAACGCAGCGTCCGGCTGAAGCAGCCCGCCGACGCCGACGCCGTTGACGGTCCAGATGCCGTCGTCGCCGCGCCGGATATCGGCGCCCATCGCGCGCATCGCGGCGGCGGTGGCGAGCACGTCCTCACCTTCCAGCAGTCCTTCGATCCGGCTTTCGCCGATCGCCAGCGCGGACAGCATCAGCGACCTGTGGCTGATCGACTTGTCGCCGGGCACGGCGGCCGTGCCGTGCAGCGGGCCGGAGGGATGGATTTCGAGCGGGCGGGGCGAGGGGTGCGACATTGGCGCGGGCTTTTGACAGTGCGCTTGCGCTATGGCAAGGCGCGCCCCACTTTGCGGGTCATCTCGCAAAACTCCCATTTCTTCGAAAGGTCGAATCGGCATGATCAAGCCGGAATGGGGCACGAAACGGTCGTGTCCGAAATGCGCAACGCGCTTCTACGATCTCGGCAAGGACGATCCCGTCACCTGCATCGAATGCGGGTCGACCTGGAATCCCGAGCCAATCCTCAAGTCGAAGCAGCCTCTGCCCTTCGACGCGCCGAAGCCGGAACTCGTCAAGAAGGATGCCGACCTGGTCGGTGACGACGATGAGGATATCGACACCGGTGAAGACGAAGAGCCCTCGCCCGATGACGAGGTCGATCTCGGCGGCGACGACGATCTCGGCGTGGAAGCGCCGACGAATGACGACGAGCATTGATCGCATGAATAGGTGCCCCGGTTTCGGCCGGGGCACTGGTTCGAAGTTTTTAAAAAAATCGACCGGCAGGGTGATCACACCGCTTGCCAAGGTCGAGCTGCCTAGGTAGGGGCAGCGCCTCGCGGGAAATTCCAGCCCCGCGACGATGGGGCCGTAGCTCAGCTGGGAGAGCGCTGCGATGGCATTGCAGAGGTCTGGGGTTCGATCCCCCACGGCTCCACCAATCTTCTTTGATTATGAGTTTTTATCCGACCAGCTGCTTGCAGCCCAATTCGCTGCCTAATTTCGGATGAAATTTTCGCGCCTCAAGACTGCGTAGCCTACCTTCCGCGGCGCGAGCGTTGCCGTGCGCCTCGGCAGCGGTCGCCGCCCCTTCCGCGTCAACCCGATCATGGCCAACGCTTCGGCGGAGATGGGCGCAAAGCGGCAGGCCTGCAGCGCGATATCCTCGATCACATTGGCACCGCCGCCCGGTCAATCGCTACGGCCGATTCGACGTCATCGATAGGACGATGCTGTCTTATTTCGTCGGGCCTCAGCATGTCCTCCAAGAGCCGGTCTTCGTTCCCCGTTCGGTCAACGCCGCCGAGGGTGATGGCTTAGTATTGGGAACCGCGCACAACCTGGTCGAGACGCGCAGCGAACTGGTGTGAACCGCCCCGGGTCTGGCGGAGGCCATTGGTTGTGAGTCACGCTGCCATATCGATGTTATCTGCGGCAGCATAATGTTGCTCTTCGGCTTCGGCAGGCGGGATGTTGCCGATGGGCTCGGATGGACGTGATCAACCCTTGACCCCAAAACCCTCATGTGGGGAGTTGGAGCCTCCGGCAAATCCGGCGCGGTTCAGTTGGTGTCGGCCGGTTTACCTCGATCTCGTCCGCTACGCCGGGAACCGCTCTCCCCGATCATTCGAAAGCCCTTAGCGGAGTTTCCTCAAGCATGGGCTTGCTCCCAAATATCAGAACCGCACACCCGCGCGTATACCGTAGGTGCGGGGGTCTTGCAGGGTGACGCTGCTATACGCCCCCGAGGATGCACCCGAGACGACGATGCTGTTTTCAAGATTTCGGACGAAACCCTGAAGGTAATACCGCTCGCTCGGCGCGTTGTATGTGAACGACAGATCGGTCTTGGTGAAGCTCGGCTGACGAAACTGGTTCAACGTGCCGAGTGCAGACAGATAATAGCTGTCGCTCAAGCGGGTGCGGGCAGACGCTTGCAGGTTACCGCCATTGCCCAGCGGGAAGGTTTGCGTGATACCGGCGGTCGCGGTCCATTCGGGCGAACGGTCGAGCTTGCGACCGGCGAAGCTCAACGTCGGGATCGGAAAGAAGTTGGTATAGCGCGCATTGAGCCAGGATGCGGAAAGGTCGAAGCGGGTATTGCGCCCGGGATTGAGGACCGCCTCCATTTCAACGCCGTCCACCTTCGCCTGGCCTGCATTCGTCGTGACCTGACACGGCCCCCCGCAGATCGTCGACAGCTGGCTCAGCTGGATGCCCTTGAAATCATAATGGAAGGCCGAGAGATCGAGGCGCAGCACGTTGCCGATCAGATGTGTCTTCAGGCCTGCCTCATAAGAGGCGATCGTCTCCGGCTCGTAATAGAGCGCGGTCGCGCTGAGCGTGCAGCCGGCACCGGTGCCGGCCTGGCATCCGTCGTTGAAGCCGCCGGCCTTGTAGCCGGTCGACACCACCGCGTAGAGCAGGCTGCGCGAATTCAGATCGTAATCCACGCCGGCGCGGTAGGTCAGTTTGGAGAAGGTGCGCGCTGCCTGATTAAGCGTTCGGGTGTCGCCGACACCGGTGCAGGCTGGTGTGGCGCACATCACCGTTGCTCCGGTGCGGGCTTTGTCGTCATGCGAATAGCGCAGGCCGCCGGTCACGCGCAGTCGATCGCTCAGCTTCAGCGTCGCCTGGCCGAAGCCGGCAAGGGATTGCGATTTCACATAGCCTTGCGGAAAACCGAAAGTGTAGCCGACAGTGCCCGGCGTCGGCGACAGCAGGCCGAAGATGTAATAGTTCTGGAAGCCGGTTTCGCGGAAATAATAGCCGCCAGCCTGGAGCGCCAAAGGCCCCAGATCGGTTGAGAGGCGGACTTCCTGGCTGTTCTGCTGATATGCCGCGTCGTCGCGCGCGGGGTATACGGTCGCAGACGAGCCGGGGATCAGTGTCAGATCTTCACGACGCTCGAATTTGCGGTATGATCCCAGATAGTTGAGGCGCACGCCTCCGAAATCGTAGCTGAAGTCGGCAACCACGCCGTAAATGTCGTTGTTGCGGCCGAGCGGCGTCGTGACCGGCGCGTTCAGCGTCTGCTGCGCGTCCTTTCCTGCAACCGGATTGTAGATCGGCGCCACGCCGCTGGTATTGAAACCGGTGAAAAAATTGCTGGTCGGGACGCTGTTGATGGTCTGGCCGCCCACATGCGAATAGTCGCCGACGATCAGCAGCCTGGCCGGGCCACTGGTCCACGCGGCGGAGAGCCGGCCCGATATGTTATCGCGATAGGGGCTGAGCGGTGTCCGTTCCTTTGGGCCGGAAATCAGGAAGCTGTCGCGACGATCGTAGTTGAACGCCGCGCGCACCGCGATGGAATCGGTAACGGGCACGTTGAGCATGCCGGTCAGCAAGCGGCTGTCGTAATTGCCGTAGGATGCGTCGAGCGATCCTTCCAACCGGTTGACCGGGTGGTTGGTGATGACGTTGACCAGACCTGCCGTGGTGTTGCGGCCGAACAGCGTTCCCTGCGGGCCGCGGAGCACCTCGACGCGCGCGATGTCGTAGAAACTCACCTCCTGCGTTTGAGGACGCGCGATGTAGATCCCGTCGATCATGAAGGCGGCGGACGGATCACCCTTTTCGGTGCCGTCCGAGCTGGTGATACCACGGATCGTGATCTGCAGGCCATTGCCGCGGTCGATCGACAGATTTGGCACCTGCTCGCCGAGGGTGGTCGGGTTGGTGATCCCGGCGGACAGCAGCGCATCGCCGGTAACGGCGGTGAGGGCGATCGGCGTCTTGGACGCGAGCGTCTCGTTGCGGGTCGCGGTAACGACGATGTCGCCTTCGCCCGCCTGAATCGCGCTATTCGACTCGAGGGTGGTTGTTGTGCCTGGCGTGTCGCCGGGCTGTTGGGCGCTCTGCGCAGACATCGTTGCGGGAGGGCCGACCTGCTGGGCGGCGGTTGGCGTGGCTTGCAATGCGATGGCCGAAACGCCGCACGCGAAAATCAGCTTCTTCATGGAAACTCTCCCCTACTTGTCCGCCTATGGGCGGTACGGCGCGCTTGATCGGTGGCGCCTTTCTTCCGCAGGTTGTGAGCGGTGGGGAGTAATCAGTAAAATACAACTTTCTGATCAATTGATAACGATAGGGTATCGCTGGCATCCGGACGGGGTAGCCGCCAGACCGGGCGGGTCGCCCGGTCTGCGACCCGCCACATCCGCGGCGATGCCGACCAGACCGTCTAGCGGCCCAACATCCGCTTCGCAAAGCGCTGCGAAGCCGTCGAGCCCGCTGCACCGGCCTCCGCTGCGACGGTGAAGGTATAGACGTCACCTGTCAGTTGCCAGCCGCGGGCCGTCCAGTCCGCCAGGACGCGTTGCTCGATCGGCAGCGCCACCCGGCGGCTCTCGCCCGGCGCGAGTTGGACTTTCGCGAATCCGGCAAGGCGCTGCACCGGTGCGCTTCCACGCCGCGTGAGGTAAAGCTGTACCGTATCGGTACCCGCGCGATCCCCGGTGTTGCGCACCGTGACGGTCGCGCTCGGGAGCTTGCCGGCGGAGACGCGGAGGTCCGAATAGGTGAAGCGGGTGTAGCTCAAGCCGTGACCGAAGCTGAAAAGAGGCGTGATGCCTTTCGCAGCATACCGGCGATACCCGACATCGGCGCCCTCGGTATAGGTGATCGTGCCCGCGGTCCCTTCCGGGTCGCCGAAGCCCGGGATTGCCGGACGCGGCAACTGGTTCTCGTCTACGGGGAAGGTGATCGGCAATCGGCCAGACGGGTTGATCTTGCCGGTCAGCACGTCGGCGATGGCGCCGCCGCCTTCCTGGCCGGGATACCACGCCTCGACCACCGCCTTGATCTGGCCGAGCCACGGCATCTTCACCGGGTTGCCGGTTTCAAGAACCACCACCGTATTGGGATTGGCGGCCGCGACCGCGGCGATCAGTGCGTCCTGCCCGTCTGGCAGCGTCATACTGGCGTCGGAGCCCTCGCTGTTCCATTGCGTTGCGAAGACGATAGCGACATCGGCGCGGCGCGCGAAGGCGACGGCGGCATCGATATCGTAGCCGCTGTCATATTCGACCTTGGCTGCCGGCAGCGCGGCAGCAAGCGCCTTGAGCGGTGAGGATGGCATGAACAGCTGGCGGCCCCAGGCGGCCATCATGCCATGGCCGCCGACCGGCACGATGGTGACAGGACCCTTGGGCGTGACCTGGCTCGATCCGCCACCCGACAGCACGCCGGTATCGGCGTGACCGCCGATCACCGCCACCGACTTGGCACCGGCGAGCGGCAGCAGCGCGGCGTCGTTCTTGAGCAGCACGATCCCCGCAGCGGCGGTCTCGCGCGCGGCAGCGGCATGAGCGTCCCAGTCGATCGGCCCCTCCGCCAGCGGCGCATCGGCACCCACCGCATAGAGCGAGCGCAGCACACGCCTGACCGCGTCCGACACGCGTGCCTGCGGCACGCTGCCCGCGGCGACTTCAGAGCGCAGCGGGCCGGCGAAGAACACCTGCTTGTCGAGTTGTGCGCCCGACTGCTGGTCAAGTCCGGCGGCGAAATAGCCGACGTCATGAACCGCCCCCCAATCGGACATCACCCAGCCTGGATACTGCCAGTCCTCCTTGAGCACTTGATTGAGCAGGAAGTCGTTGCCGCAGGCATAGGGGCCGTTCACGCGATTATAGGCGCACATCACCGATCCGGGCTTGCCGATCTCGATCGCGATCTGGAAGGCGAGCAGGTCGCTTTCGCGAAACGGCGTCTCGGCGATCCGCGCGTCGAGCGTCTGGCGTAGCGTCTCCTGGTTGTTGAGCGCGAAGTGCTTGACGGTCGAGACGACGTGCTGGCTCTGGATCCCGCGGATCGACGCGCCCGCGATATGCCCGGCGAGCAGAGGATCCTCTCCGACATATTCGAAATTCCGCCCGTTGCGTGGGTCGCGCGCAAGATTCGCGCCGCCGGCGAGCAACACGTTGAAGCCCTTCTGCCGCGTCTCGTTGCCGATCACCGCGCCGCTGCGCTCCGCCAGATCGACGTCCCAGGTCGCCGCGAGCGCGAGGCCCGAGGGCAGCGCCGTCGAATAATCGTCCTTGCGCAGTTGCAGCGGGTTAGTGACGCCGAGGCTGGCGTCGGTTTCATAGAGGTCGGGAATCCCCAGACGGGGCACTCCCTGTATCCAGCCTGCGGTCGGCTTGAGGTCGTCGCGTGGCAGCGGCGGGGTGCCGGGGAACGCGATCGGCATGATGCCGTGGAGCAGCTGAAAGCGCTCGTCGTCGGTCATGCGTTGCTCGGTCGCCCGCGCCCGCGCATCGGGCGAGCCCTTGGCGGAAGGCATGGCGGTCTGCGCGTGCGCGGTACTGCCGAGCAGCGCGATTAAGGTCAACGTCAAGCGGCGCTTCATGATGATCACTCCCCTGGATTTATGATTTGGCGGGATTCACGAGGTGTGTCCGCGTGATTTGGTGCAGGTAAAACTGGCGGCGCTCGTCGGGTCGCGGCGGTGGTAGACCGCACGCGCCGGATAGGGGCAGAGCGGGCGCGTCGTCCCCCCGACGCCACGGGCGACGAGCGTGTCCGGCTGGACGTTTTGCTCCACCCAGCGCTCGACTGCACCTTGTGCGTCGAAGTCGGTGAGTCCCGGTCCCCCGCCGCAATGGCCCATTCCTGGCACGAGGAAGAGGCGATACCAAGACTGAGCATCGCCGCTCCCGGTCGTCGCCAGCATGGCGCCCCGGTAGGCGAGTGTGTCGAGCGGCGAGACGACGGGATCGGCGAGGCCGTGATATTGCAGCAAGCGGCCCCCCCGCGCGCGGAACGGGCGCAGATCGGGATCGGTCGCGTCGATGATTGGCGACAGATGGGCCATCGCGCGCGGCAGATCGCGGCCATAGTCGAATGTCCACCAGTCCCATTTCGGATCGGCGAACGCCCAGTCACGCCAGAAATTGACCCGCGCCGGCTGGGTCGGTTGGCGTGGGTCGGCCCAATAAGCACTCCAGCCGGGTTCGCTACCGGGCAGCCACGGAAAGGTGAGTCGCGCGCCATGCGCATTCACCACGCCGGCATACATCGCCTTCGCGGTGCGCACCTTTGCTGGCGTGAGACAGGCTTGCGGTCCGCCGGCACGGCAGGTCAGTGCCTCGGGTCGCGGCCGGCACGCCAGCGGATCGTCGAGCCAGCGACCCGCGTCGAGCCCCCCGTCGCGCGCGCCGTTGGCAGTGCTGCACCGCGCCAGCACCGCATCGTGCAGGAGGCTCAGATCATTCTGGTCGAGGATCGCCGCGCGGTCGTCGCCGCGGGGGTGGTTGGAGAGATATTGCCACAGGAAGGCCGCGTTGAGCCGCACGCGGTCAGCGCCCGGCGCTCCGGCAACGATGCCGTCGAAGTCCGCCGGGAAGCGCTGCGCCTCCATCATGGCCTGATGGCCGCCGGTCGAGCAGCCGTTGAAATAGCTGTGCCGTGCGGCATGCCCGTAATAGCGCGCGGTCAACGCCTTGGCGGACACTGCGCTGAGATGTACCGCGCGCCAGCCCCAATCGACGATAGCCTCCCGATGGCCGCGCGCGAAATCGGGATCATCACCATGGTGGCCGGTGTCGGTCGCTACCACCGCGCTGCCGCGCGCGAGCGCCGCGGCCATCTGGGCCAGCGGCAGCGCGGACGAATAGCCGCCATTGCCCAGCATCTGGAACCGGCCGGTCCAGCGCGCGCGTTCGGGCAACCAGAGCTCGAAGCCGATTCGCGACCCCGCGACGGGCTGAAGTACGCCGGTCGCCCTGCAGTACCCCGGCAGCCGGAGTGCCGCGGCATCAGCGCCGCCCGGCACGGACGTGCCCGCTGCGACCACCTGCGTGACGACGGTGTCGGTGGCCAAGGAGGTGCAGGCCTCGCTATCCGATCGTGCGGGTTCGCTCGCGGCCGAGAGCAGCAACAGGATCGCGCCGAGCGCGGCGGTCCTAGCGGAGAACATCGCTCTGTTCCGCTGCCGATATGGTCGCCGCCGCATCATCGGGGAGCAGCCATCCTTGCGCCACCTGGGCGGCAGCGACCGCGCGCACGCGTGCCACGAAGTCCGCATGGTCGCCGTAGCGCTCCTCCAGCGAAGGGCGCGGATCCTGGGCGGCGCGGCGCTCGGCCAGGGTGCGGGTGAAGGGCAGGAAGCCGCCGATGAAACCACAGCCGCCGCCCGCGCCATAGCCCGCGCCGAGCACGTTCCAGCCGGTATAGGTGCCGAGCGGGACGAGCAGTTGTACCGACGGAATGCCGGCGGTTTCGTTGCCGTCGGCATCGACGCGCGGCACGCGCTGCGCGATCATGCGGCGGACGCGTGGCGGCTGTCGCGTCGTGGCGCCGCTCAGGTCGGGATAGTCGAACGTCGGGCCGAAGTCATAGTCGGGCAAGACGTTGATCTTTCCGGTCGGGGAGGGTGCGTGCGAGATGTTCGGCCAGCCCATCGCAGTCGCGTCGGGCGTGACCAGATCGCCCGCTGCCAGCCGCGGATAGCGGCTCGCCGGCGGCATCTTGTCCGAGGTGACCCAGTCGACCAGAGCGCGCAGGATTGCGCGGCGCGTGGGCGCCGACGGATTGGGATTCCACGCGAGAGTACAGCGCGGTGCTCCGGGGATCCCCGGATCACCCCGCACCAGGAAACCGTTTCCGCCGGAACCGCCATGGGTGACGCCTGGAAAGTAATAGCGCCGGACATTGGCGGGCAGGGGGATGTCGGCGCGCGCCTCGGTGCCGACGAGATTGGGGGACATCCGCAGGCCCCAGAACTCCGACGCACCGAAGGTCTCGACGACCTTGGGGCAGGTCGCGGTGGCGGTGCAGCGGTCGAGCAGGCTGTGCGTGCCCCGGCCACGGACGCGATCGTCGTATCGGGTCCACCACAAGGTGCCCTCGCTGCCGGGCTCATAGGCGTTGGCCGCCCCACCGGGCACGCCGAAGCGGATGTTGAGCGGCACCTGGCGCGCGGCGATGTCAGGATTGGCCCCGTCGAACACGCGCGCGCCGTCCTCCGCCGCGTTGAAACCGAGTGCGATCAGGCTGCGGAGGAAATTGCCCGACTGGGACGTCCCGGCCGCGATCGTCCAGCGCACCAGTCCCGCAACCGGATTGGGTGTGCCAGCATCGTCCGCCACGCCGTGGCGCAGGAATGCGGTGAGGTCGCGCACCGCAGCAAAGCCGATGCCGAGCACCAGCGGATCCTTGCCGACATAGACCAGCGTATAGGCCAGCCGCGGATCGAACCCTTTGCGCAGGCACAGTTGCGTCGGATCGGGCGTGCCGGGGAAGGGGCGGGTTCGACAATCCGCGAACGCCCAGTCGGCTGAGGGAACCGGGATAGGCCCCGCATCGTCGTTCGGCTGGTAGGTTAGGCGCGCGCGGCGCGTGTCGAGCGTCAAGGGAATGGGGCGCGGCGCGGGCCGGCCGATCCCGCCCGTGATTCCGATGCTGTGAGAACCCGCGGTGACATCGGTAAAGCGTTGCAGCACCGGCCCGCTGACCGGCCGACCGTCGCGCCCGCGCGCGATGGGAACGCTCAGCGTCTGCACGCCCGGCTGCGGCGCGATGTCGCCCTGCCAGCCGCTCACGACGCGTACATGCCCGTCTGGGTCGGCGGCGACGTCGCCATTGCCGCGATTGGGCACGGTGTAGAAGAGCACCCCGCTCGCGGCCGTCCGCTCGCGCGGCAGTGCGAGCGCGAAGGTGGCGCGATACGCCACGCGCCCGTCGCGCGAGTGCGGCGCGAGCGCGAGATCGGTTATGATGCGGTTGTGCGGATCGGACCTGTCGATCGCGCCGTCATAATGACCTCGCAGGATGCGATAGGCGGTGCCGCCGGGCCGCGCCGGGGCGACGTCCTTGATCTCCTCGACGGTGATGCGGGTCAGGTGCGCCTCGGCCCCAGTCGCACAGAGCAGCCCCAGCGGCACGGCGCAGAGCAATGCGCGCCTCATCGGCCCTCTCCTACATCGTCGTCGATCACCAGGTCGAGCAATTGCGCGCCGAGCGACTTGCCGTGCGCATCGAGCGCCAGCGATCTGGTCACACCGCCGCTGAGCGCACCTTCGAGCACGAAATTAAGGGCGCCGAGCGCCGGCAGTTCGAAGCGATGCGCCTGTCGCACGCGCAACGTCGCCAGATGCTTCAGCACGCGCGCCACTGTCACATGCCGTGCCAACCGAGGATAGTCTTCGGGATCATAGGCGATCACCGAAATCTGCGAAACGTCGCCTTTATCGCCGGTGCGCAAGTGCGCAATGTCGCCGAGCAGCATCATGCCTCCACCATTTCGAAGCTGGGGTGCACACTCGTCGCGGGAACAAGGGTCGAGGCAACCGCCACCACCGAACGCACGTCTTGCGTCGCGCCGCCGCCACCGAACGGACCGTTGGTGTAGAGCGCCCCAACCTCGGCACCGATGCATTTCGCGTCCGCGTGCGTTGCGGTGCGTCCGACGATACGGACGCGGACTTCGCGCGGTTCGATCACCGTGCCGAGCCCGGTGCGGTCGGTCGCGTCGATCCCGATCAGGTCGGCGCGCAGTTCGCGCACCGCGACGCCGATGATATCCAGGCGTTCGCGCACAATCGCGATCGCGAGCCGTGCACGCTCGACCGCGCCGGGGCCGGCATAGGAAATCTGCCCCTCGCCGATGAATCCGTCCTCGTAACCGATCGAAACCTTGAGTGTGTCAGGTCGCGGCCGGCCGGTGCCGCCGCGTACGCGGATTCGATCGGGCGCCAGTTCGTCGAAGCTCACCGAACGGAAATCGGCAATCACGTCGGCCTGATAATATGCGCCGGGATCGAGTATCTCGTAGAGCAGCTGCTCCTTGCAGCTTGCCAGGGACAGGCGGCCGCCCGATCCCGCGACCTTGGTCAGGACGGCGCTGCCATCTGCCGAAACCTCAGCGAGCGGAAAGCCCAGCCGCGCGAGCCCAGGCACCTGCTTGCGACCGCCATCGGCGAAATAGCCGCCGGTCAGCTGTCCCGCGCATTCGAGCAGATGGCCGATCAGTGTGGCGCGGCCCATCATCGGTGCATCCTCGAGCGACCAGCCGAACGTGTGCAGCATAGGTCCGACGAACAATGCCGGATCGCCGACCCGCCCGGTAATGACGATATCGGCCCCCTCCGCCAGCGCGGCCGCGATCGGCGCTGCGCCGAGATAGGCATTCGCCGAGACGATGTTCGGCAGGTCCGCCGAGCTGCCCAATCGGTCGATGAGCGCATGCGGCGCAGCGCGGATCGTCGGCAGCACGTCATCCCCTGTCACAGCGGCGATCTTGAGCGGCGCCAGCCCCAGGTCGCGCGCCAAGGCGGCGACGGCGCGCGCGGCACCGATCGGGTTGGCCGCGCCGGCGTTCGTGACGATCCGTACACCTCGCGCGCGCGCGCCCGGCAGCACGCGCCGCATGCGCTCGAGCAGTAGCGGATCGAACCCTCCGGCGGCATCGCGCGCGAATGCCTGTTGCGCCAGCGCGATCGTCCGCTCGGCGAGGCATTCGAACACGAGGAAGTCAAGGGAGCCGTGCTCGATGAGCTCGATCGCCGGCTCGATCCGATCGCCGGCGAAGCCTGCGCCGGCGCCGAGCCGAAGAGTTGCGGGCGCGTTCACAGCGGCAGCACCCCGAGCAGAACCGCAGCCGCGACCATCACCAGGCTGGCCGCGAACAGCCAGGGAATGGCGAAGCGCTGGTGCGCACCCAGTTCGATCCCGCTGAGGCCAGCGACGAGAAAGGTGGCCGGGGTCAGCGGGCTGATCGGAAACCCCGTCGTCATCTGACCGAGCAAAGCCGCCTGGCCCATCGTGACTGGCGCGACGCCGAACTGCGCGCCGACCTCAGCGAGCACAGGCAGCACGCCGAAATAGAAGGAATCCGGATCGAACAAGAGGCTGAGCGGCATGGCCAGAACGCCCAGGATCACAGGCAAGCGCGGACCAACCGCATCGGGCACATGGTTCGCCGCGGTCCGCGCCATCTCGCCGATCATCCCCGAGCCGGTCATGATCCCGGTGAAGGCACCGGCCGCCAGCAATATCCCCGCCATCAGCAGGGCGGCGCGGGCGTGGGCATCGATCCTGGCGCGCTGCTGCGCGGCGTCGGGATAATTGACCACCAGCGCCAGCGCGGTGCCGATCATGAATACCACTACCGGCTCGACCAGCCCCGTCACCATCGTGCCGACCACGGCGATCGTGAGCACGACGTTGAACGGCATCAGCCGTGGGCGCAGCAGAGCGGTCGTCGCTGTGTCGTGGGCGTCGGGCTGCGCCGGGGTCATGGCCGAGCCGTTCGTGCCTGCTGCGGCCGGAAGCGGCACGCCCGCGGCGAGACGACGCTCCTCGCGACCGCCGAGCCACCATGCTGCCGCGAAGACAAAGGCGAGTCCGACGATCTGCACGCCGATCATCGGCGTGAACAAGGCGGATACCGGGACCTTGAGCGCGGCCGAGGCGCGCAGCGTCGGCCCGGTCCAGGGCAGGAAATTGACCCCCGCGGCGAGCGAGGCGGTGCACGCCAGCACGCGGCGGTCCATCCCGAGCCGGTCGTACAACGGTCGCAGCGCCGGGATGGTCACCACGAAGCATACCGCCCCCGAGCCGTCGAGATGGATCAGCAGCGCCAGCAGCGCGGTGCCGATCGCGATCCGTCGCGGCCGCTCGCCGGCGATGCGCAGCACCAGCCCGACCAGCGGTGCGAGAAGGCCTGCATCAGTCATAATCCCGAAGAACAGGATCGCGAATACGAACATGCCCGCTACAGGCGCGATCTTCGCGATGCCTGCGACGACATAGCCGGGGATCGCCGGCCCGAGACCGGCGAGCGTCGCCGCCACGACCGGCACGAGGATCAACGCGGCGAGCGGCGACACCCGGTTCGACAAAATGATGGCAAGCAGCGTGACGACTGCCAGAGTGCCGATGATCGCGAGCATGATCCTCCCCACCGGTCGGTGCCGGGTCGCTCGATCATGCAGACGGCGACCATATTCATCAATCTCAATTGTCTGATCGATCTATCAGCAATTTGGATTGATCGTATCGAAGAGCCGTCCTAGTCTGCTGGCTTGTTCCGCAGCAGGTGCCGCAACATGGCGTCGGCGGCGGGGGATAGAGAGCGCGTCGCCAGCCGCGCAATCCCTATCGTCCGCTCAACCACGGGATCGGCGAGCGAGCGGGCCGCGATCCGCCCGCGCTGCAACATGTCGAGCGTCGAGCGCGGCAAAGCGGAGATCCCAAGACCGGCTTCGATCAACGCGCCGACCGTGGATAGCTGGACACATTCGTAGAGCGGTTTGACGGTGATGCTGGCCTTCGCCATCGCCACATCGGTCATCTCTCGCACGCTGCTGCGCGGTGCCATCGCGATGAAGTCATGGTCCGCGAAGATCGACCACGTCGCCGCAGAGCCGTCATCCAGCGCGCCGCCGGCTGGCACCACCAGCATCATTTCGTCCTGCAGCAGCGGGGTGAAGGTAAATTCAGCGCCGATCACCGGCGTGGTCAGCGCAAGGTCGATCTGCCGCTCCTTGAGTTGCTGGGTCAGCGTGCCCGAGATGCTGTCGCTCAGCACGATCTCGACCTGAGGGTTGGTGGTGCGGAAGCTCGCGAGGATGGGGGGCAGCAGCCCGGCGGCGACCGAAGGCAGCGCACCGATCACGACGCGCCCGCGCGCGCCGGCGAAGCTCTGTTCCAGTTCGGAAAAGGCGTGGTCGAAATCGGCGGTGAGCCGTTCGACGATCGGCAGCAGCGCCTCGCCGGCGCTGGTCAGTTCGACGTTGCGCGAGGTGCGGTCGAACAGACGTACCTCGAGTTGTTCCTCGAGCAGGCGGATCGTGCGGCTGAGCGCGGGTTGCGAGACGTTGGCGAGACGGCCGGTCTCACTGAAGCTGCGATTGTACGCAACCTGCATGAATAAGCGCAGGCTGCTCAGACTCGGTTTCCGCCGCACGGTCGCTCCCCATCGGTGATGGCCTGCACATCCGCCAAGGGACGGCACGCATGCCCTGTGCGATCATGCGGCGCGCGCCGCCGCCTGCCAAGCGCTGCCTTGCTTCAAGGATGCCAACTCGCCGGCAGCGTTCGCGCCGCGACCTGCACAGCTACGGGTTGGCCCAGCGCATCAGAGCTACTCCCGACCATTACTTTATAATCGCCGGCGGCGATCCGCCAGACGCGCTGGCGCTCATCGAAGGTCGCGAGCAGCCGCGGATCGACGCGAAGGTCCAGTGTAGCCACTGCCCCGGCGGCCAGGTCGATCTTGCGGAACGCGCCGAGCCGCTTGGGAGCCTCCCATCCCGCGCCGGAAACGTAGAGCTGCACGACCGCCTTGCCGGCGCGTGCACCGACGTTGCTCACGCTGACGCGCGCGGCGATGCCGCCGCCGGCCGCGCTGGCGCGCAAGCCGCTATACTGGAAATCGGTATAGGACAGGCCATGTCCGAACGCGAAGGCGGGATGCTGCTGCTTGAGGTCGAGCCATTTGTATCCGACCGCCGCCCCTTCTCTATATTGAACGTCGCCGGCGGCAGGCTCACCCGGCCGCGGCAGTTGCGCAACGCTCGTCGGAAAACTGATCGGCAGATGCCCGGAAGGGTTGACCCGCCCGAACAACAGGTTGGCGATCGCCGCGCCGCCCGCGGTCCCAGGATACCAGGCGGCGAGCAGTCCAGCCACCTTGCCCGCCCAGGGGGTCAGCACCGCGCCGCCACTTTCCAGCACCACCACCGTGCGCGGATTCGCCTTGGCGACGTTCTCGATCAGGACGTCCTGACCGTCGGTCAGCGCGAGCGGCACGTCGAAGCTTTCACCGGCCCATTGCGTCGCGAACACGATCGCGACATCGGCATCGCGCGCGGCGGTCGCGGCCGCTTGCGGATCCGTGCCATCGACGAACGTCACGCGCGCGTTCGGCGCCTGGCGCCGAATCGCTTCGAGCGGCGCCGACGGGTAGTACATGATCGGACCCGGCCAGAATGTCGGCTTGATCCCCGGTACGGCGTTGCCGCCGACCGGGTACACCAGCGACGACCCGCCGCCAGCGAGAACGCCCTTATCGGCATGGCCGCCGATCACCACGATCGAGCGGATCGCCGGCGAGAGCGGCAGGATCTTGCGCTCGTTCTTCAGCAGCACGATCGACTGTTCGGCGGCTTCGCGGCTGATCGTGGCGTGCTCGGCGAGCATCGCCGCGGACAGGTCCATCGGTGCGGCCGTGATCGGATGGTCGAACAATCCCTTGTCGAACATCGCGTACAGGATGCGCGAGACCATCCGGTCGAGTGCCGCTTCGCTTACCTCGCCCGAGGCGAGCGCGGATTCGAGATTCTTGCCGAAATAGGGTTCCTTGTCGAAAGGATAACCCGATTGCTGGTCGAGTCCCGCGGCGATCGCCGGCGCCGTCGAATGCGTCGCGCCCCAATCCGACATGACATAGCCTTTCCAGCCCCAGTCGCGTCGCAGCACGTCGTTTAGCAGCCAGGGACTTTCGCACGAGAACGGCCCATTGACGCGATTGTACGAACACATCACGGACCCCGGGTCCGACCCCTCGATCGCGAATTCGAACGCAAGCAGGTCGGACATCCGCGCCGCCGCCGGGTCTATGACCGCGTTGCCGGCGTTGCGATCGGTCTCCTGGTCGTTGATGGCATAATGCTTGACGGTCGAGATGATGTGGTTGGACTGAATGCCGGCGATCTGCGCACCCACCAGTGTGCCGGCGAGCAGCGGATCCTCGCCGCCATATTCGAAGTCGCGGCCGTTGCGCGGCTCGCGGGTCAGGTTGACGCCGCCGGCCAGCATGACGTTGAACCCTGACGCGCGCGCCTCCGCGCCGATCATCGCGCCACCGCGATGACCCACCGCCGGGTCCCAGCTTGCCGCGATCGCGAGATTGGAGGGGAGGGCGGTGCGCTCCCGCTTGCGTGTTGCGCCGCCCTGCGTCGCGACGCCGATCCCGGCATCGGTCTGCCATTGTGCGGGAATGCCGAGCCGGGGAATGCCCGGCACATAGCCGGCCGACCCGGCGCGCCCGGCTTCGGGGGCCTTGAACTGGCGCGGCGGGAAATCGGTCGCGAAATAGCCAAGGACCAGCGTCAGCTTTTCCGTACGCGTCATTTGCGGAACGAGCAGGGCGACACGGCGATCGGCGTTCAGGCGGGGATTTTTCCAGGGCTGCGTGCCAGCGGTGCGTAATGGAGGCGCCGGCGCGGCCGCCATCGTAAGGCATCCGGCGACCAGCAACGCGCCGCTCGTAAGGGCCAGTGCGCGGATATATGCCGTCATTTCATCTTCTCCCCGATCATCCGTCGCTCGTCATGGTCTCCCGGAACGTCCGACCTGGACCAGACGCATGGGGAGCAACGCGAGCGCGTGTTGGCATCGGATCATCAGTAAACCGAATGATGCGTCCAAGAGAATATTCTTATGGATCGATAAGAAATTTACATCGATAACCATATGTAGATCGATAACGCATGTGAATAGGTCGATCGGCAAATTCTATTTTATTATTACATTCCCCTGTCGCAAACCGAAATCGGGACGGTGACCTGATTGTTCGGACAGTAGAAGCGCCGCCAGCGCGGACGACGCTACCGAGCCTGTTTGCCGGCTGCCATAGAGGAGGTGCGTGACACCTCCCATGCGCTCAGGGGGAGGGTTTGATGAATTTCGATACTCGGTTCGTTCGCGTTGGCGCCAGCACAACCGCGCTTGGCATTGCTCTCGGCCTGGCGCTACCCGCACTGGCGCAGCAGGCGCCGGGGAATACCGCGCCGCCCGGGAACGTCGAGCAGGCGCAGCCCACCCCCGATGAGCAGGCCGCGCCGACTGCCGCCGATCCGGCTGTGGCATCGCAGGGCGCGTCCGAAAGCGCGGACGATCAGGCCAAGGATATCATCGTCACCGGCACCAACATCTCGGGCGTCAAGCCGGTGGGGTCGCAAACGATCGCGATCGACCGGGCGCAAGTGCTGGCGACTGGTTATACCAACGTAAACGACGTGCTGCAGACCCTGCCCCAGGTGCAGAACAATCCCAATTCGGGTGGAGGCGGCCCGGTATATCGCCAGGGTGGTACGTCGGGCTATGGCGGCAACGCGACCCAAGGTACCGCGATCAATCTGCGGGGCCTCGGCACGGCGGCAACGCTGACGCTGGTCGATGGGCGGCGCGTCGTGCCGAGCGGTGCGGCGAGCACGTTCACGGAATCGATCCAGATCCCGGTCGCGGCACTCGAACGGATTGAAGTTGTCAGCGACGGAAATTCGGCGATCTATGGATCGGACGCTATTTCCGGCGTAATCAACTATGTGCTGCGCAAGCGGTTCGACGGCTTCGAGGTTTCGGGGCGCGACACGTTCGACCGGTACCACAATGTCTGGGGCGCCTCCGGCACGGCGGGCAAGAGCTGGGAAACGGGCAGCCTGATCGCCACCTACGATTACGAACGACGCCAGCCGTTCGCCAATGGCCGGTCCAAGTTCCTGCGCAACGACCTTTCGCCGCTGGGCGGCGTCGATGCGCGCGCCAACAACGCCACCATCGGCGTCTCGACGCCCACGCTGATCGTCGGCGGCAACGGTGTGCCGTACAGCTATTACACCATCCCGACCAATGCCGCGCCGGGTACGACCTTCGCGCAGCTCACTCCAGGCGCCAATCTGGTCGACCAATCCTATTACAACGATTACCTCGGCCGCCAGACGCGCCATCAAGCCGCGGTCTTCTTCAACCAGGAGCTGGCGCCGACGCTGTCGGTCTATCTCGAGTCCTTCTATACCAAACGCGACACGCAGAGCCGCAGCTACGGCAATTCGCGCGTCGGCAACAACATCCAGGTGTGCCAGGGCAGCCCCTATTACATCGCCGGCGCGCCTGCTTCGGCGTCTGCCGCGACCGCCGACTGCGGCGGCGCGCTCGCTCAGACTATCGCGGTCAATCCTCTGACCTTCTTCGGCGGGCAGGCGATCACGTCGAACCCGACCGAAACGATCAGCGTCACGGGCGGGATCACCGGCCATTTGCCGCACAGATGGAAACTCGACACCTATTTTACCTACGGCCACGATTCGACCTGCGGTATTTGCAATCTTACCGGCAACGCCAATGGCGCGGCGCTCTACAAGCAGATCACTGCCGGCAATATTAATCCCTACACCCCGAGCCAGCTAACCAGCGCCCAATATGCCACCTTCTACGGTGYCAATACGCAATATTCGTACAACACATTCTACGACTCGGTGATCAAGCTCGACGGTCCGCTTTTCCGCCTTCCGGCCGGGGACTTGCGTGCGGCGTTCGGCGGCGAGCTCGCCTATAACCGGCAGCATCTCGTCAACGGCAGTAACAACGCCTTCGAGAATGATCGCACCAACAATAGCTTCGCGGTCACCAACAACAGCACGGTGCACCGCAGCACGGCATCGCTGTTCGGCGAACTGTTCGTGCCACTGATCGGCGCGGACATGCACATCCCCCTGGTGCAGGAACTGAACATAGACGCGGCATTCCGCTACGACAATTATTCCGATTTCGGCAGCACCACCAACCCGAAGATCGGCGGCACCTGGACGGTCAACGATTTTCTCTCGATCCGCGGGTCGTGGGGTACGTCGTTCCGCGCGCCGGCGCTGACGGACACCAACCCCAACAATTATTCCTCGGCGGTGAGCGGGTTGCCCTTCGCCAATAATTCGGGGCGAGCTGATATCGGGTTTCTCTATCCCGGCAATAGCAGCACCTATCTGCTGCTCGGCGCGAACCGCGATCTCAAGCCCGAAACGGCGACGACCTGGTCGGCCGGCTTCGACGTAAAACCGCGTGGCTCGGGCTTCAGCTTCTCGGCGACATATTACAACACGCGCTACGCCAACCAGATCGTCGGTCAGAATGTCGGCCTGTTCCTGTCGAGCCCGGCCAATGCCGCGCTCTATAGCAAATATATCATCCCGGTGAACAACCCGGCGACTTGTGTGAACAACAATCCCGCGACCTATGACCCGGTGCTGGCGCGGTTCATCGCGTCGAACCCCGCGCTCTACAACACGCCGATTCTCAGCACGTGCACCGTCAACGTGATCCTCGACGCGCGGTCGGCAAATGCGTCGACCACCTTTCAGGATGGTCTCGATTTCCAGTTGGCATATCGCTTCACCACCGGTGTCGGCACCTGGAATGTCGGCGGCGGCGTGACCAAGATCCTCGACCAGACGCTGCAGACGGTTCCCGGCGGAGCCACCATAAGCGTGCTCGATACCTATTATTATCCGGTGAGCCTGCGCGGCCGCGCGCAGCTCGGCTGGAGCCATGGCCGGATCGGCGCCAATCTCTTCGCGACCTATGTCGGCTCTTATACCAACACCATCCCCATCACTGGCCGGCCTCAGACCAAGGTCCCGTCCTGGACGACGGTTGATCTCGGCCTCACCTATGCGATTCCCAAGGACAGCGGTATTCTCGGCGGCGTACGGCTGAGCGCCAATATTCAGAACATCGCCGATCGCGACCCGCCGCTGGTGCTGACCCAGCCGGGCAACAATTATGGCGCCTATGATCCGTCGAATGCCAATATCTTCGGCCGCATCGTCACGTTTCAGGTTACAAAGGTTTTCTGACTTTCCGGCGACCGCCCGCCCCGCGGTCGTCTTTCTCTTCAACGCGGAGCGTTCGACATGACATCGCAGCATCGACTTATCGTCCTGGCAGCAGCGCTCGCACTGAGCGTGCCGGCAACGCTTCCCGCGCAGCCCAACGCGGCGCCGATCGTCCAGACCGACACCGGCCTCGTGAGCGGCGCGACGACCGACGGCATCGATAGCTGGAAGGGCATTCCCTTCGCCGCCCCGCCAATCGGCGCGCTGCGCTGGCGCGCGCCGCAGCCCGCCGCCGCCTGGCAAGGCGTGCGCGACGCGACCGCCTATTCGCACGACTGCATGCAGGTGCCGTTCGGGGGCGATGCCGCGCCGCTCGGGACCACGCCCGCGGAGGATTGCCTGTACGTCAATGTGTGGAAGCCCGCTGCCGCCAAGGCGAAACTGCCGGTGATCCTGTGGATCTATGGCGGCGGTTTCGTCAACGGCGGCGCCTCGCCGCCGACCTATTCGGGCGCCAACATCGCCAGGCAAGGCGTGATGTTCGTCAGCTTCAACTACCGTGTCGGTCGCTTCGGCACCTTCGCGTTGCCGCAATTGACCAAGGCCAATCCCGATGGTGGCCGGATCGGCAATTACGGGATCATGGACCAGATCGCCGCGCTCCAATGGGTGCAGAAAAACATTGCCAAGTTCGGCGGCGACCCGTCGAACGTGACGATTATCGGCGAGAGTGCGGGCGGCATGTCGGTCCATGCGCTGGTGACGTCGCCACTCGCGACGGGCCTGTTCCAGAAAGCGATGGTGATGTCGGGCGGCAACGGCAAGTCCGATCCGAGCAAAACACTCGCCTCGGTCGAGCAGATCAGCATGGATTTCGCCAAATCGCAGAACATCGATCCGAACGCGTCCGACGCCCTCGACAAGCTGCGCGCGCTCAGCGCCGAGCAGGTGACCGACGGGCTCAGCATGATGCAGATGTTCCGTCCCAAGCCGGGGCCCGTGACCTATAGCGGCCCGTTCGTCGACGGCACGGTGATCGTCGACAACGGCGCGGCCTATGCGTCGGGGCGCTTTGCGAAGGTGCCGATCGTGATCGGCGCGACCAGCGCCGACATGGGCGGCAAGGGCGGCTTCATGATCGCCGGCGCGCGCGATGCTTCCGCCGCGATCGCGCAGAAGGGCGTGCCGGTGTGGGAATATCGCTTTTCCTATGTTGCTGATTCAGTCGGCCAGCCGGGCGCACAGCATGCCACCGACATCCCGTTCTTCTTCGACACGACCGCGATCAAATATGGCGACAAGACCACGCCGAAGGATATCGCGATCGGCAAGACGATCAGCGGTTACGTCGTCAACTTCGCCAAGACGGGCAATCCCAACGGGGCGGGGCTGCCGGCATGGCCGCGCTACGCCCGTGCCACCGACATGCTGATGGACTTCGGCGCTGACGGTAAGGCGACGCCGCAGCGCGATCCATGGGGTGCACAGATCGACGGCGAGCAAACGCGGATGCAGGCGGCGCTGCAATCGGGGCATTATAATACGCTGACTACCCCGCTCGGCACGTTGCTCGACGATCCCGCGGCCCACGCCGTACTCGCCCGGCAGCTGCCCGACCTGCTCAAAAGCCCGCAGCTCGACATGGGGCGTGGCATGACGCTCGCGGCGCTGCAGGCCTATATGCCGCAGCAACTCACAGACGCGAAGCTGAGCACAATCGATGCCGATCTGGCCAGCGTACCTGTGCAGAAAAAATAGTCTGCCATCATCGGCCAAAATTGAAGAAATGGCTCAGGAACAGGTTCTGAGAAATGGATAAGACGTCGGTTTTTTCGTTGAACAATAGCGGCTCGACGGCGGTCGAGGCATGTCGCCAGATCGGGATTGCCGAGCAGACGCTGTCGATCCACTCAGCGTCATCCCCGAAGGACGAGCAGCGGCTGACGGCCGACATTCGGCTGCGCCCGCATCATCGCGGGCATGTTTAGTCCTATGACTTCAGTCAAGGTTTCTGGTGTAAGTTCAATGGCTTAAAAATAGTGGAGCCGAGAACCACGGCTCCACCACTTTTTCAAAAAATTCTAGAAACGCCCGGATTTCCGGGGCACCAACCCCGACGCGGCCAATATGGCGTCCGCGAGGGGCAGCCGCTCAGCGATCGAGCCGGTTATCTCGGTGTAGGGCACACCTTCGGCCGCTAGCGCCTGCGCATAATGGTCGTGCTGGCGCTGCCTGAACGCTGCGTCACGGCGTGTTCCGTCCTGCACGAAATCGAAGTCGGGCGCGCAAAGCAGGATATGGTCGTACCGCCGCTTTGCCATCGTGCCGAGCGCCGGGTCGACCCGCCCAAACATCGCCTCGCTGTAAAAGGCGGTGACCAGCGGCGTTGTATCGCAGAACAACCAACGCCTTGCGGATAGCGCCGCCGTCTCTTCGCGGGCGATCTGTTCGACCGCGATGGCGTGCAGGTCCTCGAACAGCAGGGCGCCGTCGCGTGCGATCCATAGCTCGCGGCCATATTCCGGCACCCAGATCGTCTCGTGCCGCTCGGCCAGCAACCGGGCCAGGGTCGTCTTCCCGCTCGATTCGCCGCCGATGATGCCGATCCGCTTGATCAGGGAGGACCGCACGGGGCCGGGAAGGAAGTCCGATAGCGCATCAGGGTCATGTCGAATCGCGCTGCCGGACACCGGCGTCGTCGCGCGGGCCGGATCATAGGCGAGGTGCTCGATATGATGATGCGGGGCGGCATGCTCGCGGAAATAGCGTGTCAGGCTGGCGGCAAAGCCGTCGCCATAGGATTCGCTGGTGAACACCCGGTCGATCGAGAGCCCGAGCATCCGGTGGCAGACCCAGGCGCAGAATTCGCGGTGGACTTCCTCCGGCGCATCGTTGGTGGGGAGTACGCGCGCACTGCTACCAGTCCGCAGTGCGAAATCGGAAAGCACCGAGTCGTCAAGCACCAGCCGAATCGCCTCGGGGAAAAGCGCCTCGAGCCAGCTGGCCCTCAGTGCCGGCGGATAAGCGGGAAATTCCGGCCTGGTGTAGCTCAGGATGACCAGTCGGTCGCACTGCGCTCCGGCAAATTCGATCAGCCGTTGATGGCCGAGATGCAGCGGGCAGAATTTGCCGACGACCAGGCCGGTCAGCACGCCGCCATCTCCCGGCGCCAGCGCCAATAGCCGTACAGTGCGTTGACCCAATAGGCCGCATAGAGCGCGGCGGTGAGGTACAGGCCGCGCGAGGCATAGAGCGGAACGGCGATCGTATCGACTGCAAGCCACACCAGCCAGGTCTCGACCCTGCGCCGCACCAGCAGCAATTGCGCGACGAGGCTGAGCACCAGCACGGCCGAGTCGACGAAGGGCGCATAGGCATCGGTGAAGCGGTGCAGCACAGCCCCGTAGCCGAAAGTGACGACCACCCCGAGAACAGCCATCCAGGCGAGATCGGGGAGTGGGGCATGGCTGATCGGCAGCGGTGCACCCGTCATGCCGCGCACCCATAGTCGCCAACCGGTCACGCTGGTCACGATAAAGACCAGTTGCAGCGTAACGTCCGCGTAGAGCTGGGTCGTGTAGAACAGCATTGCGAACAGCAGGCAGCCGATTATTCCGGTCCACCAGGTATGCACGCTGTTGCGGCCGGCCAGAAGGATCGAGACGGTCGCAGCCAGATTGGCGGCTACCTCGAGCGGCGTCATGCCGCGCCGCTTCCGGGCAGATCCGACGTATATTGCAGGATCTTGCTCTCATCGCCGAGGGGCTCGACCGAGATCGGAAGGTCACCCAACACGCCGCGGAGAAGCGTCTCGGCAGTGGGCGCCTCCGGCAGGGCGTGGTGTGAAAGGCGCAGGGTCACGAAACCGCTCGCCGCCTGATGCACGCTGAATTGTGCCGCGGTGATGGGCTTCAGCGCATGGCTGATGTCGATATTGTTGATCCAGCCACCATCGCTGGTGCGGAACCGGATCGGACGCCGCCCTGACAGTCCGATCAGGACCGGCTCGTCGGCAACCCGGGCGAGGGATGCAGTGTCACCGGTTCGATACCTTACCAGCGGAAGGCAGAAATTGAACCCGCCCGTCACGCACACCTCGCCTCGCTCTCCCTCGGGCGCCACATGGCCGTCGTCATCGACGATCTCGACATGAAGCTTGGGCTGGAGCAGTACATGGCCGCCCGCAGCCCGATCGGCCACCGCGATCGGACCGACCTCGTTCATCGAATAGAGATCTAGCACCGGGCAGCCGAAACGACGTTCCAGCGCCGAGCGCAGCCCGTCGGTCAGCATCATCGCCACCGACAGCAGCGCGCGGGGCCGGGTATGCACCGGCAGGTCGAGCAGGCTGGCAAAGGATATCGGGTCGCCGGCGATCACCTCCGGCGCCAGCGCGTCGAGATAGCGCGCCCGGTCGTCCGGATCGCGCCAGTCGTCAGGATGCAGATTGATCTTCGCTAGCCCGGCCTCGTCCATCGTCGGCGTCACCGAGACATAGGTGAAGCAGCGTTGCTGATGGCCGAGCAGCACTACCCCGATCTCTCCGCGGCCGGCCCTCAACGTCACCCCGAACCGACGTAGCGCGCGCTTGTGGAAGGCGAGATAGCGCGCGGCGACCACAGGGTGCGACGCGATCAGGAGCGGATGACCGGTGGTGCCGGTCGTGCGGAAATTGATCAGCCGGTCAACCGGTACGTCATCGGGCACGAACGCAGCGATGTCATGCGCCAGATCGGCACGCGAGGTCGTTGGAACATCGGCCAAGCTTGCGGGCGCCGCGCCGCGCGCCCTGAAGAACGGAACGTGGCGATAGGTGTCGGCAAGGAACGGCGCGACCCAGGCGGGGGGGCGGCCGGGGAGTCCGTCGATGGTCGCGGCCAGCGTCTCCCGTTCGAACGCCGCCAGGCCTGCCAGGTCCTCCGCAAGCAGGCGGTTGCCGCTGCGGTTGCGGTAGATCGGGGCGGCGGGGTGCTCGGTCATCCGCAGCAGCAGAGCGCGCCCGGCGTCGCTCAGCATCGGATAACGTTCGGCATCGGTCGGGTCGCTCATTCTCGGGTATATTTGTCGGCCGACTCTTCGGCCGCCTTGCGGATCAGTGCCTCGCGGACCAGCCGGGCGCGTTCCTCGGCCGCGCGGCTGGCGCTGATCAACCGTTGCCGTTCGGTCGCGCTGACCGACGACAACCGGTCGGCCGCCTGTCGTTCATCCTCGCCCTCAGGTAGCAGGTTCAGCACTGCCAACGCTGTCCGCGCCAGTTCCTCGCGCCGCTCGGCGTCCTCGACAAAAGCCTGTGCAAGGGCGGTCGCGGCAAGCTCGGTCACCGTGTCGCCGAGCAGGTCTGTCATCGCGCCGGGCGTCGGCGCATGGCTGACCCAGTCGTCTGCGAGCAGCCAGACGACGACGGCGGCCAGCATCAGCCGGTTCCGCTCTGCCGGACGTTGCGTCGAGAAACGGTCGAGCACACTCCGGTCGGCCGGTACGCCGGCGCTGCGCAGCAGGTCGCCCACCAGCGCAGATGTCACGACGGTACCGGTGCCGCCGATGCGCGGTTCGGCCAGGAACTCGCCGGGCGTTTCGGCGATCCTGCGCATCAGGCGTTCGAGTGGTGGTCCCGGCGTCATGCGGCGAACTTTGCAAAGCGTTGGGTGGAAGGGCAATCGTTACACGCGGCACAGCGCGCGGCCGCGTCCGCCGCGACGAACCGGTCATGCAGTCCGTCGATATCGCCAGTCGTGCGAAGCGAGGCGAGGGGAACGCCATAATCGCCGGTGCTGAAACTGCATGGCGACAGGCGACCCCGTTCGTCGATGAACAGGAAGTCGCGGCCGAGTTCGCAATCGCCGACAGACAACGGCTCACCAACGGCACTCGCGCGTAACCGGTGGAGATAGAGCGGGTCGGCGCATAGTCGTACGCCGCGCGCGGCCAGCCGATGCACCAGTTCGGGCAGTTCGGCCGAAAGCGTCGCGATATCGACTGGCTGGAGCCGCTGTGCGGGGAAGAATTCCGGGCGATCGCGCCCCCCCAGCTGATTGAAGGTGATTTCGTCGACGCCCCAGTCGCAAAGCGAATCACACAGCGCGGCGAAATGGGGGCGGGTCTCGCGCATCAGCACGACATTGACGCGCAGTCTGAGCGACGATCCGCTGGCCCGCCGCTCCTCGACCAGCCGCTCTACCCCATGCTTTACCCGCGCAAAGGCCGAATTTTCGCCGCGCATCCGGTCGTGTATCTGATCAGGACCATCGACACTCACCGTCAGTTCGGCAAAATTCTTCAGGATGGCCGCGCGCGCTTCGGGGCGATGCAGCGTGCTGCCATTGGTCGTTGCGCTGATCCGGAGGTGCGGCCCGGCCAGCGCAGCGGACAATGGCAGGATCGGTTTCCAGAGCAACGGTTCGCCGCCGAGCCAGCTCAGCAGCACGCGACGGTCCCGGGCTTGCGCCCATTGGCCGAGCAGGCGCCCGAAACGCTCCGCCTCGCCTGCGGCGACATCCTCCCGGAAGCCGCCGGTGCTGCGATCATAGGCGCAGAACCCACAGGCATAATTGCACCGCGTGGTGACCCGCCACAGCACGATCACGCTGCGACATCCGCATAACGTCGCCGCGCGAAGCTGCGCGCGAAATCGACCAGGTCCTGCAACTGCGTGACCGCATGGATGTCCCAGCCCTGTTCGTCGCGCGCACGATCCAAGACCAGCCGGTCCGGATGATCGGCCTTCATTCCCGGATACAGGTTCAGCGCCATCGTACCGCCGGCCCGGCCCTTGGCGAGGGCCATGGCGGAGACGTCCCATCCGCTCGTACCGCGTTCGTCGCTGTCGAACATGGTGGTGATACCGTCGTCGGATATCATCAGGATATGCGCCGGCCGCGACGTCTTGCTGCGTGTGGCGAAGGTGTCGCGCAGACGGTGGATCGGGAAAGCGGTGGCGCCGCCATAGTAACCGACCAGGATCGAGAGGATCGCCTTCTCGTCGCGCACGAAGCCGGTGGTCCCCGTCCACTGGTTCTTGCCGCTCCACAGCGTCGCCTGGACACGTGACCCGGCCTTGAGCGCGGACAATGCGATCACCGCGCCCGCCAACGTCAGGTAGGACGTGAAGCGCCGCGGATCGGGCATCGATCCCGAGCTGTCGACATAGAGATCGAGATCGACCGGCTCGGGCCGTCCCGGCGGACCCGGCTCGCGGCCATAGACCCGGCGGACGGTCGTCACCCCCGGTACCACGACCGGCGACTGGGCGGCCGTCTGCAGCCAGTCGATCTCGTCGAGTGGATCGCCCAGCGACCATGGCTCGACCCCTTCGAGCTGGGGCTCGTCGGACATGGTGCCGGGGCGTGTCGGGAAAGGCACGAGCAACGGCAGCGCGCGCTCGCGATAATAACGGATCGCAATCTCCTCGTCCGACAGGTCGAGTCCCGCGGCGCGCAATATCTCGCCATAATCGAACGGCTCGCGCGCCTGGCCAGCGGCGCGGCGCTGAACGTCCGAAGGTTCGGCGGGCTTGGAGCGTTCGCCATCAGCCTCGGCCTCGATGCCGCCTGTCACCTTCGCATCGCGCGAGGGATGAACGACGCCATCGGCCTCGTCCCTCTCGACCTGCTGCGCCCCCGTCGGGTCGGCGCCCAGCGCCGCGCTTCGCGTGTCGTGCAAGCGGCGCAGCGCCGAGTCCTTCTCCACATCCTCGGCGAGATAGGGTAGCACCAACGTCGCGAAACGCCCCGCCGCATACATCCAGTCGCGTGCGTAGACGCGAATCAACCGCGCGCCGAGCCAGGCGTCGCCCTCGATCTCGGCATCGCCGCGCGGCCCGCCAAGGCTGCCCTTGTCGAGCGACCAGAGCGATTCGTAGATGCCGACATACAGCGTCCACAAGCGGCTTCGCGCGCCGCGCTCGGCCTGGGCCATCCGGTGATAGACACCCGCCATGTCGAGCCCGGCCTGTCGCTGCAACCGGTCGTTAATCAGCAGGTCCGTGTAAAGATTGGCGACCATCGGCGCGTGGCGCTCGAGCGTCGGCAGGGCACGGCGCAGGCGAGCGATGAGGCGGAAACTGTCGGTTGCGCTCGCCGGGGCCAGCACATGATGGCCGATCTCATGCGCCAATATCTCGGTCGCGTGATCGTCGAGCCCAAGCGACGCGATTGCCTCCAGGTCGATCACCACGCTCTTGTCGACCAGCCGGATCATGGCGAAGGCACCCGCCAGGCCCTCCTTTGCCGCCATCACGCTGGAATCGCAGAGCTGCGGGTTCCGCAGCCGGGTAAACCGGCTCCACGCTGCAAGGGCCTCGGGCCAGGCTGACTGCCACAGCGCGATGCGGTCGGCGGTGCTCAGGGCAGCCGCCACGGCAGGATCTGCACGAAATGGCTATAGGGCGAGACGATCGCTATCCCGTTTCGGGCGATCGCGGCGCTCAGTCCCTCCGCCGGCAGGTCTATCGGGATGGTGCGGTCACCGGCGACAACGGCGCCGCCCCGAATCTCCGCGCCCGTCGCATCGGCGCCGTCGAATTCCTCCTTCGCTGCGGGATGCAGCGTCGCGCCCCAGGCGTCGGCCACCAGCAATCCGGTGCGCTCGCCCGAGCGCACGAAGAAGCCCTGCGTCCCGGCCCTGACACGGGGCGGCTCGGCGAACGGTCCGCCGAAACCGGCAAAGCCGCCAAAGCGGATGCACGGGGTATCCTCATCGGGCGTCCACCATGGATTCGCGACGAGTGCTGCCCGGACCTCAGCCCATCTGCCGGAGGCACCGATCGCCGCCAGCGCCAGCGCGTCGGGTAGCCCGTCGGCCGCGGCAAGGGCACCTTCACGAAAATGCGCCATGCCGGATCGCCAGGCGATCACCTGCCCGGTCGCGGCGAGCGTATCCGCCTCGATCATCGGTGCGACGGCGATCATGCGCTCGATCCACTCGTCGGCGCGTGCGCCGGCAGTCGCCGCGATCGTCAGGGCAGCGTTGGTCAGCATGCCGAGTGTCGCGAAGGGCCGCCCCGCGACCGGAGCGGCAAGCCGCGGCGCCACCTCGCTCCACACGCGATCGAGCAGCGCCTTGCGACTTGCCGCCATGGCCTGGCCGGCGAGCATAACCAGCAGGTCGAACCCTGCCTCGACCGTAGCACCTACCCGATCGGGCGAAATCGCCTCCACCGCCGCCGCCACCGGATCGAGCCGCACCCGGATCATGTCGCTCAGCGCGTCGGTGTCGAATCCCGACCGCGCCCGTCGCGCCGCCGCAATCCGGGCGTTGAACTGCGGGCGTCCGGCCGCCAGCGTCCGGGCGAGCACAGGCGACAGGGGCATCAGCGATTGCCGAGCCAGGCGAGGTAATTGGTGTAGCGCTGGTGCAGATATTTCAGGTGGAGCAGCTCGTCATAGAGCGGCCCGTAAAGCTTGCGCCCCACCGTCCGCTCTGTCACCAGCCGCTCGATCCGGGTCAGCCGGGCGCGCACCTCGCGCGCGCCGAGCCCTTCCAGCCCGACTGCGAACTCGTCCGCCAGCGCCCGCACGGGATCGTCGCGATCGAGGTCGAGCCTGTCATATTCCTCGCACGACATGTCGAACAGTCGCCGCAGCCAACCGACCAGATCGGTGCGATAGGCCGCATTCTCGGGCAGCGCGAAGAAGGGCGCGTCGGGGTCGGGGCGCAATTTGTCGCGAAGCACGAAGGGCAGGATCTGACGCACATCCTCGAGCGACACCGAATCCTCACCCCGGAAAAAGGCGAGCGCCTTGGCGAAATTGGCGAGCGTCATCAGATTGCGCACCGACAGGCCGTTCATGGTCTGCGTGCCGATATCCTTCAGCCGGTCGCGCCCCGAATCCGCCGCGGTCACCTGCACCCAGTCGACACCGGAAAGGCGCGCTGTGTCCTTGGTCATATGCTCGGCCGCCGCCCCCGCGGTCTCAAGAAACTCGAACTGGCTGGCGAAGAATTCGATGCGCCGGCGCACCTCGGGGGGCACCGCTACGCCGCGCACCGCCTCGATCATCTGCTTGATCTCGGCTTCGTCGAACACGATCTCGCGCGGTACGACATCCTCGGGCCGGACATTCTCCTCGATGCGCAACAGCAGATCGTCGAGGAAGCGTGGGTTGAACGCCAGCGCCTGGACGATCACGTCGACCCGGTCGCGCAAAGCCTCGATCACCTGGTAGGTGCCGCCGCCCGCGTCGTCGTTCGCCGTCAGATACCAGGCGGCCGGCGGACATTCGTAGATCTGGCCCAGCACCTCGGCATAATTGTCGCCCATCACCGTCAGCAACGCGCTCTGCGTGCGGGTGGGGATCCGGTTATATTCGTCGACGATCTTCACCCGCATGCCGAGCCAGGGCCGCCACGCGATGCGGATCGCATCGACGCTCTGCGCAGAAACGAGATCGGCGGGCAGGGGATTGCCGAGCAGATCGGCGATCGTCATCTGCGGGTGGCCGTGCTGCATCGCCCGGCGCACCTCGCGCACCGGATATCCGGCCAGTACCCCCATCAGGATCGCGCTTGCCGTCTTGCCGCGGCCGGGACCGCCGACGAACAGGCATTTGCCCTGTGCTGCAAAGGCCAGCAGGGGTAGCAGGGCATAGCTGGAATAGCTTTGTGCAGAGGGCAGGGTGAGCAGCGTGCGGCTGTCGCCGATGCGGAATTCCGGAGACGGCCCGTCCTGATATTCGATGTCGTAATGCGGGCTGATGATCGCCGTGTTGACGATCCAGAAATAGGCCTGGCGCAGTTTCTCGTCGAGCCGTGCCTGGCCCGGCTCGGCCGCCGGTTTGACGGTGATGGGCCCGTCATAAAGCTCGGCTATGTCGAAGACGCGCGCCGCCGGCGCGACCTGGGGCGCAGTCGGCGACTGGGACACCCGCTGGAAGAATGGAAAACGCGCCACGCGCCGACGATACCGCCACCGCGCGACGACGCAAGGCGACATCGCCGGGTCGGATCGTGCGACGGAGGGAAAAAGTGGCGGCCCGGCACCCCGGAGGCACCGGGCCGCAGTTTACGTTCTGCTAGGGAGCATCAACGCCCGCCCTATGTAATCCCTACTCGTTGAGTAGGAAATGCAGGCCTGCTTTGCTTTGCGATAGTCCGCCTTTGTCGTCGGACGAAAATCCAGGCCGGGCCGAAATGAAAAGGCGAGCGGAAATAAAAAGGGCCGCGCGACCCGATGGTCGCGCGGCCCCGTTTCGACGCTGCTTAGGTAACGTCGAAAGTCAGGCTTACTTGGCCGTGACGTTCTCGACGCCGTCGAGGACGGCTGCGTTGTCGACTACGGTCGCATTGTCGGTCAGGTTCAGCGCGCCTTCGTCGGTCGCGTTCACGTCCAGCGTGTCTTCGCTGTTCAGCGTGATCTCGCTTGCGTTCGCGGTGTTGTCGACCGGCTTCTCGCCGCCGCATGCGGTGAGGCCGAGGGTGGCAACGGCGATGAGCGGCAGGATAACGAACTTCTTCATGGACGATTTCTCCGTAGGTTGTTCAGGACATCGCGGAGAGACGTCTGTCGTCACCGTTTCATCCTGTCGTGTGTCCGGCGTCTCCATGGATCAATTCCTATGCGTTTGATAGGAAAAAATGCGATGGGCCGGGTATGAAACCCGCCGCGCCGACGGCCGTTGGAGGGACATGGCCCGGATCGCACAATTGTCTGACATTCATTTTGGGGCACACGACCCGCGAATCGYCGCGGCGACGGAGGCATGGCTGGCCGACCACCGCCCCGACCTCGTCATCATAAGTGGCGATTTCACCCAGCGCGCCCGCGTCGCGCAATTCCGCGAAGCCTCCGCCTATCTCGACCGACTGCGGGCGGCAGGCCATGCGCTATTGGTCATTCCCGGGAATCACGACGTGCCGCTTTACGATGTCGCGCGCCGCTTCCTGGCCCCGCTCGACCGCTACCGGCGCTATATCGACCGCGATCTCTGCCCATGGTTCGAGAATGAAGAGGTTGCCATCCTCGGTATCAACACGGCGCGGTCGCTGACCTTCAAGGACGGGCGGATCAATCGCAAGCAACTGGCGCTGATCCATGACCGCTTCGGCCCGGTGCCACCCCAGAAGACGCGGATCCTGGTCACGCATCATCCGCTCTTCGCCATGCCGATCGGCGAAGGCGGCGAACTTAGCGAAGCGGTCGGCCACCACCGCGATGCCGTCGCCGCGGTGCGAGAGGCAGGGGTGCATATCGCGCTCGCCGGCCATTTCCATCGCACCTATGCCGAGGCGGCGCGCAGGATGGTGGAGACTGGCGGCGGCGCCCTGGTCATCCAGGCCGGCACCGCCACCTCGACCCGGCTGCGCAACGACGAGTTGCAGAGCTTCAACTGGATCCATGTCCATCGCAACGACGATATCGAACTTCAGGTGATCGCCTGGGACGGCGCTGCGTTCCAGCGCGGAGATCATGTCCGCTTCACCTGGCGCAACGATGGCTGGACGTCACGAGAAGTGGCCGACGACATCTTTGCCGAACAAATCACCAAGGCGATCTGAACAAGCGCGGCAATCGATCGTTACGCCCCTGTGTCGAAATTGCCGCTTCCCGTTCTGGTCAACCGCAAGGGGGGTGCAGCCGCTTCGGCGGGCGAAAACCTCGAAGATCAGCTGACCGGCGCGTTCGCCAAGGCGGGCGCCGGTATCTCGCTTCAGCTATTGGAGGGGCCGGACACGGCGGATGCGGTGCGGGAGGCGGCGTCTGCCAATCCCCGCGTCGTCGTCGGTGGCGGCGACGGGACTGCCGCCTGCGCCGCTGCGATCCTGGCCGATGACGATGTCGAGATGGGTCTGTTGCCGCTCGGCACGCTCAATCATCTGGCCCGCGATCTCGGCATCCCGCCAAACCTCGAAGAGGCGGCGGTGCTCGCGGTACGGGGCAAGGCGAGGCCGATCGATCTGGCCGAGGTCAACGGACATGTCTTCGCCAACAATGCCTCGATCGGCCTGTACCCGACCATGGTCCGCCGGCGGGAGGCGTATCGCGATCGTCTGGGCGTGCCGAAATGGCTCGCCGCGATCCCGGCCTCGTGGCACGCCTGGAGCAGGATGCGGCGCTACCGGCTCAGCGTGGACATGGGTGATGGACGCAAGCCGCTGGTCACCGCGCTGCTATTCGTCGGCAATAATCTCTATTCGCTCGAACGCGGACAGATCGGGGAGCGGGCGGCACTGGACCGGGGTAAGCTCTCGGTCTTCGCGCTTGCCGCGCCGGGGCGGTTCGCGCTGCTCTGGTTCTCGCTTCGGGCGGTTACCGGCCGTGCCGACCACGACAAGGATTTCGTCGAATATGGGGAGTGCGAGTCACTGACCGTCCGTGCGGATCGCAAGTGCGTGGATGTCGGTCTGGACGGCGAGGTCCAGGAACTCGAATTCCCGCTTGAGTTCAGGATCAGGGCAGGGGCCTTGCGGATTGTCGCGCCGCCAAAGAAATGAGCTTCAGCGCCAGCTAGGTTCGACCAGCCGCCAACGGGAAGAGGGTGAAAGGGCATCGCCCGAAGAAATCGGGCCTAACCGAACGCCCAGCGCAGGGTCCGCGCGATCCCGAAGGTCCCGGCGCGTACCAGCGGTCGGGTCAGGCGTGGCGCCGAAAGGCCGTGCATCCTGCGCGCCCAGTCGGGCAACAGGTCCACCGCCGCCTGGAAAGTGATCGCCTGCACCGGTCCGGCGGAAAGGCTGCGGGCGGGCTGGTTCAGCACCAGCGCCGCGACCTCTCGTGTCCGAGCGTCGACCGCCAGCTCAGGCCGCATTCCGGCGATCAGCGCTTCTGCCTCGGCTCGGCTGCGCGGCACCGGATCTGCGCCAAGCGCCTCGGGGATACGCGCGAACTCGGCGAAATACCGGTCCTGGTCGGCGGCCGACATGTCCGGTTCGCTGTACCGGATCCAGGCGTCGAGGAAGCAGATTGCCTCGCTGACATGAACCCAGGCAAGCAGCTTCGGATCGCCCGCGCGATAAGCCGTGCCGTCTGGCAACAGGCCATCGACCGCGTCATGGATGCCGCGCACCCGGGCGATGGCAGCCTCGGCATCCGCCCGAGCGCCGAAACTGGTCATCGCGATGAACCGAGCTGTGCGCCGCAGCCGCCCGAGCATGTCGGTGCGGAAGTTCGAATGATCCCACACGCCTGCCAGCACTGCGGGATGCAGCATCTGCAACAGCAGGGCAGCGACGCCGCCGACCATCATCGTCGTCACATCGCCGTGCACGCGCCACACCACCGAATCCGGCGCGAACAGCGCATCGTCGCTGCGCATTACCGGACGCTCGCCTTTCTTCGCGTCATTGAACACGGCCCGCACCTGCCGGACGAGCCCGCGCCGCAGGCCCTGGGAGATCGCGTCGCCGATCTGTGCGCCCGCGCTGGAAATCTTCATCAGCCTTCCTCGATCGTGCGGACGCCCTCGGGCCCGACTGCAAGCTCACGCCAGTCGAGTTCCTCCTGCAGCACCTCATAGGCATCTTCGCCGACCTTCTCCTCGTCACGAAGCGCAAGGAGACTGTCGCGCTGCGCCGCAATGGCAATGCGTTTCAGATTCTGGCGTTCCTCGAACACCTGGCGGGCGTCGGAATCAGTCAGCGAATCGCGGTCGATCTGCAACTGTCGGCGAGTCTCCTGCGCGACCGGGCCACTAGCATCGGCGATCGCCTCCAGCGCCACCTCCGCCAGGGCAACGCGCGCAGCCGCCATCTCGCGTTCCTCGGCACCGCCGTCGTGCAGCTTCAGCAGCCTGATCAGCGGGGTCAGCGTCAGTCCCTGCACCACCAGGGTCGCCAGCACCACGCCGAACGCGGCAAGCAGGATCATGTCGCGGTGCGGGAAATCGGCGGGCAACGCGAAGGCAGTGGCCATCGTTACCAGCCCGCGCATGCCGCACCAGCCGACCACGATGCTCTGCGCCAGGCTCGGCGCCTTTAGCGGCCCCCGGATCACCGCGAAGCGCTTCGCCATCTGGTTGTAGAACAGTACCCAGGCGATGCGCGTGATGACCA
The DNA here is from genome assembly GCF_056402595.1 of Sphingomonas sp. P3_C6. Taxonomy (NCBI): domain Bacteria; kingdom Pseudomonadati; phylum Pseudomonadota; class Alphaproteobacteria; order Sphingomonadales; family Sphingomonadaceae; genus Sphingomonas; species Sphingomonas sp. P3_C6. Next base: position 38,871 of record NZ_JBFUHB010000020.1, read on the forward strand.
CGCCGGCGATGACGACACCGGTGAAGTGCAATGCCTCTTGCAGCCGCTCAGGCCGCATGTCGCCGATGATGGCGCTCACCTGCATGCCCATCAGCAGAAAGGCGAGCACGTTGAGCAGGAAGACGACGCCGCCCCATACCGCGAAGGACTGGATGCGGCTGCGGGCGCTGGCACGCCCCGTCGGGGAATTGGCGAGGTACATTGCCATCGCGACCACGCACAGCACCGCCGACAAGCCGAGGCGGTCGGCGACGATCCACACCAGGAAGGTGTTGACGAATTCGAGCAGGTTGCCGCCGAGCGTGCCACGCGTGAAGGGTGTGATAAACCGGTTGAGCCAGGCAAAGAAGATGCCGAGCAGGATGCCGCCCGGCACGGCGAGCGCCAGGCGCACACCGACGCCGCCGTCGATTCCCCCATGGCTCTGGATCGCGAGGGCGGCGCTGAACAGCAATAGCGCGGATGCGTCGTTGAGCAGGCTCTCGCCGGTCAGCACCTCGACCGTACGGCGTGGCAATTTGGCGGAGCGCAGCACGGTGGTGGCGGCCGCGGCATCCGGTGGCGCGACGATTGCGCCCAGGGTGATCGCCGCCGCGATGGGCAAGCCGGCGAACGCCCACCCTATCCACGCGACCACTGCCGTCGTCAGCAGCACGGCGCCGACCGCGAGCGCCAGTAACGGGCGCCACAGCGCGCGTATCGCGGCGAGCGGGAAGTCGAAGGCCGCATCGACCAGTACCGGCGCGATGAACAGCGCGAGCGCGGTGTGCCCGTCGAGCCGGATCACCGGGCTGCCCGGGATCAGCGCGACGACCACGCCGGCCGCGGCAAGCATGGTGGGGTAGGGAATCCATGTCCGTCGCGCCACCTGCAGCAGCAGGATCGCCATCAGCAGCAGCGCGATCAGGCTTTCGAAGAATGTCACGACAGGCATCCTAACCGGTACGGGAGGCTATCGTCCAACCCGGTTTTGGTTCCCGGCTGCGCGCGTGCAAATCGCGTTCTGGCCTGTCCCGCGATCGGACGTGCATTAACCTAAATCCGTGCTGGCCCGAATCGTAAACGCGGCGTTAACTGTCGCACATGGCTCAGCACCTCGCCCTTCCGGCTACCGCCGCCCGCCACCCGTTCCGTCGACGCCTTGCAATGGCGCAGCCCAAGAAGCTGACTCCGCCGCGTAACGACGATCAGGATCTGACGCTGTTTGTGCTGAGCTTCACCGCCTTCTTCATCTGCATCTACACGTTCATCTTCTGACGACCCGCCCTGCGGGGGGCGGGTTGATTCAACGATGCCGACAATCGTTGCAGCATGGTGGCGGAGCGGGCTCATGGCGTCCGCTCCTGCTGATTCTCATCGCCGCACGAATGGGCAATTCCCTGTTGGCCAGGGAGTTTTCCCTGTTATCCGCGATTGAATTCCCTGTTACGAAGAACAGGGAATTTCCAGGCAAGGTACTGTGATCGCAGTGAAACATCACCGCTAAAGGCGTCCTGATCTGGGCAAAAAAACAAAATTCCCTGATAATTCCCTGTTCCGTCGGCGATAACAGGGAATTCCACATCTTCCGCGAATAGCGCCTCAGTCGCAGACCATGTGCAGTTTCTGCGCCAGCCAGGCCGAGATCAGGCACATGCCGGCGACCAGGAACAGCATGTTCTCCGGCGTCACGCCAAGCGCCGACACCGCCTGCACCAGCAGCGCACCGAACACCATCGCGCCCGAATTGACGACATTGTTGGCGGCCACCGTGCGCGCGGTCTGGTCCTTGGTCACCGTCGTGGTCAGGAAGGTGTAGAGCGGCACCACGAACATGCCGCCGGTGATGGCGATCGCCATCAGCACCAGGACCACCGGAATAGCCCGCGGAAGCTGGAAGAAGGATGCCATGTTGTAGAGGGTGCCGTCCGGCGCCTCGGGCCAGACACGCACCAGCAGGGAGAAGACGACGACCAGCACGCCCATCGCGATCACCGACGCCGGCGCGTATTTCGCCGATACCTTGCCCTTCAGCATCGTGTTGATCACCACCGATCCGACGGCGATCCCAATCGAGAACAGGGCGATGACCATGCTCGAGACGCGCGGATCGGCGTGGAGCACGTTCTTCACCAGCGGTGGGAAGATGATGATCAGCACCGCGCCGATCGTCCAGAAGAAGCTGATCGCGCAGATCGCCATGAACAGCCGCGGAATATGCATCGTTGCGCTGATCAGCCGCCAGGACGCGGTGAAGGGGTTGTAGTTGATCTTGAGCACCGCCCCGGCGCGCGGCGCGGGCGGTACCATGCGCCCGGTAACCCAGCCGACGATTGCCACGCAGATGCCGGTGATCGCCGCGCCCTCGACCGAAACCCAGCCCGCGACGACCGTGCCCAGCAGGATGGCGAGATAGGTCGCCGCTTCGACCAGCCCGGTGCCGCCGAGCACTTCGTCGGGTTTCAGGTGCTGCGGCAGAATCGCGTATTTGATCGGGCCGAAAAAGGTCGAATGCACGCCAAGGCACAACACGGCGCCGAGCATCAGGCCAAGGCCGAGCGTAACGAAGCCGGCCCGGGCCACCATCAGCCCGACGCCGCCGAAAATCATGATCAATATCTCCGCCGTTTTCACGATCCGAATGATTTTTGCCTTATCCGTCGTGTCGGCGAGTTGGCCCGACAGGGCGGACAGCAGGAAGAAGGGCAGGATGCCGATCGCGGTCGCCAGCGCATTGAAATTCTGCTCGACCTTCGGGTCGTTGAAGACCTGGTAGGTCGCGAACAGCACCATCGAGGTCTTGAAGAGATTGTCGTTGAAGGCACCGAGGAACTGGGTGACGAAAAGCGGCATGAACCGGCGCTCTTTCAGCAAGCCGAGCGCATTGAGCATGATGGGAAACGGCCTCACATGTGGCGAAATAGGGGCATCGCATAGCCGACCGGATGACGGGGCAGCAACCGAATAGTCGGCAGGCGCTGTTCTGCCGCCGAACGATGATCCCGGATACTGCCCGCGTCTAGCGCCGACTCCAGCATTGCGGGGAAGGGCGCTGGACCCTAGGGTCGGCGCCGATGCTGACCTTGCCCAATATCCTGACCCTGTCGCGGATTCTCGCGGTCCCGCTGCTCGTGGGTTTTCTGTGGTGGCCCGCCTGGGCGGCGGGCTATGCGGTCGCCTTCGCGCTCTACTGCCTGATGGGCATCACCGATTATTTCGACGGTTATCTCGCCCGGTCGAAGGGCACCGTGTCGAAGCTCGGCATCTTCCTCGATCCGATCGCCGACAAGATCATGATCGCGGCGGTCGTGCTGATGCTGGTCGCGACGCGCGATATCGCTGGCTGGTCGCTGATTGCCGGCATCATCATCCTGCTGCGCGAGATCGCCATTTCCGGCCTGCGCGAGTTCCTGGCGCAACTCCAGGTCTCGGTGCCGGTGTCGAAGCTCGCCAAATGGAAGACGACGTTGCAACTCGTCTCGCTCGGCGGCCTGATCCTCGCCGGCGCGCTGCCCGGCTGGCCCTGGGTGCAGACGGTGAGCATCGCCGCTTTGTGGGGCGCAGCGGTGCTGACCCTGATCACCGGCTGGGACTATCTGCGGGTCGGTCTGAAGCACATGGATTGAGCGCCGTCATGGCGATCGACATTCTCTATTTCTCCTGGGTACGCGAGGCGATCGGGACCGGCGGCGAAACGCTCGATCCACCCGAGGGACTGGCCAGCGTCAGCGATCTGATCGACTGGCTCGCAACGCGTAGCGAAGGCCATGCCCGCGCGCTGGCCGATCGGGGCCGGCTGCGTGCCGCGGTGGATCAGGTGTTCGTCGGGCTCGACGCGCCGCTCGGCCGGCCGCGGGAGGTGGCGATCTTCCCGCCGGTGACCGGCGGATGATCCGCATCGCCGTCCAGCAGCAACCGATCGACCAGGCCGCCGAGTTCGCCGGGATCACCGAATCCGGTGTCGGCGGCATCGCGACCTTTGTTGGGGTGGTGCGCGCCGATGACGGGGTCAGCACGCTCGAACTCGAACATTATCCGGGCGCGACCGAGGCGGCGCTCCGCAGGCTGGCTGATCACTCGGTCGAACGCTGGGGCCTTGCAGCGGCGACTATAGTGCACCGTATCGGGTTGATGCATCCGGGCGATCTGGTGGTGTTTGTCGGTACGGCAGCGACGCACCGTGCTGCCGCGCTCGACTCGTGCGCGTATCTGATCGACCGCCTCAAGACCGACGCGCCCTTCTGGAAACGTGAGACTCGTGGCGACGAGGCCCGCTGGGTCGAACCGCGCGGCAGCGATTCGCAGGCCGCGGCGCGGTGGGACAAATAGCGCCGCACTGATTCAACCCGCCCCTCGCGCCGGATAGCCATTGGGCAGACCCGGCACGAAGGGCGGCGATCATGATTCAGGCGTGTCTTGCCTCAACCCAGCTTCGGCAGCAGCACGCCGTTGACGACATGCACGACGCCGTTCGATTGACGGACATCGGGCACCTCGACATAGCTCTTGTTGCCATTGACGTCGGTCAGCTGGATCGCGCCGTTGACGTCGGTTACCGTCAGGGGTGTTCCCTCGACCGTGGTGAGCTTGGCGGTCCCGCCGCCGGCTGTCATCTGCGCCTTGAGCTGCTCGAGCGTGATCGTGCCCGGTACGACATGATAGTTCAGCACCTTGACCAGCGTCGCCTTGTTCTCGGACTTCATCAGCGTATCGACCGTGCCGGGGGCGAGTCGCCCGAACGCGTCATTGGTCGGCGCGAACACGGTGAAGGGCCCAGGGCCTGCCAGCGTCGCGTCGAGGCCGGCTGCCTTCACCGCACTGACCAGCGTCGTCAGGTTGGGCGCGGCGGCCGCATTCTCGGTGATCGGCTTGGCGGCATCCATCGCCGCACCGCCCACGGCCGGGTTCGGCGTGGCGGCGGCTGCAGGGGCAGCCGCGGTTGGGGCGCCGGCGGCCGGAGCAGGGGTATTTTGCGGGGTACGAGCTTCGGTGGCGGATGCGACCATCAACAGGCCGGACATCGCCACAACCGGAAGCTTGGTGGAAAATTTCATCAGTCTCTCCAGCTATCTCGATTGCACGCGGGAAAACGCACAAGACAAGTACGGTCCGGCGGCTGAATGGTTTCATGGCCGCAGGCTACTGCGCCTCGGCAAGTACCTCGGCGAGCAGGTGGAAATCCTTTTCGCGGGGGGATGCGCGGCGCCAGACCAGCGCGATACGGCGTGCCGGATTTGCGGCATCCAGTGGCCGCGCGGTCAATCCCGTGTGGTCGAGGATGCCCGCCTTCAGCGCCATCTCCGGCAGCATCGTGACGCCCAGGCCATTGTCGACCATCTGGACGATGGTGTGGAGCGAGGTGCCCATCATCGTTGCTTCGGTGCGCAGCTCCGGCCGGTTGCAGGCGGCCAGCGCATGGTCCTTCAGGCAATGCCCGTCCTCGAGCAGCAGCAGCCGGTCCTCGTTGATGTCGTTGGCATGCATCGCCCCGGTCGCGTTGCCGATCTCGCCCTCGGGGCCTGCGACAAACAGCCGGTCCTCGAACAGGAACTGCGACGCCACCTCGCCACAGGCATAGGGCAGGGCGAGCAGCACGCAATCGGTCCGGCCATGGTGAAGCCCCTCGCACGCAGCACCGCTCGGCTCCTCGCGCAGGAACAGCTTCAGGTCGGGATAGTCGCGCCGCAACCGCGGCAGGATTCGCGGCAGCATGAAGGGCGCGATGGTCGGGATCACGCTCATCCGCATTTCGCCCGACAGCGGGCGCCCGGCGGCGCGGGCGATGTCGCCCAGTTCCTCAGCCTCGCGCAGCACCCGGCGTGCCTTGTCGGCGATCCGGTCGCCCAGCGGTGTGAAGCGCACCACGCGGCGCGTGCGCTCGACCAGGGTTACCCCGATCAGCGTCTCCAACTCGCGAATGCCGGCGGACAGGGTGGATTGGGTGACGAAGCACGCGTCCGCCGCACGGCCGAAATGGCCATGGTCCTTCAGTGCGACCAGATATTGCAGCTGCTTCAGGGTAGGTAGGTAAGTGGCCATAATCGCCTCACTCGATCAACGCGGCCTAAATAACCTGTTGGATCGATCAAACGCCAGCCTTATATGCAGCGCAGCACAGACGGCGAATCAATCGTCGCAGGGCGAGGATGCCGAAGGCCGACCCATTCTTGAGGAGGCCATCAAATGCTTACTGTCGGAGACAAGCTCCCCGAATTCACCGTTCCCGTCCAGCAGGGCATCGACGCGCTCCCGGCCGGCGAAACGCTCAGCCACGACGCCTTCCCGGGCCGTTGGAAGGTCCTGTTCTACTGGCCGAAGGACTTCACCTTCGTCTGCCCGACCGAGATCGTCGGCTATGCCGCGCTCAAGGACGATTTCGCCGATCGTGACGCCGTGTTGATCGGCGCCTCGACCGATACCGCGCACGTCCACCTGGCCTGGCGCAAGTCGGATCCGGACCTGGCCGCTGCCGATTTCCCCTGGCTGGCGGACAATGGCGCGGTTCTCGCGTCGCAGCTCGGCATCCTCGATGCCAATGAGCATGTCGCGTACCGCGCGACCTTCATCATCGACCCGGACAATGTCATCCAGGCGGTGCAGGTCAACGGCCTGAACGTCGGCCGCAACCCCGCCGAGACGCTCCGCGTGCTCGACGCGCTGCAGACCGACGAGCTCTGCCCGTGCAACTGGAACAAGGGCGACGACGTCCTCCAGGTTGCTGCGTAACTGACGATTGAACCCCCTCCCGCTTGCGGGAGGGGCAGGGGGTGGGCTCCCGCCCTCCGTAAACGTTCGGCTTGCGGTAAGCGCGAGCCCACCCCTCAATCCCCTCCCGCAAGCGGGAGGGGAAGCGGAAGGATTCATATGTCGCTCAAGGAATTCGCGGGCACGCTGCCCGATTACGCCAAGGACATCCGCCTGAACGTCGGATCGCTGCTGAACGAGGCACACCTGCCCGACCAGCAGAAATACGGCCTGCTGCTCACCTGTGCGCACGGATCGGGCTACAAGCCGCTCGTTGACGCGACCGAGGCCGAAGTCGCCGACAAGCTCTCGCCCGAGGCAGCCAATGCGGCCCGCGCCGCGGCGGCGGTGATGGCGATGAACAATGTCTATTACCGGTTCACCCATTTGGCGGGGAACAAGGAATATCTCACCATGCCGGCCAAGCTGCGCATGAACGTGATCGGCGCGCCCGGTATCGACAAGGTCGATTTCGAGCTGTTCAGCCTCGCGGTCTCGGCGATGAACGGTTGCGGGATGTGCATCGACGCCCACGAGAATGTACTGAAGAAGGCCGGCGCCACGGCTGAGGCGATCCAGACTGCGGTCCGCATCGGCGCCGTGATGACGGCGGTCGCGACTGTGCACGCAGCGGTGAACTGACTTCTTCACCCCTCCCGCTTGCGGGAGGGGCAGGGGTGGGCTCGCGCTCTCCTCTACTGCTTGCGCGGGGGGAAGCCGGGCACCCACCCCCGACCCCTCCCGCAAGCGGGAGGGGAGTGAGGAGCTACTTCGTCACCGCCGCCCAGATCGTATAGGCACTGGTCAACGTCAGCAGTACGCCGACCATCGCCATCAGGAACCGGGCCGGCACACGCTTCGCCAGCAACCCGCCGAACGGTGCAGCGATCAGCCCACCGATCAGCAGCCCCACCGTCTGCAGCGTGAAGGCCGCAAATCCCATCGTCGCGATAAAGGTCGCGGAGATGGTCGCGGTCAGGAAAAATTCCGAGGTGTTGACCGTGCCGATCGTGCTGCGCGGGCTCGCGCCCTGCACCAGCAGGTTGGACGTCACCACCGGTCCCCAGCCCCCGCCGCCTGCCGCATCCAGAAAGCCGCCGACAAGGCCGAGCGGTTCGATGATCTTGGGCTCGCGCGGTTCCACCCGGCCACGCCACGCGCGGTATAGCAGATACAGGCCGATCGACGCGAGATAGGCCATCACGAATGGCTTCGCGACGGCGGCATCGACGTTGCTGAGCACATAGGCGCCCAGCGCACCGCCTATCACGCCGGGAATGACGAGCCGGCGGAACAGCTTCCAGTTGACGTTCTTGTGATAGATATGGCTCGCGCCGGAGGCTGCGGTGGTGAAGGTTTCGACTGCATGGACGCTGGCCGAGGCCAGCGCGGGCGATACGCCGAGGAAGCTCACCAGCAGGGTATTGTTGATGACGCCAAAGGCCATGCCCAACGCCCCGTCGATCATCTGCGCGGCAAATCCGACCGCAATGAAAGGCAGGACGGTCTCCAGGGTCGCGAGCGTAACGTCGAACATGAAGGCTGAACTCTCCGCGACCGGTTTCCGACGAATTCGCCGTTTCAGCGAAATCCTACAAGCAAGATAGGGTTTATGCTTCGAAAGCTGACAACCGGCCGGTCCTTTAATTCGCCCGAATGTGCGCCTAGATACGGGTCCAGAAAAGGGGACGCGAGATGATGGAGCGGATGATCGCTTATCTCGATTCGATCAAGGCGCGCGATCCCGCGCCACGGTCTCGGCTTGAGATTCTCACCTATCCGGGTGTGTGGGCGCTTGCCTGGCACCGAGTGGCGCATCGCCTGTTCAAGGCGCGCTTCTATTTCCTCGCACGGCTGGTGAACCATTTCTCGCGCGCCTGGACCGCGATCGATATCCATCCCGGGGCGAAGATCGGCCGCAACTTCTTCATCGATCATGGCTTTGTCGTGATCGGCGAGACGGCGGAGATCGGCGACAATGTCACCATCTACCAGTGCGTTACGCTCGGGGGCACCAGCCCCGACAATGGCGTCGCCGGCAAGCGTCATCCGACCATACAGGAGGGCGCGATCATCGGATCGGGCGCTCAGGTGCTCGGACCGATCACTGTCGGGCGCGGTGCGCGCATCGGTGCCAATGCGGTGGTGACCCGCGACGTCGTCGAGGGCGCGGTGATGGTCGGTATCCCGGCCCGCGCGACCATGGTCGAGGGCGGACAGAAGCCACAGGAATTCCTCGCTTACGGCACGCCGTGCAAGGATATGTTCGATCCGCAGACCCAGAAGGTCGAATTGCTCCGCTGCGAGCTGGAGACGATGCGCAAGCGGCTCGACGCGCTGCTTGCCGAATCATCGGAACCTGACCTTAAGCGCAAGGTCGTCCGCGACCGTGCCTGACGGCAGGGCGACCAGAGCCTGATGGGGACTGTCACCCCCTTTCCGTTGCCGCAGGGCCGCGCGAGCCAGGTCGGCTTCGAGCGGCTCGAACTCAACCGGATCCTCGATCTCTACGGCCGCATGGTCGCCGCGGGCCATTGGCGCGATTATGCGATCGAGCTTGGACGAGACGCGGCGGTGTTCGCCGCGTTCCGCCGCGCGACCGAACGTCCCGAATACCGCATCCAGAAGCATCCGGCATTGCGCAACCGTCAGGGTATGTGGTCGTTGGTCAACGAAGCGGGTGTCGTGCTGAAGCGCGGGCATGAACTCGCACCGGTGCTGGCGCCGTTGGAGCGGCGACTGATGAAGCTGGTCGATCAATAAGAAACCCCCGGCGGCCAATGGGCTGCCGGGGGTCGTTCGTTTAGCGTCGCGGATCAGGCGGTCGCCATTGTCCCGACAGGGGGGAGCTTATCGCTCAGTCCGCCGAGTGTGCCGATCACCATTCCACGCATCGGATGCCAGAAGGCGGAGAGAGTCAGCAGGGCCGATCCGATCACCAGCGCGGTGAACGCCCAGGCAAGCTCGACCGCACCTGCCGTGTGGAACAGCGAGTACATCGCATAGAGCACATAGGCGAGGCTGGAGACGAGCAGCGCCCGCCGGTCGACCGCCAGCGCCACGAAGGCGAAGACGAGATAGAGCGCGAGGACGATCCCGGCGATTTCGAGTGTGATATTCTCGTTGAACACGCCGAGCATATGGAACACCGGATGCGCGATCAGCGGCGCGGCGGCGAGGTGAAGCCAGAATGCGACGTCCGACCGGCGCGTGCGGCGCTCCCGGTCCGATATGTCCCACCACATTGCCAGTGCGAACACGGCGAGGCCGCCGACGAACAGGATGGGATAAATCGCCCCCTCTGCTGCCGGGACTGCGGCGACGGTCAGGCCGACGGCGACAGCGACCAGTGACGCAGCGCCAGCCGCCACCGTGATCGGCACCATGAAACGCTTCCAGTGCAGCCAGGCCGCGCCCGCTGCGACCAGGCCGATGCCGGCGCCGATCATCGCGTTGGTGCGATCGGAGAAGTTGGGGTCCATCTCGACCAATACCCCGATCAGCGTTGCGGCAACCCCACCGACAAAGGCGATCAACAGCAGAATGCTGGGCAGGGCCATGCGGCGCTGTCTGATGAAATACTCCGCGAGCCCCCACGCGGCAATGGCGACCAGCGCGCCGGCGAGCGGTGTCGTGATCGACTGGCCGATCCAGGCCAGCGCGACCAGCACCAACCCGACGGCGATCGCGACGAAGATGTCGTTGAATCCGCTCAGGAGCTTGAAATGCTCCTCGTCGACTGCCGGGGCCGAATGGCTCCGGGCAACATGGCTTCGCAGTGCCGCGGCAGCTTCGCGGGAGATGGCCCCCGCCGCTACGGCGTCGTCGAGATCGCTTTCGCTATACATGGCATTCCTCCTGTTTGTGACAGAAGGAATATCATGAGTGTATTGCCATGACAATACACTGGTACGGATCAGCCGCCTTGGAGCTTCTTGAGGATCGACATGGCCTGCTCGCCACCCGACTGAGGGGTCATCTCGTCGGTACGGTCGACGATCTCTGCCCAGTGTGCGGCAATGCCCTCGGGGCTCAGCTCGTCACCAGTCAGCAGCTTGCCCTGGGTCAGCGTGACATAGGCCGCCTGGAATACACCTGCGCCGGCGCCGACGATCATGTTGGTCGGTGCATCCTCGGACACGAGATAGAGTGCTGCCGGAACGACCTTGTCGGGAGAGAAAGCCTGGAATGCCTCGGGCGGGAACAGGTCCTCGGTCATGCGCGTGCCCGCCGTCGGGGCGATCGTGTTGACCTTGATGTTGTTCTTCGCGCCTTCGAGGTAGAGTGTCTTGGCGAAGCCGGCGAGGCCGAGCTTGGCCGCGCCATAATTGGTCTGGCCGAAATTGCCGTACAGGCCGGTCGAGGATGCGGTCATCAGGATGCGGCCGTAATTCTGCTCGCGCATCGTCTCCCACACCGCCTTGGTGACATTGGCGGAACCGATCAGGTGGACATCGACCACGAACTGGAAATCGGCCGGCTCCATCTTGGCGAAGCTCTTGTCGCGCAGCACGCCGGCATTGTTGATCAGGACGTGGACGCCGCCCCATTTCTCCTGCGTCTTCGCGACGAGCTCGACCATTTGGGCATATTCGGTAACGCTGCCGCCATCCGACATCGCCTCGCCGCCGGCCGCCTCGATTTCCTCGACGACTTTCAGCGCGGCGTCGGAATGCCCGGTGCCGTCACGCGAACCGCCCAGATCGTTGACGACGACCTTCGCGCCACGCTTCGCGAGTTCGAGTGCATAGGCGCGACCAAGCCCGCCGCCTGCACCGGTGACGATGGCAACGCGATCCTTGAAACTGATGGTCATCTCGGGCGCTCCTGAAAACTGTTCGGAGCGGTTCCTATTCCATCGCGCAGCCAAGGCAAGGGTGACGCAACGGAAGGTGGCATACGAAATTGGAGGTGGGAAGAGGCGGGCGCTCCCGGCCGCCCGCCGATCAGCTTAGCGGCCGCCGCGCTGCATGCACTTGTCGAACTGGCCGCGCTTGCAGATCGGATATTTCGCCAGCGGCGGGGGCGGTGGGAATGCCTGGTCCGGCGACGGCGCCTGTACGAAGGTCGGCTTCACGCCGGGCTGGGGCGTCCCCGACATTGCCGGCTGGCTCGGTTGATAGCCGCCGACCGGATCGGGCGCCGTCGCCGCATCGGTGGTGGCTGCCGTCTGCGGGGCGGGCGTTTCCTGGGCCACCGCCGGCATCGCGACCGCAAGAGCGGCCAAGAGCATGAGTTTCATCACTGTCTCCTGCATAATATGCGCCGGCTTTCACCGCGCCCGAGCCCAACGCGCGGACAGGCGCATGGCTCCACTGTTTCGCAGGCGATTCGTTTTTTCTTTCCCCTCCCCGTTCAGGGAGGGGAAGGAGGTCAGGCGCCGGAATCCAGCGCGTAGCCGGCCGACCGGACCGTGCGGATGATATCAGGCCGGTTCGCGCCGTTGATCGCCTTGCGCAGGCGCCGGATGTGTACGTCGACGGTGCGCGATTCGATGTCGGAATCATGCCCCCACACCGCATCGAGCAACCGCTCGCGCGAGAAGACCCAGCCCGGATGTTCGAGGAAATGCTTGAGCAAACGGAACTCGGTCGGGCCGAGCGGCACGACTTCGCCCGCGCGGCGGACCTTGTGACCGACGGTGTCCATCTCGACATCGCCATAGGTGAGCTGCTCGCCGGCCAATGCCGGCCGCACGCGGCGCAGCACCGCACCGACACGCGCCACCAGCTCACGCGGGGAGAAAGGCTTGGTCACATAGTCATCGGCACCGGTCTCGAGCCCGCGCACGCGATCCTCCTCTTCACCGCGCGCGGTGAGCATGATGATCGGCACGTTCGCCGTCTCCGGCATACGGCGCAGACGGCGGCATACCTCGATGCCCGACAGGCCCTCGACCATCCAGTCGAGCAGCACGATATCGGGGGTCTGTTCCTTGGCGAGCAGCAGGGCTTCTTCGCCGTCCGGGGTCTGCTTGACCTCGAAATCCTCGCGCTTGAAATGATAGATCAGGAGTTCGGCAAGCGCCGCATCATCCTCTACCAGCAGCATTTTCGCTCGGGCCATCGGTCTTGCTCCTTAGATCGTTTCGATCGTCGCGCGGTCACGCTCGGCCATGTGCGTGCCCGTTGCGGCGTAATATACCATTTCGGCAACATTGGTCGCGTGGTCGCCGACGCGTTCCAGGTTCTTGGCGATGAACAGCAGGTGGGCGACCTGGCCGATCGTCTTCGGGTTCTCCATCATGTGCGTCACGAGCACCCGGAAGAGGCTGTTGTAGAAATCGTCGACTGCCTTGTCGCGCTCGCACACCAGCACGGCGGCTTCGGCATCGCGCGCGGCGAAGGCGTCGAGCACGTCATGGACAAGCGCGGCGGCCAGCGTCGCCATTGCCGGCAGCACCGATAGCGGCTCGATATCGCCATGGCTGTCGATCAGCGGCACGCGCTTGGCGATGTTCTTGGCATAATCGCCGATCCGCTCGACCACGCCGGCGATCTTCAGCGCCGCGACCACTTCGCGCAGGTCGACTGCCATCGGCGCGCGCAGGGCGATGATGCGCACGGCAAGCTGCTCGACCTGCATTTCAAGCGCGTCGATCTTCTTGTCCTCGGCGACGATCCGCGCGGCGCCTTCAAGGTCGTGGCGCTGCAGCGCCTCGATCGCGGCGCCGATCGCCTGCTCGGCAAGCCCGCCCATCTCCGCGATCAGGCCGCGGAGCTGGACGATATCGTCGTCGAAAGCCTTTACCGTATGTTCGCTCACTGCATCTGTCCCGTGGATCAGCCGTACCGGCCGGTGATATAGTCCCTGGTGCGCTCCTCGCGCGGGTTCGTGAAAATGTCCGAGGTCGCGCCATATTCGATCAGCGTGCCGAGATGGAAAAACGCCGTGCGCTGCGATACGCGGGCTGCCTGCTGCATGTTGTGCGTCACGATCACGATCGCATAGCGACCCTTCAGTTCGTGGATCAGCTCCTCGATCTTGGCGGTGGCGATCGGGTCGAGCGCCGAACAGGGCTCGTCCATCAGGATCACCTCGGGGTCGACCGCGATGGCGCGGGCGATGCACAGCCGCTGCTGCTGGCCGCCCGATAGCGCGGTACCGCTGTCCTGAAGCCGGTCCTTCACTTCCTCCCACAGGCCGGCGCGCTTCAGCGACTGCTCGACGATGCCGGAAAGCTGGGTCTTGCTCGAGGCGAGGCCATGGATCCGCGGACCATAGGCAACATTCTCGAAGATCGACTTCGGGAAGGGGTTGGGCTTCTGGAACACCATGCCCACCCGCGCGCGGAGCTGCACCACGTCCATCTCGGGGGCATAGATGTCCTCGCCGTCGAGCCTGATGTCGCCGGTCACCTTCGCGCTGGCGACGGTGTCGTTCATGCGGTTGAGCGTGCGCAGAAAGGTCGATTTGCCGCAGCCCGACGGGCCGATGAACGCCGTGACGAGATCCTGGTCGATGTCGATCGAGACGTCGCTGATCGCCTGTTTCTTGCCGTAGAAGACGTTGACGTTGTGGGCCGTCATCTTGAGATGTTGGGTCATTACCAGCGGGTCTCGAATTTATTGCGGAGGTAGATCGCGATGCCGTTCATCGCGAGCAGGAAGGCCAACAGCACGATGATCGCCGCACTGGTTTTCTCCACGAAGCCGCGATTGACCTGATCGGACCAGAGGAAAATCTGCACCGGCAGCACCGTCGAGGGATCGGTCAGTCGCTCGGGCGGTGAGGCGATGAAGGCGCGCATGCCGATCATGAGGAGCGGCGCCGTTTCGCCCAGCGCGCGCGCCATGCCGATGATCGTACCAGTCAGGATGCCAGGCAATGCGAGCGGCAGCACATGGTGGAATACCACCTGCACCGGCGACGCGCCGACGGCGAGCGCCGCATCGCGGATCGAGGGCGGCACGCTCTTGATCGCGTTGCGCCCGGCGATGACGATTACGGGCATGGTCATCAGTGCGAGGGTGAGGCCGCCGACGATTGCCGCCGAGCGCGGCAGGTGGAAGGTATTGAGGAAGACGGCCAGCCCAAGCAGCCCGAAGATGATCGAGGGGACTGCGGCGAGGTTGTTGATCGAGACCTCGATCAGGTCGGTCCAGCGATTCTGCGGCGCATATTCCTCGAGGTAGAGCGCGGCAAGCACGCCGACGGGAAAGGCGAGCAGCAGGGTGACGATCATCGTGTAGATCGATCCCTTCAGCGCGCCCCAGATGCCGACCATGGTAGGATCGGTCGAATCGGCTTCCTGGAGGAAGGACAGGTTGAAACCGGTGGTCAGCACGCCCGCCGCTTTCAGCTTCGCGACCTTGGCCTCGGCATCGGGCGATCCCTCGCCCTTGGCGGCGATGTCGATCGGGTCCGATGCCGGGACGGCGATCGTCGCCCGGCCACGCAGCAGTTTCGGATCGGCCTTCACCGCAGCGCGCACGCTCAGCCACGCGCCGTCGGAGATCAGCCGGTCGCCATCCTTGCCGAAAGCGGCGATCGCGGCGCCGTCCGTCGCGCCCTGGATGCCGGCGCCAGCCAGTGCGAGGTCGGCACCCGGCCCCGACAGGCGCGACGCATCCAGCGTCAGGCCGGCTTTGGGGAAATCGACGGGCAGCTTGATCTCGGTCCGGCTGAAGCCGCCAATGCCGTTCGATAGCATCGTCGCAAGCAGGAAAACGAGGAAGCCGGCGGACATCAGCACGGCCGCCAGCCCGAGCAGCTTGAAGCGGCGTTCCGCGCGGTAGCGGCGGCGGATGCGGCGCTGCATCGCGTCGCCGCGCCAATCGGTCGGCGTCTTCTCGGCCTGGGTCTCATTGGCTGTGGCGCTACTCATTCATAAGCCTCGCGGTAACGCTTCACCACGCTGAGCGCGATGATGTTGAGCAGCAGCGTCACGACGAACAGGGTCAATCCCAGCGCAAAGGCGGCGAGGGTCTTGGGGCTGTCGAATTCGGCCTCGCCGGTCAGCAGGTCGACGATTTGCTTGGTGACGGTGGTCGCGCTGGCAAAGGGATTGAGCGTCATGGTCGCGACACCCGATGCGGCCATCACCACGATCATCGTCTCGCCGATCGCGCGACTGACCGCGAGCAGGACGCCGCCGACCACGCCGGGCAGGGCGGCGGGCAAGAGCACGCGCCGGATCGTCTCGGATGAGGTCGCGCCCATCGCCAGGCTGCCGTCCCGCATCGAGGAGGGCACGGCTGCGATCGAATCATCGGCCATGGAAGAGACGAACGGGATGATCATCACCCCCATCACCAGCCCCGCGGCCAGCGCGCTTTCCGAAGACGCCCAGGTCACGCCGAGCGACACGGCGAGATCGCGCACCGCCGGCGCCACGGTCAGCGCGGCGAAATAGCCATAAACCACGGTGGGCACGCCAGCGAGCACTTCGAGGATCGGCTTCATCCAGGCGCGCACCCGCGGTGCGGCATATTGGGTCAGGTAGATCGCACTCATCAGGCCGAACGGGATCGCGACGATCATCGCGATCACTGCGCCGATGAAGAAGGTGCCCCAGAACAGCGGCACCGCGCCGAGCGAGGCGCCCGGATCCTCGGCGGAAATGACTTGCGGGCTCCAATGCGTGCCGAACAGGAAATCGCCGATCGGCACCATGCGGAAGAAGCGCGCCGACTCGAACAGCAACGAGGCGACGATGCCCAGGGTCGTCAGGATCGCGATCAGCGAGGCGCCGAGCAGCAACACCATCACTACCCGCTCGATCTGGCTCCGCGCGCGGAACGCCGGGCGCACGCGGGTGAACGCCCAGGCGCCGGTCGAAAAGGCGAGCAACAGTGCCGCCGCGCTGCCGATCCAGTCATACCGCTTCTGAGCCGAGGCATAAGCGGGCGCGAGCGTCTGCGAGAGCGGGTTGAAGGTGCCGAAGCTGCGTCCGGCGGCGAGATTGCGCGCTTCCGACAATATCGACGCGCGTTCGAATTTGTTGGCGGGCAACTGAGCCGCGGCGGGCGTCTCGAGCACCGAGTCGGTGACGAGCGCGGGCGATACCGACGACCAGACCGCGAGGAACAGGGCGGCCGGCAAGATCGTCCACATCGCGACATAGGTGCCGTGATGCGATGGCAGCGAACTGAACCGCGCCGTGCTTTCGCGCCGGAAGCTGACCGCTCGTACGCGCGCGGTAAGCCAGCCGATCAGGCCGAGCCCGGCGATCAGGAAGAGAAGGGCGAGTGCCGACATCTCAGTGAAGCTTTCTCGGGTCGAGCAGGATCTCGTTCTTGATGATGGCGGCGGCCTGTCCGCGAATCTCGGGCGGGGAAGCGATCAGCCCGCGCTTCACCAGCGGGCCGCTCGGGTCCCACAGCTTGGAATATTCGATGAGGAAGCGGCGAAGACCGGGGATCGCGTTGAGGTGCGCCTTCTTCACATACAGGAACAGCGGGCGCGATCCGGGGTAACGGCCCTGAGCGATCGTTTCATAGGTCGGCTCGACGCCGTTCAGCGGCACGCCGTTCACCTCGTCGCGATTCTCCTCCAGATAGGAATAGCCGAAGATGCCGATCGCGGTCGGATTGGACTGCAGCTTCTGGACGATGAGATTATCGTTCTCGCCGGCGTCGATATAGGCGCCGTCCTCGCGCACGCGGCTGCAGACCTTGTCGTACGCGTCCTTGTCGGTCTCCTTCAGGGCCTTCATCTGCGGCATCGCCGTCTCGCAGCCCTTGTTGAGGATCAACTCGGTCAGCGCGTCGCGCGTGCCGCTGGTCGCCGGAGGACCGTATATCTGGATCGGCGAAGCAGGCAGCGCGGGGTTCACGTCGCGCCAGGTGCGGGCGCTGTTCTTCGCGCCCATCGGCGTCGCCGCCATCGCCTTGAACAGGTCGGCCGGCGTTAGCTGGAATTTCGGCCCGTTATTCGCCTCGGCAAAGGCGATGCCGTCCATGCCGACCTGGATTTCCAGAATGTCGCCTGCGCCATTGGCCTTGCAGGTGGCATATTCGGATGCCTTCATCCGGCGCGACGCCGCCTCGATATCGGGGTGCGCGGCACCGATGCCGGCGCAGAACAGCTTCATGCCGGCGCCGGTGCCGGTCGATTCGATCACCGGCGTGCGGGCGTCGGGGCTGCTGTTGATGAACTGTTCGGCCACCAGGGTGGTGAAGGGATAGACCGTCGAGGAGCCGACCGCCTTGATCTGATCGCGCGATCCGGCGCCGCCGCCATTCGCCTGGTCCTCGCACGCCGATAGGGCGAGCGCGGAGAAAGCGAGAATCAGGGCAGTCCGTTTCACTGGGGCGTTTCCTCGGAGGAGCAATTCCTGAGTCGCGCTAGCAGCGCGATCCAAGCGCCTGTGTGACAGTCCTGTTACCGTTTGATGACAGCGGTCCCGTGAGCAGGCAGAAGGACCGTGACCGTCGTGCCCTTGCCGACCGCACTGGCGATGTCGAGCCGGCCACGATGCCGCTCGACGATATGCTTGACGATCGCGAGGCCGAGGCCGGTACCGCCCGCCGCGCGGCTGCGCCCGGCATCGACCCGGTAGAAGCGTTCGGTGAGGCGCGGGAGGTGCTCGGCGGCAATGCCGTCGCCTTCATCGGCCACGCTGATCCGCACCATGCCGGTCTGGTCCCGCCACAGCCTGACCGCAACGGGCGCACCGGGCCGGCCATATTTGATCGCATTGCCGATCAGATTGTGGAGCATCTGGCTGAGCTGCGCGCGGTCGCCGGCGACAGGCGGCACATCGTCTCCGATATCGGCGGCGATCTCGTTGCCGCGCGCGTCGCGGGCGTCGAGCAATTCGGTCCGCACTTCGCCGATCAGCAGCGCGAGATCGACCGGGCTGACGGGCAGGCGGTATTTCTCCGCCTCGATCCGGCTGAGGGAGATCAGATCCTCGACCAGACGCTGCATGCGGCGCGATTCGTCGAACATGATCTTTAGGAAGCGGCTGCGCACCGCCTTGTCGGCACCTGCCTCCTCTTCCAGCGTCTCGATATAACCGAGGATCGAGGCGAGCGGGGTACGCAGTTCATGGCTGGCATTGGCGACGAAATCGACTCGCATGCGCTCGGCCGCGTAATTGCCGGTCTGGTCGATCAGATGGACGATGCGCTGCCCGCCTGAGGCGGCCCCGACATGCATCTGCCAGCGCTGATCGAGCGTGCCGAGCCCGACCAGGTCGATCGGCCCCTGCGGCACGCCGGTCGAATTGCTGGCGAGCCGTTCGGCGGCCGCGGGGTGGCGGATGGCCAGCCGCACGTCCTCGCCCACGATATGGCCGCCGAGCAATGCGTGTGCTGCCGCATTGGCATGAGTCACACGGCCCTGGCTGACGATGATCACCGGCTCGATGATCGCCTCGATCACTTCGGCGATATCGGGCGCTCCGTGGGGCGCGATGTCGGGTGTCGGCGCAATCGGCGCGGCCGGTTCGTCGCCGGTGCCCGCTGCGAGCAGGGCAGCGGCGATCCCGCCGACCAGCGTTATCAGGGTGGACGGAACGTCGGACGAGATCAGCAGCACCGCAACCGCCGCAACGATTGCGATCACGATCGCGGTAAAAGTGCGGTGGCCGAACCCGATAAGCATTGCGGCTCCTCTACTCATTCATCCTTAACCGGGCCAGCCTTGCTTGCCAGTCATTTGCGAATGTGAAAGGGCTAAGGTGGTAAAGGGCTTGATCATGAGTGAAGACAACCAGGACGTTATGCCGCAGGACGGCGTCAACCGTCGCCGCGCGCTGATGCTCGGCGCCGTCGGGGCGAGCGCGATCGTCTCGATCCGTCCCGCCCTTGCCCAGACCGCCGCGTCGGTGGTGACCTGCGAAATCCCCGTGCCCGATCCCGGCCGTGCCGGCAGCTATATCGCGGCAGACGGGTCCCTGGTGCCGGCCGGCACCGCCGGCTCCTTCGCCCCGCCAGGCAAGCCGTTCAAGGGCGAGGCGGTGAAGACGGCGCTCGGCGGCGGGCAGTTGCCCGGCACGAATTACGAACAGAACCGGGCCTACACCAATTATATCCGCCGCCTGCAATCGGGAACGAGCGGCTTCACCTGCTTCGCCTCGTTGCAGATGCCCCGCGGCTGAGGACTTGTCCGAACCCTTGTACCGGATGGCGCGGGCGGAGAGCCTGCGCATCGTCCATCTCGACAGTTTCATCGCCGTTTATCACCGCAGCTCCGGTATCACGCATCTGATCACCGCGCCCGCGCCGGAGATCCTCGCGACCCTGGGCGAGGCTGGCATGACCTTCGCCACCCTGACCGAGCGGCTGGCGGCGGACTATGAACTCGGCGATACCGACGCGGCTGCCCTAGCCGCACGCCTCGACGAGTTGGTCGCGGCCGGGCTGGTGTCGGCGGCATGAGGCATGTCTTCTCCGTCAGGATCGGGCCGGTGGGGTTCCGCATCGGCTCCGACTGGCGCGCGCCGGTCGCCGAGATGGAGCGTTTGTACACCGATTATCCCGGGCCGCATGACTACGTGCCCGACTTCAACGTCCGCCTGTTCGCCGCGCGGCCGTGGCGCCGGATCATCCGGCCGGCGGTGATGATCGGCGGCGATTTCGTGCTGCCCGAGGCGGCGCCACTACCGCTCGCGCAAGGGTTGCTCGCCGCGGAAATGGGCATGAACCTGCAGATGGCGCTCGGCCAGCGGCGCTATCTGCTGCTCCACGCCTCGGTGGTCGAGCGCGACGGGCGGGCGCTGGTGATGACCGGCATTTCAGGCGCGGGGAAATCGACCCTCGCCGCCCTGCTCGGTGCGCGCGGCTGGCGGCTGATGGGTGACGAGTTCGCACTGCTCGATCCGGAGACGGGGCTGATCCACGCCTTTCCACGGCTCATCAGCCTGAAGAACGCGGCGATCGGCGTGGCCGAGGCCGAGGTGCCCGATGGCATTTTCGGCCCGTTGCTGCCGGGCACGCCCAAGGGCGATATCCGCCATCTCGTGCCGAATGCGGCTGCCATTGCGGGGATGGACCGGCCGGCCGACCCGGCGCTGATCCTCTTCCCGCGCTTCGGCTTCGAGGCGGCCGACCGCCCTGTCGCGCCGAGCGAGATCTTCGTCCGCCTGACCCAGGCATCGACCAATTATGTCGCGATGGGCGAGCGGGGGTTCGACGCGCTGACCCGGATCGTCACGACCGTCCCGGCACGGGCGATCGACTATCCCGACACCGACAGCGCGATCGCGCAGGTCGAGGCGCTGTGGAGCGCCCTTTGACGTACGGCCCGAGAGACGGCTGGCTGCTGGCCCACGCCCTGAGTGACCCCGGCGAAACGTCGGCGCTCGATGCGGAGGGCTGGACCGCGCTGATCGCGATGGCCCGCGCCGAGCAGATGATCGGAACGCTCGCGCATCGGCTGGAAGGGGTTCGTCTACCCCCGGCGGTCGCGCGCCTGCTCGCCGATGCGCGCGCGTCAGCTGCGCAGGGCCGAATCGCCGCCCTGTGGGAGGCGGAGGCCGCACGGCGCGTCATGGCGCCGATCGGCGCGGATGTAGTGCTGCTCAAGGGCACGGCCTTTGTCGCTGCCGATCTGATGGCGGGGCAGGGACGGTCGATCGGCGATCTCGACATCCTGGTGCCGCGCGACAGCCTCGACGCGGTCGAGGCGGTACTGATCGCGGCGGGCTGGGAATGGGTGAAACCCGATCCCTATGACGATGCCTATTATCGTCGCTGGATGCATGAGCTGCCGCCGCTGATTCACCGCGAACGCGACCGGATGATCGATGTGCACCACACCATCCTGCCGCTCACCGCACGGATCACGCCCGATGCGGCTGCGCTGCTCGAGGCGAGCGTCGAGGTCGAGCCGGGCGTGCGGGTGCTCTCGCCCAACGACATGCTGGTCCATGCTGCCGCACATCTGTTCGCGGACGGCGATCTTGCTGGCGGCATGCGCAATTTGTGGGACGTGTATTGCCTTGTCGAACAGTTCGGCACGAGCGGGCTGGCCGAGCGTGCCGCGCATCACGGCCTGTCTAGGGAAGTCGCCCGCGCTGTTCGCTTGTCGGCGGCGCTCTACGGTGAGCCTGCTCGGCTCAACCTCGCCGACCATCTTTACCTCCGCCGCCTGACCGCCCGCGATGGATGGGGCAGGGCGACACGGCCCTTCACCCGCCTAGGCTTCTATATCCGCTCCCACTGGCTGCGCATGCCGCCCGCGATGCTGGCGCGGCACCTGTGGACGAAGTGGCGGGGTGGGCACCGGGCCGGGGTCGTTTAGCGTGCGGACGGGTGGGGCAACTGGAAACGACCATTTATTTCGTTCAACGCGAAGCCAGTCTACCCCGAAGCCGGCAAAAAATTCTGTTGTTTAACTGGCAGGCAAGCGCAACTCGCAGTGCTGCATGTGTGAGAGGTCTCCCCGCCACTCCAATTTTCCCGTCTCAGCGAGATCGGCAAGGCGGGCACCGAGGACAAGATCACCGGTCTGATAGACGCCGGCATCGTAAAATTCGACGAGGACGTCAGCCACTACTCTCGCCATCTTCTGCCACTCAAACGTCATATGGCTCAGAAGGCTGTCGTCGAAACGATCCATCTGCGCAGAAACCAAACCCTCGCCGTCGATCACCCGAAGAGGTGCGTTTTCAATCTTCAATTGCTCCCACCGTATTTGGAAGAGTGACCTGCTTTCAGCGGAGAGGGGGACTGCATGATCGAGCAGTTTGACCATACCCTCGGCATTCGTGATGGATAGTTCCGCGATTTCGACAATCGAGACCGGGATGTCGCCCACATGAGACAGCCACCACAAGAAGCCAGCGTAGCTCATTGTTTCTCGCCGCGAGAGCCATACTGTTAGCGCGGTAGTTGGAGCCTCAAACGCCGCCAGAAAGGTTGTGGATTTGTCCGTGACTTCGTTCCAGCCTGTGCATCCTAGTACCTCCTCGACCCATCTAACCCGCGTTTTCGCGTCGTCTGTCGCGATCGGACCGAAACTAAAATTGTCAAACGAGCACAGTATCTGGTCCGGTCGATCTGCCGTCAACAGCGCCTGCTTGAGTGTCTCGGCGGCAGATGGGTTGAACAGGATGTGGAGAATAGGTCCAGACATTTGCTTCGCCACCCGTGATAAAGCCGATTGTTACCAAGGCTCGTTCGATTCCGCTAACGGGGGAGGGGGGTGCCGCTTAGCGTGTGCTGCCGCCGATAGTCGTTTGTCGCGTTACCCCGAGCTGAACCTTCGGAATCACGACAATTTATGCGTAAATTCCCTGTTCTTTGACGATAACAGGGAATTTAACAGGGAATTTGCCTTTTTTTGAAGAAATTCGCCTAAGAAACTCGGTAATAAACGCAAGATACCAAGATCTTAAATGCCAATTCCCTGTTATTAGATAACAGGGAAAAATATTCCGGAACAGGGAATTCAAATCGACAAACGGTGAGAAAGAGCCGCGCGGCCAAATGCGCCATGCGTCCTCATGGTGAAGCATGAGACGTCCCTTTTGAATCGATCGCTCACTGGACGACCAACTCGGACCGGATGCCGGCCAGGCCGTATCCGGCATCGCCTGGATCGAGCAGGCGCTGGGACTTCTGAAAGCCTGATCATCCGCTAGAGTCGGAAAATCTCATGGTTGCGCTTGGCGATTGCCCGCCGGATCGGCGCCGCGATCGCGAGGACGATCAGGATGATCGCGGTGTCCGCCACCCAGTCCATGATGTCGCAGTCGCGATGAAGCGTCGGGATCGACTGGACCACCTCGATCATCGCGCCAAGAAAGGACAGGCGCTCGGCGATGCGCAGCAACGGCGTCTGCGCATATCCCGCGGCGGCCAGCGCGGCCAGCGTGCCGAAGGCGAGCATATGCTCGAACTTGTCGCCGAACTGGTCGATCGGGGTATGCGGCGGCCGGGGCAATATCGCCATGACCAGTGCGAACAGCAGCGCCCCCCAGAAGGCCAGCCGCGCGAGCATGCCGCGGTCGATCAACGGACCATTCTTTCGAGCGTGGGGATCAGTTCGTCATAGCTGTCGATCACCGCATCGGCGCCCAGTTCCTCGACCGGCTGGAGCAGGAAGCCGAAGCTGACCGCGATGCTCGGCACCTCGGCGTTCCTTGCCGCCATGATATCGTAGATCGAATCGCCGACGAACGCCGCGCGGCCGCCGCCGAGGCGCCTGATCATCTCGTCGATCGGCGCGCGGTGAGGTTTGGCGAAACCCTTGCCCATGGTATCGCCGCCGATCAGCGTGTCGAACCAGTCGCGCAGGCCGACTTCGCCCAGCAGCTTCTCTGCCAGCCCCTCGAACTTGTTGGTGACGATCGCCGTCTTCACGCCCCTTGCCCGCAATGCCTCGACCGCGTCGACGGCGCCCGGGAAAGGGCGGCTCTCGTCCGCGATATGTGCCTCGTAATAGGCCAGCAGCAGCTTGTAGAGCCGGCGGAACTCCTCGTCGCTGCATCCGCCGGTCGCCGCCAGGGTCCGCTCGAGCATCACCTTCGCGCCGGCGCCGACCATCGGGATGACCTGTTCGATCGTCAATGGCTGCCGGCCGGCCTCGCCAAGCGTGTAGTTCACCGCCGCGGCGAGGTCGCCGATCGTGTCCATGAAGGTCCCGTCGAGATCGAAACCGACGATATCGAATGAAAAGTGCGTCATGGCCGCCGCGCCTGCCAGCGCTGCTATGGAATTGGCAAGACAATCATGGCAGGGCCATGCGCAGCGCTCTTTTTTTCCCGTTCTTCCCCGGTTCGAACGGAGTAGGTTTCTGGCACCGTGACCAATCGACCCATCGCCGCGATCATCCTTGCCGCCGGCAAGGGCACACGGATGAAATCCGACCTGCACAAGGTGCTCCACCCCATCGCCGGGCGGCCGATGCTGTTGCACCTGATCGACAGCGTCTCGGCGCTGAAGCCGGAGCGCACCGTCGTCGTCACCGGCGCCGGGCGCGAGCAGGTCGAGGCGGCGGTGTCGCCGCTCGGCGTGATGACGGTGGTGCAGGGCGAGCAACTCGGCACCGGCCACGCCGTGCACCAGGCCGAGGAGGAGATGGGCGGTTTCGCCGGGGATATCCTGATCCTGTACGGCGACGTGCCGCTGGTCACCACCGCGACCATGGCGCGCATGATCGAGCGGCTCCACGGCGCCGACCAGCCGGCGACGGTGGTGCTCGGCTTCCGCCCGGCCGATCCGGCGGCCTATGGCCGGGTGATCGCCGACGGCGACGGCCGCATCGAGAAGATGGTCGAATTCAAGGATGCGACGCCGCAGGAGCGGGCGGAAACCCTGTGCAACTCGGGCCTGATGGCGGTGCGCGGCGAGGATCTGTTCGCGCTCCTCGCGCTGGTCGGTAACGACAATGCCGCAGGCGAATTCTACCTGCCCGACATCGTCATGCTGGCGGCGGAGGATGGTCGCCCGTCTGCGGTGATCGAGACCGATGCGGCCGAGGTCGCGGGCGTCAACAGCCGTGGTGAACTGGCGGCGGTCGAGGCGAGCTGGCAGCATCGCCGCCGCGCCCGCGCCATGGCCGAGGGCGCGACATTGATCGCGCCCGAGACGGTGTGGTTCGCCTATGACACGCAGATCGGCCGCGACGTGGTGATCGAGCCGAACATATTCTTCGGCCCCGGCGTCAGCGTGGCCGATGGCGCGGTCATCCACGGTTTCAGCCATATCGAGGGCGCGAGCATTGGGGCGAAGGCCGAGGTTGGCCCGTTCGCCCGGCTCCGCCCCGGTGCGGTGATGGGCGAGAAGTCGAAGGTCGGCAATTTCGTCGAGATGAAGAAGGCGGTGCTCGGTGCTGGTGCGAAGGCGAGCCACCTGACCTATCTCGGCGATGCCGAGGTCGGGGCTGGCGCCAACATCGGCGCGGGTACGATCACCTGCAATTATGACGGCTATTTCAAATACAGGACGGTCATCGGCGAGGGCGCTTTCATCGGCTCGAACAGCGCGCTGGTCGCCCCGGTGACGATCGGCGCCGGCGCGATGGTCGGCGCAGGATCGGTCATTACCGCCGATGTCGAGGCGGATGCGCTGGCGGTCGCCCGCGCGAAGCAGGAGGCGCGGCCGGGCAGAGCGAAGCGTTTCCGCGAGGCGATGGCCGCACGAAAAGCCGCGAAGAAATGAACGACCGCTATGCCGGGAAGCCCTTTCTGAAGCTGCTCGACTGCTATGTGCTCGACGCAATCGGCGCACTCGATGAGGCATCGCAGGCCATGATGGTTGCGATGGAGCCGAAGCTTCAGGAAATCTACCACCGACCCGGGACCTGGACCGAGATCGTCGAGGCTGAAATGGAGTTTCACGAGACCCTGCCGGATGAAATCCACAGGATCTGGGAAAAGGGGCGCCCGGCCTTTATCGCAGAACATGGCAGCGAGCCCGACCCGTTGATATTTACATGGACGTTCGTCGACACCAACTTCGCGAACTGAGCTCTATCTGAAGGTACGTTTCTATGTGCGGAATCGTTGGAATCGTCGGCAAGGAATCGGTCACCGATCGGCTGCTCGACGGGCTGAAGCGCCTCGAATATCGCGGTTATGACTCGGCCGGCATCGCAACCGTGCATGACGGCGAGATCGATCGCCGCCGCGCCTCAGGCAAACTGATCAACCTTGCCAATGTGCTCCAGGAATCGCCGCTGCCGGGCAACACCGGCATCGCGCATACCCGCTGGGCCACTCATGGCGGGCCGACCACCAATAACGCGCATCCTCATGCCACCAATGAGGTGGCGCTGGTTCACAACGGTATCATCGAGAATTTCAAGGCGCTGCGCGACGAGCTGATCGCGCGAGGCCGTCATTTCGACAGCGAGACCGATACCGAGGTCGTCGCCCATCTCGTCAGCGAGAAGGTCGAGAACGGCATGAAGCCGGCCGAGGCGGTGGCCGAAGTGTTGCCGCGTCTGCACGGGGCCTTCGCGCTCGCCATCCTGTTCCGCCAGCACCCAGATCTGCTGATCGGCGCGCGCCTGGGCTCGCCATTGGTGGTCGGCTATGGCGATGGCGAGACCTATCTCGGCTCCGACGCACTCGCGCTCGCACCACTCACCCAGCGCATTTCCTATCTCGAGGAGGGTGACTGGGTCGTCATCACCCGCGAAGGCGCGCAAATCTACGACAAGGACAATGAAGCGGTCGAGCGGCCGATCACCATCTCCGGCGTTACCGGCGAGCTCGTCTCCAAGGGCAATCACCGGCACTATATGCTCAAGGAGATCTACGAGCAGCCTATCGTCGTCGCCCAGACCCTGCGCTCCTATCTGCAGCGCATGGAGGACCGGGTGACCTTGCCGATCCCCGAGTTCGACCTGAGCACGATCAAGCGCGTCACCATCGTCGCCTGCGGCACCAGCTTCTATGCCGGCATGGTCGCCAAATACTGGTTCGAGCAGTTCGCCCGCGTGCCGGTCGATCTCGATGTCGCGTCCGAGTTCCGGTACCGCGCACCGGTGATGGAGGAGGGTGGGCTCGCGCTCTTCATCAGCCAGTCGGGTGAGACCGCCGACACGCTCGCCGCGCTGCGCCATGCGCGGGCGGAGGGGCAGACCATCGCGGTCGTCGTCAATGTGCCGACCAGCTCGATGGCGCGCGAGGCGGATCTGCTGTTGCCGACCCATGCCGGACCGGAGATCGGCGTCGCCTCGACCAAGGCATTCACCTGTCAGCTCGCGGTTCTCGCCGCATTCGCCGCCAACCTCGCGCGGGCCAAGGGCAAGCTCGACGCGGCTGCGGAGAAGGCGATCGTCAAGCATCTCGCCGAGGCGCCCGCCGCGCTCAATGGCGCGCTTGCCTATGACGAGTCGATCGAGGCGATGGCGCATGTCATCGCCGGCGCGCGCGACGTGCTATACCTCGGGCGCGGCACCGATTACCCGCTGGCGCTGGAAGGCGCGCTGAAACTCAAGGAAATCAGCTACATCCATGCGGAAGGCTATGCCGCGGGTGAGATGAAGCATGGTCCGATCGCACTGATCGACGAGAATGTCCCGGTGATCGTGATCGCGCCGTCGGGCCCGCTTTTCGACAAGACCGTGTCGAACATGCAGGAAGTTCAGGCGCGCGGCGGCAAGGTCGTGCTGATCTCCGACTATGACGGCGTCGCCGCGGCGGGCGAGGGGTGCATGGCGACCATCACCATGCCCAAGGTCCACCCGTTGATCGCGCCGCTTGTCTATGCGGTGCCGGTGCAGTTGCTGGCGTACCATGTCGCCGTCGCGAAGGGCACCGACGTCGACCAGCCGCGGAACCTGGCGAAGAGCGTTACGGTCGAATAGCTGTTGCTCAGCCCCGGTCTTGTTGCTTCCCTGGCGAAGGGAAGTTGGATGGCTACGTGTTTGATATTCCTGCTCACCCGCGCTTGTCCCTCCCGTACACGTCTCGCCGGAAAGCAACCCCGGCCCCGGTCGGCACCGCGGTCAGATAGGTCAGATAGACCGGCACCTGCACCGGCAGCGCGACTGCCTGTTCCGGCGCCTTTGTCGTGCCGATCGGCTTTTGCAGCAGCCAGCGGCCGAGCAGGGCGGCATTCTCCAGCCGGATGCAGCCGTTGCTGAAATGCCGGTCGCTCTTTTGCAGCAACGCACGCATCGGCGTGTCGTGCAGGTATATACCCTCGTCATTGGGGAAGAGGAATTTCACCCGGCCCATCGAATTGTCCCCGCCCGGCAGTTCGCGCAGCCGCAGCACGCGCTTGCCCGAGGCGACCGCCGGCCAGTCGATCTCCGCCGGATTGAGCTTGCGCGCCCCGGGACTCCAGTCGGACAGCGCCTCCATCCGCATCGAGGCGAGGGTCCGGCCGGACAGGATTTTCGGCGCGATACTCTTTTGCGCGAGATAGTCGGGCACGTTCCAATAGGGGTTCAGGATCGCCCATTGCAGTGAGCCGACCAGCATCGGCGTCTGCGTCTCTTGCGCGCCGACCACGACACGCATCGTGCCGACCTGCTTGCCCGCCTCATAATACCAGAGCTGACCCGACGAGGCGTCGACCACGATGTGCCTGGTCCAGGCGCTCGGCAGCAGCCGGGCGCGGTCGAGGTTTAGGCCAAGCCGGCCCATCGCCTCTTTCGACGCGCCGGTTCGCTCGGCCCGCGCCATCAGGCCACGCAGGCGGATATAGTGCGGGCTCATCCAGCCCATGTTTTTGACATAGTCGACAAAGGATTTCTGGAAGGAAGCGGCGCGCAGCACCGTTTCGGCCTGGATCTTTTTCGGCTTCAGCCTGCGATCGGCGTAGATCATCCTGACGCCGCTCGTGCCGCGTTGATCCTGCACATAGCGGACGAAGGCAGTGGACAGCCTGATCTCGGCGCGGGCGATTGCCTTCGGGTCGCCGCCGCGGGCTGCGGCGATCGCCTCGCGCAGATCGTCGACCTTGTAGGAAGAGGGTTTCAGCCCGTCGAAGTGCGCCGAGGTGAGATTGTCGAGCAGCGCCCCGGCCTGCCGGCCGATCTTGCCGCCCGACACCCAGAGCGGGCGATAGCCGCGATCGGCGTAGAAGCGTTTGAACGCGCCGCTGGCCTCGTCGCGAATGGCGATGGTGAGAGCACCCGAGCGGTCCTCAGCGCGCGCCTTCTCCCCGCGCTGGGGCGCTGCCGCCGCGGGCATGGCCACCACGGAAACCATGGCGACCATGATGGCAAGGAAAAGGGGAATGCGGCGAGGCCGCATCCCCCGGAACGAAGCGGTCAGCCTCGTTCCCCCCGACGAGTGGGTGGTGGCGGAGGCGGCGGGAGCGCCGCTGCGTTGGGATGATAGATGCCGTCGGCCGAATAATAGCCGTCGATGATGCCGTCACCGTCGCGGTCGGCGGCAACACTGCCGGGCACCGCGCCTGGGGGTGGTGGCGGAGGGGATGCGACAGGCTCGTTCCTGGCACAGCCGGCAAGCGCAAGAGCGCCGAATCCGGCCAGCATAAGGGGTGGTAAACGCATACAGGTCATCCCTTTTAAGCACGCGCGGAAACACGCCCGCGCGTTACACGCCCACCCCGGCAACCGAGAGAATGCCCGGCCCGGCCATTCCCGCTATCCCCCCAGCGACGGAATGTGCGTCAGGCACGGTGACCGGCTGGTTGTGCCGCCGAACGGTCGAAAAGGTGCAAATGGTTTAACCCCGATCCCGCTACGATGCGCGTTGCGGTCGCAGGGCGAGCCGCTATCCTGACGCGTGATGACCGGGGGATCACGATCGGTAGCGCATGGCGCCTCTTCTGGCGGCTCCTGCTTGGGCTTCTTCTCCTGATCGTGGCAGGGGGCTGGTCCATCAGCCGGTCGTCGAGGCGGTCGTCATGGAGCCTGCCATTGCTGCGTCGCTCACCAGTCCCTTGGCATTGCCTGCTCTGATGCGGTCGCTGCTCGCTCGCAAGGATGCGGCGGCGCTGTGGATCGAGACGATCCGCCGGCCGATGCGCCGCACCGGCTCGACTGCCGCTTATGCCGCCTGGGCACCGGCGTTGTTCTCGACCAATGACGGCGGCTGGCGTTGGCAGAGCGCCCGTCTTGCCGCGATGAAGCCGCCGGTGGCGATCATCTGGGGCGAAGCTGATACCGTTACGCCAATCGCGCAGGGGCAACGCCTCGCGACCATCCTGCATGCGCGGCTCCAGCGGCTGCCCGGTGTCGACCATATCCCGCATATCGAAGACCCGGCGCATTTCCTGTACGCGCTGGACCATGCCATTGAGGGGCCTATCGAGGAGCTACCATGAAACGCAAGAAGCTGCTGATCGGCGTCTCGGTCATCGCGCTCATTGCGGCGAGCGCGACCTTCTACGCGCTGCCGCTCGCCGCCGACCCGACCGGGGCGAAGGATTGCGGCGATATCCTGCCGCCTTTACCCGCGCTGAAAGGACATGCGGCGAGCCTGCCGGAACCGGCCTGGGCGCAGCGCGGCGGCACCGTAAACGATGCGAGCTGCCTCAGCCGTACGCCAGTCGCCGGCGTGGTGGCGGTGCATAACGAGCAGGATGTCGCCGGCGCCATCGCCTATGCCCGCGCGCACGGCCTTACCATTTCGCCCGCCGGCATGAAGCACAGCATGGGCGGCCACGCTTTCCGCCGGGGCGGGGTGGTGCTCGACATGAAGGGCCTGAACGCCATCGTGCTCGACGCGGCGAAGCGGACGGTCACCGTCGGGTCGGGCGCGACATGGCACGATATCCAGAAAGCGATCCATCCTCGGTTCGCGGTCAAGGCGATGCAGTCGACCGACATCTTCACGGTCGGGGGCTCGATCTCGGTCAACGCGCACGGCATGGATCACCGGGCGGGCGCAGTCATGCGCTCGATCCGCAGCCTGCGCGTGATGTTGGCGGACGGGCGGATCGTCACTGCCTCGCGCACCGAGAATCCCGATCTCTTTACCCATATCGTCGGCGGCTACGGCCTGTTCGGCGTGCTGCTCTCGGCCGAACTCGATGTCGTGCCCAACGACGTCTATCGATCCGAACGGGCGATGATCGATTATCGCGATTTCCCGAAGACCTTCGCGAAGCTGGAGGCTGATCCGGCGGTCGGGCTGACCTATACCCATCTCTCCACCGCGCCTGGATCGCTGCTGCGCGAGGCCCTGGTCTACAGCTACCGGAAAGACCCTGCCGACCAGAACCTCACCCGCGCACCGCTGACCGAGGTAAGCTCGACCAAGCTGCGCCGCCTCACCGTCAACCTCGCCAAGCGCAACGACTTCTTCGCCTCGGCCAAATGGTGGTCGGAGAAGCATATCGAGCACCGGCTCGAGACCTGCACCATTACCCGTGCGCAGGCGATGAAAGATGGGGAGGCATGCCTCGTCTCGCGCAACGATCCCATGCACGACAGCGTCGCCTATCTCCGCAACGCACTGCCCGCCGAGACCGACATCCTCCACGAATATTTCATCCCGCGCGACCGGATCGTGCCATTCATCGATGCGATGCGCACCTTGTTCCAGCAACGGCATGCCAATCTGGTCAACGCCTCGATCCGCGCGGTCGATACCGAGAGCAACGCGCTCAGCTATGCGCCGGCACCCGCCTTCTCGGTCGTCCTCTATCTCAACCAGAAGACCGATGCCGAAGGCACCAGGGCGATGGCAAAGCTGACCAGCGACCTGATCGACTTGACGGTGAAGGAAGGCGGCCGCTTCTTCCTGCCTTACCAACTCCACTACACGCCGGAGCAGCTTCAGCGCTCCTATCCGCAGATCGGGGCCTTCTTCGCGGAGAAGCTGCGCTGGGATCCGGACGGCCTGTTCAGCAACAGCTGGTATGCCCGCTATGCCCCGGCCTTCAGCGCGCCCGTGTCGAAGAGCTGAAACAGCCGGCGCCGATCCGACCCTCGATCACCAGCCGGGCACCATTGCGATAGAGCGCGGCGGCGAAGCCGGGTCGGTCGGACCGGGCGAGCGTGGCACCGTCGCGCACCTCCACCACGCTTCCGCCGGCGGCGGCAATGGCGCGCAATGCGCGGCCCCGTTCGCCGACTACCGCCACCTGTCGCGCGGGGCCGACAAAGGGCATGGCCAGCATGATCGCGGCCCAGCCGCCGAGCACCAGTGCGACGCGCGCTGTGATACGGAGCAGGTTTCTGGGGGTGCTCACGCTACGCCGTCATGCCGGACTTCTTCCGGCATCCATGGTGCCGCGTGCGCCACGTCGTTCGGGTTTGCGGAGCGATGGACCCGGGACCAAGTGCGGGGCGACGGGGGTGGTCGATATCAGCTCTAATAATCATAGACGTGCTCGACCGTGCCGCCCCGGGCTTTCACCTTGCGCAACAGGGTCAATAGCTTCGGCACCTTGGTCGAGATGCCGTAACGCCGCCAGCCCGGCCGATCGGCGAGCGACTGAGTGATCAGCACTGTCCCGTCCCCCGGCTCGGTTGTGCTGGAGGCAGGGGCAAGGGCAGTGACGAGAATATCGTCATTCCCGGAAATCTCGATGACCTCGACCGGGGATGACGCGATTTTGGCCAGCAGATCGGTGAACTGCGCGTAACGCGGCGCCTCGACTATCGTCAGCCCGCCCGCGACGCGGATCGGCTTCAACCGCGGATCGATCGCCTGGATCGCCGCCGGCGAACCCTTCGCCACGAACCATAGCTTCGGCGCTGCCGGGGCCATCGTAGCGCCTGCTGCCGATCCGATCAGCTTCGCATATCCGGCTTTCACGCCATATTCCGCGCTCAGGGCAAAACGCCGCTCGGCATGCCGCAACCGGCTCTTGCTGTCGACCGTCCGCCATTCCCCGCTGAACGCCTTGCCGAACGGGAACATGTACCAGGGCGTCTCGTGCATGAACTGGCCGTACTCGCGCTGCACTCCCGCGGCGTAGCGGTCGTCGGCACTGTGCCACCCGCCGGTCCATTCGAAGAACCGTCCGATCAACCGTTCGTAGAAAGCCTTCACCGCCATCTCGACCGAATAGCTGATGCCGATCGTGTAGATCATCATCTTGGCGTCGCCGCCATCGCCGCCCGCGGTCGCGCGGTTGAGCGCGCAATAGCTCGACCAGAAACCGCCGATATCGCTGCCGAACGCATAGCCGCTCGGCCGCTGTCCGGCGGTGAGGTGCCGGCCATAACTCTCCGCCGAATAGACGATGTGCCACTCGGGATAGGTCAGGAAGGTCCGCGCCTCCGGCTTTCGCTCCGCGGCCTCTAGAATCGACTTGTACGGCGCCCCTGGATTGAAGCCGGAAATCGGCGACCTGCAGCCGACCTCGATATAGGCCATCGGGATCAGGATCGTCGCGGCCAGCACGCCGCCGACCCCGATCGCGATCTTCCAGCGCCGCTTCATGCGGTTGCGACGGGCTGCCGCCCGAGGACATAACCCGTGTAGATCGCGAAGCCGCCGATCAGCAGGTGCGGCAAATTGGCGAAGAACCGGATCGTCATGGAGAGGTCGAGCGGCCCGTAAAGGAAGATGCCCCCGTCGAGATAGCCGCTGCCGGTGATCAGCCCGAGCACCCCGTCAAGGAAGTAGAGCGGCCCGAACAACCGGAAATAACCGCGTGACGCACGGTAGGAAAGCCAGGCGGCAACGCCCGCCCAGATGCCCGAAGCAAGGTGCAGGCTGTCGTCATACAGGTCGAGCTTGAACAGCCCGAACAGATTGCCGTCGGCGTCGTGGAAGCCCGGCACATAGCCGATCGCGACCACCGCGATGAACCCGGCGAAATAGCCCCAGCCAATCTTGCGTACCCGATCCATCGCGTCCTCCTCGGTTGAGCGGGGAGCATCCTGCCGCGAACTCCTTACCAAAGCGACTGCGAAATCCGTTGGTTGCTGCTGATCGCTACCGCAGTTCGAACCCCAGATCGCCCAGCACGTCCCGCAATAGGTGCCGCCCGGCCATGGAATCAGGCCCGCGCGTCCGGTCGCCGACCAGCTCGGTCCAGCCGCGTTCCGCCATGCCCTGCTCCCGCTGAAAGCTGCGCAGCCGGTCGTCATAGGCGCGGGCGCCCTCATACTGCCGGTCGGTCCAGGCATAGGTTTCGTGGAACAGCACGGAGGATTGCGGCAGGCGGGGCTTGATCGAGGCCGGCCGTTCCGGATCGGGCTTGCCGACGACGAGGCCGAACAGTGGAAACATCCGCGGCGGCAGGTCGAGTTCAGCGGCAACCTCGGCAGGGCGATTGCGGATGCCGCCGATATAGACCGAGCCGAGGCCGAGCGACTCCAGCGCAACCACGGCGTTCTGCGCTGCGAGCGAGGTGTCGACCGATCCGAGCAGGAAGGTTTCGGTATAATCGAGCGCTTCCGCCGGTACGCCGCGGGCGATGGCCAATTGAGTCAGCCGGTCGAAGTCGATCAGCCAGACGAGCAGCAGCGGCGCCTCGACGATGTGTTTCTGCGACCCGGCCAGCGCCGCCAGCCGCGCCTTGCGCTCCGGGTCCTGCACCGCGACCACGCTCCACACCTGCAGGTTGGAGGAGGACGCGGCCGATTGCGCCGCCGCGACCAGGGTCTCGATCGTCCCCTCGGGTAGCGGATCGGGCAGATAGGCCCGCACCGATCGATGCTCGATCAGCAGGTCGATCGCCGGGTTGCGGTGGATCGCCGCGCTGTCGTCATGGCGATAGCGCGCTTTGATGGCGGCCTCGCTCACGACGCCTCCGCCACGGCAGCGATGCGGCCCGCGAAACTGTTCTCCGGCCGCCTCAGCCCGAGATTCTCCCGCAAGGTCTTTCCCTCATAGTCCTCGCGGAACAGCCCGCGCCGTTGAAGGATCGGTACGACCTGATCCACGAAATCGGTCAGCCCGGTCGGCAGGATCGGCGGCATCACGTTGAAACCGTCGGCCGCGCCGGTCTCGAACCAGATCTGGATCAGGTCGGCGACCTGCTCGGGCGTGCCGACGGTGGTCAGATGCCCGCGCGCGGTCGAGACCTGGCGGTAGAGCTGGCGCAGGGTCGGCCGCTCGCGCTCGACCAGGTCCGATACCAGTTTCAGCCGGCTCTTGCTGCCATTTGTGTCGCCCGGCAGCGGCGGCGCGATGTCGTCCAGCGTGTAGCTCGACAGGTCGACGCCCTGATAATGCCGGTTGAGGATGCCCCAGGCGACCGCCGGATGCACCAGCGACTGAAGCTCCTCATATTTCGCCTGAGCCTCGGCCTCGGTCCCGCCGAGCACCGCGAAGATGCCCGGCATCACCAGCAGGTCCTCGCGCCGCCGGCCATATTTGCCGAGCCGCGCCTTCACGTCGCCGTAAAATTCCTGCGCATCCTCCAGCACGAGATTGGCGGTGAAGATCACCTCGGCGGTCCGCGCTGCCAGCTCGCGGCCGGGTTCGGATGCACCGGCCTGCACGATCACCGGATAGCCCTGTGGCGGCCGCGCGATGTTGAGCGGCCCGCGCACCTGGAAATGCTCGCCCTTATGGCCGAGCACATGGAATTTCTCCGTGTCGAGGAACACGCCCGAGGCACGATCGCGCACAAAGGCATCGTCCTCGTAACTGTCCCACAGGCCCTTCACGACATCGATATATTCCTCCGCGCGTTCGTAGCGTTTGGAATGTTCGAGATGTTCGGTCCGGCTGAAATTGGCGGAGACGTCGGCGCCGGTGGTCACCACGTTCCACGCCGCGCGCCCGCCGGTGACCCAGTCGAGCGACGCGAATTTACGCGCCGTGGTGTACGGGTCCTCATAGGTGGTGGTCGAGGTGGCGACGAAACCCACCCGTTCGGTCACCTGCGCCAGCGCCGCCCAAAGCGTCACCGGCTCGAAATGCGCGGCCTTCGCGTTCTGGCGGAAGGTCGCCTCGTCGGTGAAATCAGCATAGCCGCCCGGACTGTCGGCGACGAACACCATGTCGAACTTGCCGCGCTCCGCCGTCTGCGCGAGGCCTTTATAGTGATCGAGATTGTGCCCGGCATCGGCGTCGGTATCGGGATGCAGCCACGCCGAGACATGATGGCCAGTCGCCTGGAGAAAGGCGCCAAGACGAAGTTTGCGATCCCTGGGTTTGCGATCTGCGGTCATGCGGTGATCCTTTCGCTGCGAGCATAGGGAGAGGTGGCGGCGTCGACCGCGACACCGAGCAGACCGAGCAGTTCCTGCTGGAGCGCTGCGGTCCGTTCGCGCCGGGCGATGCCGTCGGGCGGCAGGGCGACGCGGATGTCGGCGACGATCCTGCCGTCGTCGAGCACGACGACCCGGTCGGCCAGCTCGATCGCCTCGTCGACGTCATGGGTGACGAGCAGGACGGCGGGACTATAGACTTCGGACAGGCGCCGAAGCAGCGCGTGCATGCGGATCCGGGTCAGCGCGTCGAGCGCCCCGAACGGCTCGTCCGCCAGCAGCAGCGCCGGCCCGCGTACCAGCGATCGCGCCAGCGCCACGCGCTGCTGCTCGCCGCCGGAAAGCTCATACGGCCAGCTATTCTCCCGCCCCGCCAACCCGACCTCGTCGAGCGCCTTGAGCCCGCGTACCTGCCGGTCGCTGCCGGTCACGCCGAGCAGGACATTGTCGAGCACGCGCTTCCATGGCAGCAGCCGGGCGTCCTGGAACACCACCGACAGCCGTTCCGGCACCAGGATCGTGCCCGTGCCCTCGGCCTCATGATCCAGGCCCGCCAGCGCGCGGAGCAGGGTGCTCTTGCCTGATCCGCTCCGGCCGAGCAGCGCGACGAACTCGCCGGCGCCGATGTCGAGATCGATCCCGTCGAGTACGCCCTTCCTGGTGAAGCGGCGGACGAGCCCGCGAACCTGCACGACCGCGCTCACGACGCGAACGTCCGGCGCCAACGGAGCGCGCGCTTCTGGATCAGCCGCACCACCGCGTCCGATGTCAGGCCGAGCAGCGCATAAACGACCAGCCCGACCAGCATCACATCGGTCTGCGCGTAATTGCGGGCGAGGGTGATCATATAGCCGATCCCGCTCGACGCATTGAGCTGCTCGACCACGACCAGCGCCAGCCACGACGCGGTCACGCCGAAGCGAAGCCCGGTCAGCAGGCCGGGCAGGGCGCCCGGCAGCACGACATGGCGGATAAAGCCCCAGCGGCTCAGTTCCAGCGTCTCGGCCAGCTCGACCTGTTTCAGGTCGATCGCGCGGAGCGCCGTGTGAGTCTGGATATAGACCGGCGCGAAGACGGTGATGGCGATCACCGTCACCTTCATGCCTTCGCCAACGCCGAACCACAGCACCATGAACGGGATCAGCGCCAGCACCGGAATGCCGCGCTTCAGCTGCACCAGCCCGTCTATCACATAGCCGCCGAGCAGCGTCAGCCCCGACAGCAGCGCGAGCACGACGCCGGCGGTGGTGCCAAACACCAGGCCCTGTGCCGCGCGCCAGGCGGAAACTGCGAGATTTTCCTGCAGCCTGCCGTCACGGATCAGCTCGATCGCCGCATCGACCGCGGTCCAGGGTGCCGGCAGGATCCGGGGATCGAGCCAGCCAGTCGCCGACAATACCGACCAGTAGAGCAGCAAAAGGCCCGGTCCCAACAACCAGCCCCAGGACAGCGGGGCGCCAAGGCCGAGCCGGCGCAGCCCTGGCTGCTGGCTGGCGGCGACGGCGGCCGGCGCCGCGTAACGGGGTGGTGCGACGACCAGTTGCGGGAAGGGAGCGTTCATCGGTCCTCCGGTCACTTGGACTTGGCTGGGGATGGGCTGGCCGCGGCGAAGCCATTGGCGGCGAGCGCTTCGAAACGGGTGTCGAACAGGGTGTTTGCGTCGAAGCGGGGGTTGCCGAGTTCCGGCGCGAGAATGTCGATCGATGCCTGCTGATACTGGATCGCGTCGGCCCAGTGCGCCGGGATCTGCGGATGCCCCGCCGCGGTGACGATCAGCCGTGCATCCTCCAGCTTCAGGCCCTGCTCGCCGACATAATAGCCGCGCGCCAGTTCCTCCGGATGCGCCTGCCGCCAAGCCCAGGCGCGGCCCCACAAGGCAACGAACTGCTTCAGCGCGGCTGCCTTTGCCGGATTCTCCAGCACATCGACCGGGACATAGGCGAAGACCGGATCGTCGCGGAAACCGGGGTGTTTCAGGATCGTGGCGCCGTCATCGCCGTATTTGCGGATATAGCGTTCGGCGACGATGCCCCCGCCGATCGGCGCCATGTCGACCGCATTGCTGGCCAGCGCGCTGGTATAGACGTCGCCGCCGATGCTCGACGGCAGCTCCACCAGCTTGACCTCGCTCTTGGCGATGCCGGCGGTCTTCAGGGTCTGAAGGACGATCTGCCCCTGCACCTGGCTCGGGCTGATCGCGATCCTCTTGCCGCGCAGGTCGGCGATCGTGCGGATATTCGCCTTGGGCGCGATGCCGAGCACGAAAGCCGGGTAGTTCAGCGGATCGCGCCGATAGGCGGTGGCAACGATCCTGACCGGCAGGCCGACCCAGGTCGCATGGATCGGCGGCACGTTGGCGCCGAGCCCGACATCGAGCGCCTTGGCATGGAACGCCTCGGTCACGTCGGGCCCGCCGGTGATCTGAACCCACTTGATCGTGAAGTTCAGGCCCTTGTCCCAGCCATTATGCCGGACGACCCACTCCGTCACCGGATCGCCCACCGTCAGCACGGTGCCGTCCGGGACGGTGTCGGGCAGGGGGGCTGACAAGGCCAGCCCGCCCGCCGCCTTGGCCTGGCGATTGGGCGCGAACAGCACCAGCAGGCCGATCGTGAGCGCGACGAACGCGGCCAGAGCGATAAAGCCCCATGGCTTCGATCTGGCCGCGACCGGCATCAGCCGAGCACGTTGAACAGCTCGCCTTCGAGCTGTTGCGAGACGAAGCCGTCGGGGCCGCGGGTCTGTTCGCCCGCGACGGTGATGCGCCGAACCGCGCGGGGCAGGTCGAAATGCGCGTAATCGATCGGGCCGGCATGGGCGACGGCCTGGTTGTCCCACACCACCAGCGATTTGGGCCGCCAGTGGAAACGGACCTGATATTCGGGCCGGGTCGCCTCGTAGAACAGCAGGTCGAGCAGGGCCTTGCTCTCCGGCTCCTTCAGCCCGACGATGTGGCTGATCGTGCCCGGGTTGAGGAACAGCAGCTTCTCGCCCGTCTCGGGATGGATGCGGACGAGGGGGTGAAGCGCGACGAACGGTCCCTTGGTCCGACCGTCGCGGCGCGGCTCGCGGCTGCCGCCGTCATAATCGGTGGTGCGGTGCACTGCCTGCAGCCCGTCGATCAGGGTGCGGATCGGTGCCGACAGCCCCTCATAGGCAGCGATCAGATTGGTGAAGAGGGTATCGCCGCCATAAGGCGGGATCTCGACGCCGTGCAGGATCGAATAGCGATTGGGGTTGGCGACGAAGGTGATGTCGATGTGCCAGCCCTTATAATCGCGCGGCAGCTCACGCCCCGGGGGCAGCGCATCGTTGCGCTCGCGCCGAGTGCGATATTCGGCGACCGATCGTTCCCAGATCTCCGGATGGTCGAGCAGCCCTTCGGCGATCGGATGCGCCGGGGTCAGTGGCCCGAAGGCGCGGCCGAACGTCTTCAACTGGTCGTTGCTGATGTCCTGGTCGCGGAAGAACACCACCCGCCAGTCGTGCAGGGCACGCTGGATGTCGGCGGCGAGTTCCGGGGTGATCGGCTCGCGCAGGTCGACGCCGGAAATCTCGGCACCGATCGTCGGGGTGATCGGTTCGACCTTGATATGGTCGTAGGTGAAGCGGTCGCGATTGGTATCGGGACGCAGCGCAGTGATGGCGTTCATATCTGTCTCCTTGGTCCTGATCTCACGCGGCGACCGGCTCTGGCGGGACGAGCTTGAGCGAATCTGCCGGGTAGCGGGCGCCAACCGTCGCGCCGCGCGGGAAGGCCGCTTCGAGGGCCACCAGCGATTCCGAATCCAGCTCCAGATTGTTGGCAGCCCAGTTGGATTCGAGATGGTTGATGTGGCGCGTGCCGGGGATCGGCACGACCTGCTTGGACAGCACCCAGGCCAGGCTGACCTGCGCCACGCTGGCGCCGACCCGCTTGGCGACCTGCTCGATCGTTGCGCGCCGCAGGCTGTTCGCGGCAACGGCATCGGGCTGGAAGCGCGGATGCTGGTGGCGGCGGTCGTCTGCCTCGATCACCTCGGCGCCGGCCAGGAAACCGCGGCCGAGCGGGCTATAGGCGACGAAGCCGATGCCAAGCTCGCGTACGGTCGGCAGGATCTCGACCTCGACGTCGCGGGTCCAGAGCGAATATTCGCTCTGCAGTGCAGTAAGGGGGTAGGTCGCGTTGGCGCGGCGAACCCCGTCGGCCGATGCCTCGGACACGCCCACGCCGCCGATCTTGCCTTCCTCGGCCAGCCGGCCGAGCTCGCCGATCGACTCCT
The DNA here is from genome assembly GCF_056402595.1 of Sphingomonas sp. P3_C6. Lineage (NCBI taxonomy): Bacteria > Pseudomonadati > Pseudomonadota > Alphaproteobacteria > Sphingomonadales > Sphingomonadaceae > Sphingomonas > Sphingomonas sp. P3_C6. The sequence continues at coordinate 79,298 of NZ_JBFUHB010000020.1, forward strand.
CGATCGCTATGTCGGGATCGACGCGGTGAAGGTAATAAAGATCGATATGGTCGAGCCCGAGCCGCTTCAGGCTCGCCTCGACCGCGTCGCGCGGGGAGATCGGGGCCACTGCCGCCCCGCCGCCATTGGGCCGGTGGACGAACTTGCTGGCGATCACCAGGCCGTCGCGCCGGTCGGCAATCGCCTTGCCCAGCAATTCCTCGTTATGCCCGGCGCCATAGCCGGTCGCCGTGTCGAAGAAGGCAACGCCCAGGTCGATCGCCCGATGCAGGGTCTTGATCGAGCTGGCGTCGTCGGCCCGCCCATAGGCATGCGACAGCCCCATCGCACCAAAGCCCTGACGGCTCACTTCAAGATTTCCGATGGTCGGCATTTTTGGGTTCCCAGCGAATGATTGGAGCCGAAGACTGCCTCGGGACCGTCGATTGGCGAAAATAGGATATCTATTCCTCCGGGTAGAATCCATATCAAACTCATGGGAATTTGACGGAGGGGTAGATTTGGTGGAAAGCTCTTCGCGCGCGGTTACTCTTCGCGCGCGCGAGACCGCCTAAACCACTGACCCATAACGGCTATTTGTCGCGGTGAGTCGTGCCCGCAGGGCGACGAACTGAACCGGGTTTAGAAAATCTTGCCTCCGCTGAAGAATCAATTCCCATTGACTCAGTAGGAATTAAAAATCAGCCTTGGGCCTTCGATCTGGGCGGGTCGGGCCGTCCCGCGGCATGCATCACGGCATGGCGTCGAGAGACTGCCGCCCTTTGCCGAGCCGTCCGGAGAGGGGCGGCCGCGACCGGTCGATCAACGGTTGCCGGGGCTTGGGAGGCCAATATGAAGACATTTCGTCAGTCACTTCTGCTGTCATCGATCATCGCGGGCGTTGGGCTCGCCCAGCCGGCCTTCGCCCGTCCCGCCGGACCCGGTGAGACTCCGGCGGGAGGCGCCGCCAAGACGGTGTCGGTAGCGGTGGCCGACGATGCCTCCACCCCGGACGAGGGCGCCGATGTCGTCGTCACGGCGCGTCGCACGTCGGAGCGGGCGCAGGAGGTTCCGATCGCCCTTTCGGTGGTGTCGGGCGCCTCGCTCGAGCGCAAGGGCGGCTACACGCTCACCGATGTGCAGTTCCAGACCCCGAGCCTGACCGCATTCAACTCCAATCCCCGCAACTCCTCGATTGGTATTCGCGGCATCGGCGTTTCCTCCGCGTCGGATGGCCTCGATACGTCGGTCGGCGTCTATATCGACGGCGTCTATCTCGGCCGGCCCGGCATGGCGCTATCCGACCTGATCGACGTCGACCGGGTCGAGGTGCTGCGCGGCCCACAGGGTACGCTGTTCGGACGCAACAACTCCGCCGGCGTGCTCAACATCACCACGCGAGGGCCGGAATTCGAGTTCAAGGGCACCGCTGAGCTCTCGGGCGGTACCTATAATTACAATCAGGAGCGCGTGAGCGTGACAGGACCGTTGATCGACGGCCTCCTCGCCTTTCGCGTCACGGGGTTCAACACGCACCGCGACGGGGTGCTGGACAATATCAAGACCGGTGCCGACGCCAACAGCGTCGGGCGCAGCGGTGCGCGAGTCCAGTTCCTCGCCACCCCCGCCAGCAACCTGACCCTGCGGCTGATCGGCGACTATTCGGTGGAGGACGACACCTGCTGCGTCAGCGCGACCAAGCTGGTGCTTCCGGCAAACCTCAGCGCAACCACCGGCCGCACGCTGCAGGCGCTCGCCGCGCTCGGCTACGTGCCGAAGCCCAGCCTCGACTATACCCAGAATAATTCGATCCAGAACATGAAGACCGACCAGAAAGGCGTGTCGCTCCAGGCCGACTGGGATCTCGGACCCGTCACGCTGACCTCGATCAGCGCATGGCGCTACTGGCATTTCAACCCGCTGCAGGACAGTGACGGCACGCCGCTGGACGTCATCCAGGTCAATGTCGCCCAGACCAAGGACGATCAGCTCTCGCAGGAGATCAGGCTGGCGTCACGACCCGGGCGGTTCAACTGGCAGGTCGGCGCGTACCTGTTCCACCAGGTGCTGCGCGATCACTTCATCCTCAACCAGTTCGGTTATGACGCGAGCAATTTCTATACCACCTATGCACGGCTCGCGAACCCGGCCGCTGCGGCGATCAACATCGCGCCGGGCTCGCAATATCTGGATGATGTCCGCACCACGGTCGACAGCATCGCGGTGTTCGGTCAGGCCAATTATTCGATCACCGACCGGCTGACCGTCACCGGCGGCATTCGCTACACGCATGACAAGCGCTGGGGCCGCTCCGACACCTCGACGGTGGGCACGCCCAACGTGGCGACCTCGATCCCCTTCCACTACAATGTGTCGGTGAAAGGCGACAACGTCTCCTACCTCGCCAGCATCTCCTACAAGGTCGCGACCGATGTGCTGGTCTACGGTTCCTATTCGACCGGCTACAAGGGATCGGGGCTGAACCTGAACGCGGCGGTTTCGGCGGGAACGCCGCTGGTCCTCGAACCCGAAAAGGTGAAGAATTGGGAGCTCGGCATCAAGAGCCAGTTCTTCGACCGGCGCCTGACCTTCAATATCAGCGCCTTCTCGACCGACCTGTCAGGGCTCCAGGCCAATATCGTGCCGACCAACGGCAATCGCTCCTACCTCGCCAATGTCGGTGACGTGCGGTCTCGGGGTATCGAGGTCGACGGGTCTTTCCGCCTGACCGAAAACCTCACCATCGACGGCAATGCCTCGTACAACGACGCCAAGTACAAGAGCTACGGCAATGCGCCATGCCCTGTCGGCGTGACCGGGGTGTGCGATCTCACGGGCAAGCCACTGTTCCAGGCACCGAAATGGGTCGCCAACGCGTCGATCGACTATCATGTACAATTGGCGAACGGCCTCCGCCCCTATGCGATCGCCCAGTACAGCTATCGCTCCAGCACCTTCGGTACGGCGGATGTGGGCCCCTATAGCCGGATCGATCCGTACAGCCTGTTCAACTTCCGTGTCGGCACGTCCTTCCGTGACGGGCGCTACGATCTGTCGGCCTGGATCAACAACGCGTTCGACAAGAAATACTTCCAGAACCTATCGACCACCGCGATCGTCGGCACCTCGCCCTTCGCCTATGCCGGCCAACTCGGCACGCCCCGCACGGCGGGCGCCACCTTCCGCGTCAATTTCTGACGGGAATGGAGGCAAAGTTCGGGAGAATCATCTCCCTCCTCCGTTCGTCCTGAGCTTGTCGAAGGACTGTTCTTTCTTCGTGCGAAGAGAAGAGCAGGGCTTCGACAGGCTCAGCCCGAACGGAGATAGGTCAACTTGTCTCACCATCCCAAATCGACAAACGCGCCCACCCTCGCTAGGCACGCGGCGTGAACGCGCTTCGCCGCCATTTCCTGCGCCATCGCGCCCTTGCCGGGTGGATCATCGCGGCTGCGTTGTTGATGAAGGTGCTGGTGCCGGCCGGCTTCATGCCGACCATGTCGGGCAACAGCATGATCATCCAGATCTGCTCCGGCTATGGCCCGATGACGATGGCCATGCCGATCCCAGGCAAGCAAGATTCGTCGCAGGGTGACCATCAGGGCAAGGCTGAGATGCCTTGCGCCTTTTCTGGCCTGTCCGCGCCGTCGCTGGCCGCGGCCGACCCGCTGCTGCTCGCGCTCGCCATCCTGTTCATCATGGTTGCGGCGATCCGTGTTGCGATCCCCGTGCCGGCATCCTCGCCGGCCTATCTGCGTCCGCCTCTTCGAGGACCGCCGACCACTGCCTGATCTCGCCATTTTTTAGCGCGCGCCGTCGATCGCGATGGCGGGCGCGTGGATCAGGACTATATTTCCCATGAAGAAGAGTTTGATCGCGGCGCTGTCCGCAATCGCCGTATCGTCTGCAGCATCGGCGCAGACCACCCCATCCGAGGCGCGCCGCGCCGAGCTGCTGCGCCAGCGTGCCGATATCGACGCACAATTGGCCGAATTGGACGGCGGCGCGGCGACACAGGTGCCGATCGTCGCTTCGGAGCGCGTCGACTCGTCCTCGGACGCGGACATCATCGTTACCGGCAGGGCATTGTCGCTCACCACCCAGGTCAGCGGCCAGACCGTCACCACGGTCGATGACTCGACCTTCCGCAACACGCCCGCGACCACCATCGCCGACATCGTCAAGCTCTCGCCCGGCGTCGCGGTCACCCAGGGCAATGGCCCGCGCGACGTCAGCGTCTCAGTGCGTGGCTCCAACGCCCGCAACGGCTTCGGCGCGCGCAACATCCAGGTGTTCGAGGATGATTTCCCCGTCACCCAGCCAGACGGGCTGGCGCGCTTCGATCTTACCGACCCGCATGCCTATGGCGCCGTCGATGTGGTGCGCGGGCCATCCTCGGCGCGCTACGGCAATTATGCGCTGGGCGGCGCGGTCAACTTCCGCACGCGACGCGGCCGCGACATCGACGGGGTGGAGGCGGGCGCCGATGTCGGTGGCGACGGCTATGCCAATGTCTATGCGACGATCGGCCATGCCGGCCCGAAATACGAATATGCCGTGTTCGGCAGCTTCGTCCGCGGCGATGGATCGACTGGCCATACCGGCTATGAGACCGGGACGATCAACGCGTACGGCACCTTCGCGCTTGGCGATCATGATCGGGTCGCGGCCAAAGTGATCTACAATGAGGGCGAGTTCCGTCTGTCGCCGCGCCTGTCCTACAATCAATATCTCGCCAACCCCTATCAGCAGGGATGCGAGGCAGCGGCCACGGCTGCGCCCGGCTGCGGCACCATCTCGGTCTTCGTCAACGGCATCAACGGCCCCCGCATCGCCCAGACGGCGGATGAGGGTGACCTCGCCCGCAATGACCGCCGGACGATTATCGGCACCCGCTACGAACATGATTTCGGGCCGAACACGATCTGGCGGACCCAGGCCACGTTCGACAGCCGGGTGGTCAACCAGCCAACCAGCGCGACGCCGTTCAAGGGCACGCTCGACAGCTACAACATCACGTCGGACATCACTGATCGCGGAACGCTGCTCGGGATGCCGGCGACCAGTTTTGTCGGAATCTTCTATAATTACCTCGACAATCAGAGCTTCAGTTTCAACAAGACGCCCGCCGGCCGCAACGGCTTCGGCGCGCCGACCCAGACGGTGTTCGGCGACATTCGCAACATGGGCGTGCGGGCGCGCGAAGAGCTTCAGCTCACGCCCCGCTTGCAGTTGATCGCCGGCATCGGTGCCGAACGGTCGATCATCGATATGCGGCAGACAGCCTATGCCTATCCGGTCGGCGCCAACCCGACGCTCAACCTCATTCCGGCCGAGCGCCATTTCTCGAACGTCGCGCCGGAGGCGGCGTTGTTCTGGCAGGCGATCGACGCGGTGCGACTCCATGCCCGGGTCGGCACCGGTTACGGGATTCCGCAGTCCGGCAACCTGTTCGTCACCCCGGCGGGCGTGTTCGGCAACAATATCGACCTGAAGGCGCAGCGGAACACGGGTGTCGATCTGGGTGCCGAGATCGCGCTGGGCTCAACGCTGAAGGCCGAGGTGACCGGCTATTACGAATGGTTCACCAACGAGCTGGTCAGCCAGTCGGCGGGCATCAACCAGCTCGCCTATACCTCGAACGTCCCGCGCTCGATCCACCGCGGAATAGAGGTCGGGCTTAGCTGGCGGCCATTGCCCGGCTTGCTGCCGGGGGCGAAGCTCGAGGGGAGCTACAGCTATAATGATCAATATTATACGGAGTTCAGCGAGCGTCTGACCGCTGGTGGCGCCTCGACCCTGCTCGACCGCAGCGGCAACGCCGTTCCCGGTGTGATCCCGACCTTCGTCAACGGACGCGCCGGCTATGATCAGCCCCATGGTCCGCTGCGCGGGCTCGGCGGCTTTGCCGAGGTCACCTATCGGGGCCGCTATTTCGTCGACAATGGCAATTTGCTCGCGATGCCCGCCTATACCCTGGTCAACCTGAACCTGCATTATGACCCACCCAAGGGCGATGCCTGGTGGTCCCGGTTCAGTCTCTATGCCTCGGTGCAGAACCTGTTCGACCGTACCTATGTCGGCTCGGCCTCGGTCATCTCGAACAGCCTCAACGCGGCGACCGGTCTCGACAATCCGGCTTCAACCCTCTCCGGCACCACCGGCTCGGTCTATGCGGGGCAGCCCCGCACGGTCTACGCCGGCGTCAAGGCGCGGTTCTAAGGATGCGAACGATGAGCGACTCCCCGCGCCGCCGCTGGCCGAGCTATAACGCCATCTGGCGGTGGCATTTTTATGCCGGCCTGTTCTGCATCCCGTTCGTGCTGTGGCTGGCGGTGACCGGGTCCGTCTATCTGTTCCGGCCGCAGATCGAGGCGCTGATCGACCAGCCTTATGCGCATCTGGCCATCAGTGGCCCGCGCGCCACGGCTGCCGAACAGGCGGCGGCGGCGGTACGCGCCGTGCCGGGCTCGGTGCTCCATCGCTATCAGCTCCCCGAAACCCCCGATCAGGCAGTGCAGGTGATCGTCGGGGCAGGGCAGACCGAAACCCGCGTCTACGTGAATCCTCAGACGCTGGCGGTGCTGAAGACGGTCGATGAGGACCAGCGCCTGATGCGCATCATCTTCCGCCTGCACGGCGAATTGCTCGTCGGCACGGCTGGGTCTTACCTGGTCGAACTTGCCGCCTCCTGGACGATCGTGATGATCCTGTCCGGCCTGTTCCTCTGGTGGCCGCGCGGGGGTGGGCTAGGGGGTGCCGTTTATCCCCGGCTGCGTTCGGGTGGACGGCGCTTCTGGCGCGATCTCCACGGCGTCACTGGCTTCTGGGTCTCGGCCTTCGCGTTGTTCATGCTGTTGTCGGGCCTGCCATGGGCGAAGAGCTGGGGCGATTATCTCAGGACAGTCCGCACCGCCGTCGAGGGCCAGCCGGTCAAGCAGGACTGGTCGGCCGGCAGGGCGGAGGAACTGAAGTCGCGCGCTACGGCCGATGCCGGCACCCGCGAAATGCTCGAAGACGAGCATGCCGAGCATCACGGTATGACGATGCAGCATCCGATGGCACCCTACACGCCGCTCGACCGGCTGATCGTCACCGTAGCGCCGCTGAACCTCGCTGCACCGGTGCTGATCGCGCCGCCGACCGGCATGGGCGCGCCCTGGACTGCCAAGTCCGACGCCGCCAACCGTCCGCAGCGTACCGACCTCACGCTCGACGGGGCGAGCGGCAGGATCCTGTCGCGCAAGGATTTCGCGCAACGGCGGCTGATCGACCGCCTCGTCGGCTATGGCGTCGCGGTGCACGAAGGCCAGCTGTTCGGCTGGCTCAACCAGTTGATGAACCTCGCCACCGCGCTGGGGCTGATCCTGTTGTCGGTCAGCAGCGTCGTCCTCTGGTGGCGCCGTCGGCCCGGCGATGTGCTCGGCGCGCCGCCGGCGCTGGCACGGCGGCCGGCCGCGTTCGGCTTCTTCGTGGTGCTCGTTGCCCTCGGCCTGTTCCTGCCGCTGCTCGGCGTCACGCTCGTCGCGGTATTGCTGACCGAGCGGCTGGTCCTTCGTCGCTTGCCCGGCGCACGGCACTGGCTCGGCCTTCGGGAAGCAAGTGTCTGATTTAAAAGATATGTGTTGCCGGAAATGTCAGTGACCCTACTGACATTTCCGGCTGTCTTCTCAGAAGAACAGCTTCCTGATGCTCACCCGAATGCTCCGCCCAAGCGGGTCGAGATAGTCGGGCTGATAGCTGACCGGAGTCACGCCATCGGCATCGGTCACGCGCTGCTTGCCGTTGAAGATGTTGGTCACCCCGATCGTCACGCGCGTGCCGCGCATCCAGGGATGTTTCTTGACCAGGTCGAGCCGCTGGCCGAGATCGGCGAACAGCCTGAGGTCGAGCGTACCGAGACCTGAAAAGTCGAGCGGTTCGGGCGCCCCCGGCGTGCCGCCATTCACCGTCGTGCCGGTGCTGTAATTGCCGGAGAAGCGGAAGCCCAGGCCGTTATTGGTATAGCCTGCCTGAGCCTCGAACTCATGGCGCGCCTGGCCGCCGCTGCTGCCGATCGCATCGCCATTGAGCAGATCGAGCCGCGGCCCGCCATTCTGGACCAGCACCTCATCCTTGAAATGCCAGGTATGGTAGAGCGCGAAGTTGATCCGCCCGCCGCCCTGGCCGCCGCCGCCGAACCCGCCGCCGCGTCCGCCAAAGCCGCCGCCGCCCGGACCACGGCCGCCGCCGAACC
>NZ_JBFUHB010000021.1:0-79432 GCF_056402595.1 Sphingomonas sp. P3_C6
GCCGGCATCCGGGCGTGCCTGGAAGACGCCGGCATGGGGCTGCTCTATCTCCCCGCCTACAGCCCCGACTTCAATCCGATCGAGCAGCTCTTCGCCAAAATCAAGAAACTGCTCAGGCGAATGGCACCTCGATCCTTCGACGCCATATGCAACGCCCTCAAGACCATCCTCGAAACTGTCAGACCTGCCGAATGTGCAAACTACCTCAAACACGCCGGGTACGTGCAAACCTGATCGAGAATGACTCTAAATTGTCCAGACCACCACATTACCGAAGATCACCAGCGCCAGCACCAGCATCAGCAGCGCCTTTTGCCGCTCGCGCTTCTTCACCAGCAGGTAGATCCCGCCGATCACCAGCGCGAACACCGCGAGCATGCTGATCGCCGGCGCGAGCGCCGACATCGCCTGAGCCACACCGCCCAACGCCCCGAAATACCCGTCCATTATTCGCGCCCCGCCAGCACGGCGCCATAAGCCGCCAGGTCGACATTGCCGCCGGACAGGATCACCAGCGTCCCCGGTACTAGCTCGACCTTCCCCGCCAGCAAGGCCGCCAGCGCCACCGCGCCGCCCGGCTCGACCACCAGCCGCAGCTTCTCCGCCGCCCAGCGCTGCGCGGTGCGGATATCGGCCTCACTCACGGCCACGCCCTGCACCCCACGCCGCGACAGCACGTCGAAGGTCAGCGGTGAGACGAGCGTCGTCTGCAGCGCATCGCACGCAGTCGGCGGCGGATTCGGACCGACCGGCTCGATCCAGCCCGCCTCCAGCGAACGCCGCATATCGTCCCATCCCTCCGGCTCGACGACAGTGACGAACGCGTCGCGCAAGCCGAGCGTGATTCCGGCCGCCAGCCCGCCGCCGCCGCAGGGAATGATCACCTGCACCGGCTCGCCCAGCCCGCGCTCGACCATCTGCGCCGAGGCTTCGATTCCGGCGCTGCCCTGCCCTTCAATGATCCACGGATCATCGAAGCTCGGCACCAGCACCGCGCCCCGCGCCTCGGCAAGCTGCGCCGCGATCGATTCGCGACTCTGGGTCGCGCGGTCGTAATCGACCACCTCGGCACCCAGTGCGAGGGTGCCGTCGCGCTTCGATTTCGGCGCATCCGCCGGCATAACGATCACGGCCGGCATGCCGAGCCGCTTCGCCGCCCAGGCGACACCCTGCGCATGATTGCCCGAAGAGAACGCAACCACGCCCTTGGCACGCGATTCTTCGTCGATCGCGGTCAGCCGATGCCAGGCCCCACGCAGCTTGAACGCGCCGATGGGCTGCAATGCCTCGGCCTTGAAAGCCACTGGAATTCCACGAATTTCCGTCACGAGCAACGGCGTGGGCGGCAGGATTGCAGCAATCTTCGCTGCGGCGTCACGCACGCCGGCACGGGTAGGCTGTCGCACAAATGTCACATTACGTCTCCGTGGCCCCAATTCCACTTTACATTGCAGAAAGTCGACCCTATTTCGCGCTTCCCGCTGCCCCATGGGACTTCCAACCGCAAGGCAGCTTTCGTCCGCCATTAGGCACTTGGAGGTCCCTTGAGTTGCACAAGCATCATAGCGCGCTGGGGTTAGCGACCACCCTTTCGAACGCCGTTCGCGGCATCGATATCGCTAAGCACGGACCGGTTCAGCCGGTAACGCTCATTCGCCCGCACGCCGCATCGCGTGCAGCCCGATTCTTCGTCGAGAAGTTTCCGGGCCGCTCGATGTATGCCGTGAAGGCCAATCCCTCGCCGGACCTGCTGAAGGTCCTGTGGGAGAGCGGAATCACGCATTACGACGTCGCCTCGATTGCCGAGGTACGGCTCGTCGCCCGCACCAATCCCGGCGCGACCCTGTGCTTCATGCATCCGGTCAAGGCTGAGGAAGCGATCGAAGAGGCGTATTTCACGCATGGCGTCCGGGTCTTCTCGCTCGATTCGCTCGAGGAGCTGGACAAGATCGTTCGCGCCACCCGTGGTGCACAGGATCTGACGCTCTGCGTTCGCCTCCGCGTCTCGTCCGAGCATTCGAAGCTCAGCCTCGCATCGAAGTTCGGCGCGGCGCCTGGCGAGACCAAGGCATTGCTGTTCGCGGCCCGTCAGGCGGCGGATGCCTTGGGCATCTGCTTCCATGTCGGATCGCAGGCGATGACGCCGGAAGCCTATGCCCAGGCGATGGAGCGCGTCCGCGCGGCAATCGTCGACGCGGCGGTCACCGTCGACGTCATCGACGTCGGTGGCGGCTTCCCCTCGTCCTATCCGGGCATGGAGCCTCCTCCGCTGGAGCGCTATTTCGAGACGATCCACCGCGCCTTCGAAAGCCTGCCGGTCAGCTATTCGTCCGAGCTGTGGTGCGAACCAGGCCGTGCGCTGTGCGCCGAGTACAGCTCGCTGATCGTGCGGGTGGAGCGTCGCCGCGGTGACGAACTCTATATCAACGACGGCGCATATGGTGCCCTGTTCGATGCGGCGCATATCGGCTGGCGTTTCCCGGTCGAGCTGCTGCGCGAGCCGGACAGCCGGGCGAAGCTGATGGAATTCAGCTTCTACGGCCCGACCTGTGACGACATGGATCACATGGCTGGCCCGTTCATGCTGCCCGCCGACGTTCAGGCTGGCGATTATATCGAGATCGGCATGCTCGGCGCCTATGGCTGTGCGATGCGCACCGCGTTCAACGGCTTCGGATCGGACGAGACGGTGATCGTCGAGGACGAACCGATGGTGTCGCTGTACATCAGCGACGAGCGCGAAGTCGCTTCGAACGTCGTCACGCTGTAACTAGCAACTACTATCGCCTTCCTTCCTCCCCTCCCGCTTGCGGGAGGGGTCGGGGGAGGGCCTGTATTCATTAGGGTTGCGGCGACATGCCCTCCCCTAACCCCTCCCGCGAGCGGGGGGGAATTAATGGAGCAACCAATGACCGAAGCCATCAACGACACTCGCAAGGCAGAGCTGCTTTCGACCCAGGTCGAGCATATCGACATCACCAAGTTCGACGCACGTCCGATCGTCGACGCGATGAAGAAGATGAGCTTCACCAGCCGCGATCTCGGCCGCGCGACCGACATCTACAACCAGATGCTCGCCGACCCCGACTGCTCGATCTTCCTGGTGATCGCCGGGTCGACCTCGGCCGGCGGCTGCATGGATCTCTATGCCGAGCTGCTGCGCAACAACATGATCGACGGCGTGGTCGCGACCGGCGCGTCGATCGTCGACATGGATTTCTTCGAGGGTCTTGGCCACAAGCATTACCAGGCGCTCGAAGTGCCGGACGACGACACGCTGCGCTCGCTGCTTATCGACCGCATCTACGACACCTATATCGACGAAGAGCAGCTCCAGGATTGCGATCACACGATCTACGAGATCGCGAACGCGCTCGAGCCGCGCCCCTATTCGAGCCGCGAGTTCATCCGCGCTATGGGCAAGTATCTCGTCGAGAACGGCAAGAAGGACAACAGCCTGGTCAAGCTCGCCTATGAGCATGACGTGCCGATCTTCTGCCCGGCATTCGTCGACAGCTCGGCCGGCTTCGGCCTCGTCAAGCATCAGGTCGATCGCGCCAAGGAAGGCAAGCCCTACATGGTGCTCGACGCCATCGCCGACTTCCGCGAGCTGACCGACATCAAGATCAAGGCAGGCACCACCGGCCTGCTGATGATCGGCGGCGGCGTGCCGAAGAACTTCATCCAGGACACCGTGGTCTGTGCCGAAATCCTCGGTCACGACGACGTCCAGGTGCACAAATATGCGGTGCAGATCACTGTCGCCGACGTGCGCGACGGTGCCTGCTCGTCCTCGACGCTTCAGGAAGCCGCCAGCTGGGGCAAGGTCAACACCGGCATCGAGCAGATGGTGTTCGCCGAAGCCGGCAGCGTGATGCCGCTCCTGGCATCCGACGCGTATCACCGCGGCCTCTGGAAGGACCGCACCAAGCGTCGCTGGGGTGCAAGCTTCGACTGACCTCACTCCTCCCCGACAGGGAAGGAAACCATGAAGTGGTGGAGGGGCTTGGAGCGCGGCACGCAACCGCACTCCGGCCCCTTTTAATTTGAGGCATCGCCAAGCCAACGCCCTGAACATTGCGCCACCGTCACGATTGAGGCAGCCTCTCCGAAAATAACAGGAGGGGACCTAGAGAATGACTGACCACAGCCCGATCCTTGCGCCTATTGTGGCGCTGATCGCCTGGAGCCTCGTAATGTGGCTCTGGATGTACGCGAAGCGCATCCCGGCGATGAACGCCGCGAAGATCGACACGAAGACCCTCGTCGGCGGCAACGGTGCCGATCTGAGAGCCCGGATTCCCGCCCAGGCGCAGTGGCCGGCCGACAATTACAATCACCTGATGGAGCAGCCGACGCTGTTCTACGCGATCGCGCTTACCCTGGCACTGCTCGATGCGGGCGGTGGCCTGAACCTGACGATTGCCTGGGCCTATGTCGGTTTGCGCATCCTCCACAGCATCGTGCAGGTAACGGTGAACCGGGTGATCGTCCGCTTCTCGATCTTCACCCTCGCGACACTCTGCCTGATCGCGCTGACGCTTCATGCGGCGATGCTGGCGTTCTGAAAATCGCATCGCCCCCGCCCCAACCCGTTCGTGCCGAATAGGGACAGGGCAGCCGAAAGCGTATCAAGGGCCCATATCGAGGTATAGTTGGGGCGCATAACGCGTGTCCCTCGACATGCTCGACGGCTACTCGGGACGAACGGAGAGGGAGGCCGATTCAGCGAAACGTCATCCTGCTCCATAAGCACGTCGGACTAACCGAACAGCCGCGCCATCGAGCGCTCCAGCATCACCAGCTGCCACAATGTCCGGCCATGCTCTGCCCGCCCTGCGCGATGGTCGGCCGCGATCCGCTCGATCGCGCGCGGATCGAACCAGCCACTACCGGTGAGCACCCGCGACCTCGCCAGGGCCGCAGCTTCCTCGGCAAGCGGTCCACGGAACCACGCGCTGATCGGGGTGACGAAACCCATTTTCTGCCGGTAGAGGATGTCGCGCGGCAGATAGCGTTCCATCGCCTTTTTCAGCAGCCATTTGCCCTGCCCGCCTTTCAACCGCATCGACACGGGCAAGGTGGCGGCGAACTCGACCAGCCGGTAATCGAGTAGCGGCTCGCGCGCTTCGAGGCTCACCGCCATGCTGGTGCGGTCGGCCTTGGTCAGGATATCGCCGGGCAGCCAGTGCTGAAAATCAGCATATTGCGCCCGGTCGATCGCGTCACGTGCAGGCGCGTCGCGCATGCTGCGCACATAGCGGTCCTCGGCACGATGCCCGTCGAGTGCCCGGCGTGCGCCATCGGTGAACAGCAGCGCCCGCAATGTCGGGTTGGTCACGCCGACCGACCGGGCATAGGCCTCCGCCCCGTCCTCGGCCAGCGCGAGCAGGGTCGTCCTGGCGCGCAGCGGGCGTGGCGCCCAGTCTGCCTTGGGATAGAAGCGCCCGAGCGCGCCGAACACATCCGAGCGGATCGATGCCGGCAACAGCGCCCTAACCCGCTCCTCGGCCGCCTGGAACTTGTAGCGGCGATAGCCGGCAAAGGCCTCGTCGGCACCGTCACCAGACAAGGCGACGGTCACATTCTCACGCGCCAGTTCGCAGACCCGGTAGGTCGCAAGTGCGGAAGCATCGGCAAAAGGCTCGTCGAACGCAGCGACCAGTGTATCGATCAGCGCAAAATCATCCGCCGCTACCACCCTCTCGCGATGCTCGGTGGCGAACCGCTTTGCTACGGCATCGGCGTAGGAGCGTTCGTCATGCCCGGCTTCGTCGAAGCCGATGGTGCAGGTTTTCACCGCGCGCTTTGACGCCTCGGCCATCAGCGCGACCACCGCCGAGCTGTCGACCCCGCCCGACAGGAAGGCCCCGAGCGGCACATCGGCAACCATGCGCAACGTCACGGCATCGCGCAGCAGGACTACCAGTTGCTCCTCGAGCGCCTCCGCCTTGCCCGTCGCGCGCCGCGAGAAATCGACGTCCCACCAGCGCGCCGGCGCGGGAACCGCCCTGCCGCGTTCGATCAGCAGCGAATGGCCGGCGGGTAGCTTCTTCACGCCCGCCACCAGGCAGGCATCGTCCGGCACATAACCGAACGCCATGAAATCCTCGACCGCACGGATATCCGGTGACCGCCTGAGCAGCGGGTGCGCGAGCAGGCCCTTCAGTTCCGACGCGAAGGCAAGCCCGCCGTCCGACAGATCGACATAATGGAGCGGTTTTACGCCGAGCCGGTCGCGTGCGAGGAACAGGCTCTGCCGCCGCGCATCATGCAGGGCGAAGGCGAACATGCCGTTCAGCCTGTCGAGCATCGCCGGGCCCCAGAACGCCCAGCCATGCAGCAGCACCTCGGTATCGCCCTTGGTGACGAACACGGCGCCCAGCGAGGCGAGTTCGGCGCGCAGTTCGGCGAAATTATAGATCTCGCCATTATAGGTGACGGTCAGTGCCCCGTCGGCGCTCGCCATCGGCTGGGGGCTGCCCGCAACATCGATGATCGACAGGCGGCGATGGCCAAGCCCGACGCCCGGCGCGGTCCACACGCCCGAACCGTCAGGCCCGCGATGCGCCTGCGCATCCGCCATAGCGGTAATGCGGGCCGGATCGACCGGCTTGGGCGTGGCGGGATAGAAGATCCCGGCGATGCCGCACATCAGTTAAGTCCCCACCCGATCGTCACGCGGCTCGATAGACAGGAAGCGCGCCGCTTCGACAAGCTCGACACGACCGAAATCACTGCTGGTTCAGCGCGCCATGCCGGCGCTGCGGTCGGCCAGCACGTCGATCGGGCCGAGCGCCCCCATAAAAGCCTCGATCGCGGCACGCGGATCGCGGCCCGGCAGCGCCTCGGCCGAGACATGCACCGCAACCGCACGCTGCGGCCCGCCCAGCATCTTCGCCTTCAACGTCTCCAGCTTCACGGTCCGGTCGCTGCTGGTCACCACATCGCCCACCCGGTACCAGGTCGCAATCTGGCGCTCGACCGGTCCCGGAGCGGTCGCGCGGATCACCGATCCGCCCGCGATATCCGGCAGATCCTCGATCCGCACCCACACATCATCTTCGCGGATCGCGCCGACGCCGAACGACACGAGTTCCTTGCCCTCACGCTGACTGCCATAGACGGCGACGGCCAGGTCGACCGCATCGCCCTGCCCGTTCTCGTAGCGGCCGATCAGATAATGGTCGGCGCCCGGATAATAGGGCGACCAGGGCGCCCGCAAGCTCATCTCGGCACGGTGCCAGCCGGGGATCTCGGGCAGCGAAATCGCCGTCGGCAGTGCCTGCGCCCGTCCGGCGATCGCCGCCGACCACGCCGGAAAGATTCCGGCGACCGTCAGCACCAGCGCGGCTGCGACCAGCGCATCGATCCTGCGCCCGGGCCTGGACTGTAATTTGGCGGGATCGAACACCGGGGCGTCGGGCGCGCGGTCGAACCAGCGCCAACCGATCGCCAGCACCGCCGCCATCACTACGCCGAAGAATACCCAGCCATAGACGATATGGTCCATGCCGGTGGCGCGCTCGACCGAGGTCAGGTGCGCGGCATAGATCGTCCCGAAGGCACGCAGGCCATTGGCGAGCACCGGCACGACCACCGCGACCACCATGAAGATCGCGCGCCGGGCCCAGGAGGTGAAGCATACATTCGCCACCAGCGTGCCATAGGCGATCATCGCGATGACGAACTTCGCGCCCGAACATGCCTCGGCCACTTCGAAATAGCCGTTGGGGATTGTGATCAGCACGCCGTCGACCTGCGCCGGTACGCCGAACAAGTGGAGCAACGGCATGGTCATCTCGACCGTGACGGTCTGGAGCGGCCCTTCCATCCCTTCCCCGAACGGCACCATGAAAAAGGCGTAGCAGAGTGGGAATAGCAGCCCGCGCGCGACATTGGGGCCGAGGATCGTCACCACCGCACCCTGCAGCATCGCCACCAGCCCGAGATGACGTGCAAGCGCCACGCTCGCTGCGTCGCCCATCAGCCAGCCGAACCCGCCGACCGCGACCAGCGCCAGACCCGGCCACCATGCGGCCGGCTCGACCTGCAAAAGCTCAGCCCGGCGCTGCCAGACGAGCCAGGCAATAACGGGCGCGATGAACAGGCAATGCCCAAAGGTCGTGCTGGTCCACCAGATCCGCGCAAGATCGGCAGTGTCGGCATGGAACACCAAGAGCAGCGCGACGGCGACTCCGCCAAGGACCGCCCCCTGCCGCTGCCAGAGCGCACCGAACCCGCCGGCTGACTTTCCGGCCGCGAAGTCAGCCGCCGGGACCGCGACGGTCATGCGGCAGACCGCCGACGCGGCGCCTTCACCCTGATGCCCAGGATCGTGTCGAGCGGCGCGAGACAGGCCTGCCAGCTGTAACGCTTCTGCACCTGTGCCCGTGCCTCGACGCCCATCGCACCGCCGCCCGCCGGGTCGTCGAGCACGGCGATCACCTGCTCGGCGATCTCGCCGACCGTCTCGCCGATGCGGATGGTCCCGCCATGGTCGATCCCCTCGGCCGCTGCGGCCGAGGCGACGACTGGACGGGCCATCGCCATCGCCTCCAGCACCTTGTTCTGCACGCCCCGCGCCAGCTTCAGCGGCGCGACGATCACCGAGGCGGCGGCGAGCCAGCCGCGCACATCGGCGACCTCCCCCGTCACCATCACGCCGGGATGCTCGGCCAGCGCCTTGACCGCCGCGGTCGGATTGCGCCCGACAATGGCGAAGCGCGCCTGGGGATAACGGACGAGGATATGCGGCAGGATCGCCTCGGCGAACCAGGTCACCGCGTCGATGTTCGGGCGGTAATCCATCTGGCCGGTGAAGACGATCACGGCGCTGGTCGTGTCGATCCGCTTGAAATGAGCGGCGGGGTCGAAAAAGACGGTGTCGATCCCGTTCTCGACGACATGTACCCGCTCGGCACCCGTCTTCGACTGGAACAGGTCGGCCTCGGCCTGGCTCACGAACAGGCTCGCATCGGCGCGCTGGGCGACCGACCGCTCATGCCCGAGCAGCAACTTCGCCTCGCGCTTCATGAACCACGCCATCGGGCCGGTCGTCGCCTGCGCATAGGTGGCGAACTTCGCGGAATCCATGTCGCAGAAATCCATGATCACGCGTTGCCGCGGCCGCGACGGCAGATATTGAGCCATCTGGCTCGAATAGACATAGATCGTGTCGATCGAATGCGCCGAGAGGAGTCGCTCGACCTGTTCGCGCAGCGGCCGGTTGTCGAACGCGGTCAGCGAGACCGGCCTGCGCGAGACGATCGCCTCGATCGCCGCTCTTGCGCGGGATTTGGACCGCCAGATGATCGAACGGTTGCCGGTGATCTTCGCCAGCCCGCTCTTCTGCTTCAGGTCGCGCGTGTCGTCGGCGAAGGCGATCAGATGGACCCGTTTTCGCTCCGACAGGAATTTCAGGATGTTGAAGCCGCGGATCTTGTCGCCCCGATCCGGCGGGTAGGGAACCCGGTGCGCCAGGAACAGGATATCGCCCATCAGCCGAGTCCCTTGGAAATATGCGGACCGACCATGTTTGCGACCCAAAGCGGCAGCTTTTTCCAAACCTCGATCTGGAGCCGGTAGCGCGGGTTCAATGGATTGATCTCGCGCGGCGCCTCACCCGGTGCCGCCCGCTTAGCATACATCAGCGGGACGCCCTGAAAACCCCAGTTCTTCTTGAACGCAGCCGGACCGGTCCCTGCCTTTGACCGGCCGAAATCAAAACTTGTACAACCCTTTGTCCGGGCATGCGCCATCAGCGCGAAATACATACGATCATTTGCACGCAGCCCCCGCGCAGCCTGAGTCCCGCCGCCCCAATAGGGATAGACGGTGCCGTTCATGTACAGGCTCAGCACGCTCGCCACCGGTTTCCCCGCCGAACGGATCGTCAGGATATCGGCCGAGTCGCCGAGTTCCTTCAGGACGGCGCGAAACAGCGATGCCGGAAACACCGGCGTACCCAGGTTGCGCACCGATTCGGCATAGACGGCATAATGCGCCCGCAGATCCGCCTCTCCGCGGCCGACCGAAACCTCCAGGTCGATGTCCAGGCTCTTGCGGACCTCGGCGCGCTGCTTGCGCGGGATCGCGCTCAACTCGGCCTCGTCGGTTTCGGCAAGCGGGCGAACGAAGCCCAGATAGGTCTCCTCGTCACGAATCCACTCATCCCCCTCGACCGCACCGCCGCGAATCTCGAGCGTCGGGCAACCGAGTTTCTCCGCCAGCGCCCAGGCGGCCTCGCCCAACGGCCGCACCGCGTCCTGGGTCTCGGTCAGAATGCCCCCATCGACGGCAAAGCCGTTCGAAACCAGCGCCTTGCCGAACATGGGCGACCGCACCTCGGTCAGCGGCAGCATGGCCGCCAGCGATCCGTCAGCGCGCTCGGCGATCAGCGTATGGCTGCGTTGCCTACACCCCTTCGCCACCGCGGCGCTCCACGCCGGCAGGTGAAACGGCGTGCCCTCGGGATGCGCGCGGACAAAGGCATCGAGCCGCGCCAGTTCGGCCGCAGCGCGCAGATCGACCGCCCGCAGCCCGAGCGGCACAGAGATCAACGGCATGGTCACGCCATCCCCGCCCGCGCTTCGGCAACCACTGCGTCCATCCGGCCCCAGTCGTGCCGCCGGATCAGCCCGCGCAGCTTTCCCGCCATGGCGCCAAGCCGGCTGTAGTGCCTGATCTTCGATTTGACCGGCGCATTGGCGACGCGCGGCTGGCCGGGATCGATCTCCCAGGGATGGAAATAGAACACCGCCGGCTGCCCCTCGCCCGCCACCTGGCGGATCGCGTAATTGGTCAGCGCCGCCGGAAATAAGCGAAAGAACCCGCCACCGGTCGCCAGCTTGCGCCCACCGACATCGGCGATCGTCACCGGCACCTCGATCAGTTCGGCACCGGCGACCGGCCGGAAGGCGAATCGCGGCGCCTCGGGCCAGCCATAATGGTCGTGCCGCACCGGAGCGACGCTCGACGAATAGGCATAGCCTTCTTCCGCCAGCACCGGGTGAGCCCAGGGGGTACGCTTGTCGATGGAGAAGCTCGGCGCGCGGTAGCCCGTCACCGCGACCCCGCCGGCATCCTCCAGCGTCTTGCGCGAGCGGGCGAGATCGGCCCGAAACTGGCCGGCATCCATGGTGAAGACGCGCTGATGGTCCCAGCCATGGCTGGCCAGCTCATGCCCCTGCTCGACGATCCGCCGGATCAGCGCCGGATAACGATGCGCCACCCAGCCGAGCGTGAAGAAGGTGCCCTTCACCCCGCTCTCGCCGAACAACGCCAGCACGGCATCGGTATTCCGCTCGACGCGCGGCGCGAGCGAATCCCAATCGGCCTTGTCGATCACCTTTTCGAAGGCACCGACCTGGAACCAGTCCTCGACATCGACCGAAAGAGCATTGCGCATGGCGCGCTACCAGCCGGCTGCGTGAACCGACGCCAGGTCCGGGCGCTGCTCACCCTCGACCCAGTCGACCAACAGGGTCAGCACCCGGCGCAGCGCCGCGTCCTGATCCTCGACCCGCGCCTCGAGCGCCTCGATCCGCGCCAGGAGCACGTCGTCGCGCACCGGCGAAGGTGCAGGCGCGAATTCGTCGCGGACCGAACGGATCGGCCGCGGCTCGTAACCCGCCGCCGGCTCGGCGACCGGCCGGGGTGCCGGCGCGGCCACCGGCGCAGGCTCGGCAAAGGCAACCGGCTTGGCCACGGGCGAATCGCCCGCGATATCGGCGATCACCGCCGCCACCGCACGCCCGTCGATCGTGTCGATCTGCTCGATCGCGCCGAACAACAGCACCCGACCGGCAAGCTGGTTCAGCCGCCGCGGCACGCCGTCCGATCCGTCATACAGCGCCTTGAACGCATCGGCCGTGAAATGCGGCCGCCCGGTCCAGCCGACCACCGAAAGCCGGTGGATCATATAGGGCTCGACTTCTTCAGGCCCCATCGGGTCGAGATGATGCATCGCGATCACGCGCTGGCGCAATTGCTCGAGCCGGTCCGACCCGTGCAGTCGTTCGCGGAACTCGGGCTGGCCGAGCAGGAAGATCTGCAGCAGCGCGTGCCCGCCCGCCTGGAAGTTGGACAGCATGCGCAACTCTTCCAGCGCCGAGACCGGCAGGGCCTGCGCCTCATCGACGATCAGCAGCGTGCGCCGGCCCGACCGTGCCTTGGCGTGCAGCCCGCGCTCGATGGCCGTCAGCAGTTGCGCCTTGGTCATGCCGGCGCTCTCGACGTCGAGTCCGCCCGACACCATGCGCAGCAGGTCGTCGGCCTCGATCTGGGTCGACACGATCTTGATGACGTGCAGACGCTCGCGATCGACCGTGGCCATCAGATGCCCGACCAGCGTGGTCTTGCCCGCACCGACGTCGCCGGTGATGACGATGAACCCCTCGCCCTGGGCAAGCCCATAGCCCAGATACGCCATCGCCTTGCGGTGCGTGGCCGTATCGAACCAGAAACGCGGATCCGGGGTCAGCTGGAACGGCCGGCCGCTCAGTCCATAATGGTCGTCGTACATTGTCACCATCCTAACGCGCAGCAATGAGCCGCTACGTGTTTCAGAATTGATACCGCATCCCGACCTGGGCCGTACCGGACACCTGGTCGTCAATGCCTTCCTGGCTGAACTGATAAACCCCGACCGACGCGGTCGTCCCGACCCGGCCGAAATTATGGTAATAAAGCCCGGTCGCCCCGGTCCCGAGCACGCCCGGCGTGTTGCCGATCCCACTCTGGAAATAATTGGCGAAGATATTGCCGGTCACGCCCGAATTGCGGTCGATCGCCGCCGAGACGAAGGCCTGGCCGTAATAGCTCTCGTCGGTCACCCCGTTGATGGTGAAGCCCGTGCCGCCCTGCGGCGCATAGAAGCGGCGATTGGCATAGCCGGCACCGACACCGAACTGGAGCGGCCCGCGATTGGCGGTCAGCACCGCATCTACACCGCGCGCACGATAGCTCGAGCTGTTGATCGACTGGAAGATGCCGTTCAGGCATCCACCCGGCGCTCCGCCCGTCGTGCCGTAGGTGCAGCCGCCGAATTGCTGGCCGAACGCGTCGCGCTGTTCGAGGAAGCTCGTCGGCAGGCTGGCGATGCCGTCGCGAAGCTGGCGGCCGAACGTGTCGACGCTGTCGTACACACCGATCTGGAAGCCGAGCGAGCGGCTCGCTGCATAGCTGAACGATCCGGTATAGGTCATGCCGCCATAACGACGGCCAGCCCGTGCCTGGAACGTGGTGCGCGGCGACGGCCGCCATATCACGCCCGCGTCATAGATCAGCCCGTCGGTCTCATAGGCGATGCGGCGCGGCGAGGCGGGATCGGTCCTGAACCGCCCTGCCCCGTCCGTCACCGGCTGACCGGTGCCGTCGAGCAGCGCATCCTTCTGGCTGACCGTGATCTTTTCGTACCCGGCACCCGCGGTCAGCGCGAGCGTCGGCAGCACCGGCAGGACGACATCGCCCCGCGCATATTTGCCCTCGTACCGCTGGTCGAGCTGGCTCGCATCGTCGCGCTCATAGGCGCCACTAACCGTGACACCGACCGGTAGGACCGTACCGGCCTTCACTCCGATGCTCGCCTGGGCGATATGGCTCGTCGAGCTGTCGAACACGTCCAGCTTCGGGCTGCCCGGGGCAACGCCGGTCACACCCGGCGACTCCACCTTGGTGTAGCCAAAGGCATAGCTGGCATTGAGGGTCGCCGGCCCGACATGGGTCGACAGGCTCGGCCCGACATAGGCCGAATAGACCTGGGAGATATTGTCGACATTGCCGACCAGCACGCCCGGCGCGGCACCGCGAATGTCGGACCGCGCACGCGTGGCGAGCGCCCCGCCCGCGATGCTCAGCCCTGGCGCGACGCTCACCGATGCACGCGCAAGGCCGCTATGGATATCGTCATCGCCGACGTCCTTGTTCCACGAGATGCGCCGCTCGTACCTGTAGCTCACCTGCACCTGGGTGCGTTCGGTCTGGATCGAGGCATCCACCCCGGCCGCGACGGTCGAATAGGTCAGCACGTCGCCGGATTGCAGATCGGCCGTCAGCACCTGGCCGAGCTCGATATAGGGCGCGATCGACTTGTTGCGCTGGCGGTCCTGCGCAACGGCGGGTGTGGCAACGAGCAGGGCAGTAACTGCCGTGCCGATAATGATCGGGCGCATCATTTTGCGTCCTCCTGATCGTAATAGCTGCCGAAACGGCGACCTCCCGGGACGAAAGACACTGCGTTCAGCACCAGTTGGATGTGCTCGCAGCCATCGAGCTGGGCCACTGCATCGCGCAGGTCCCCCTCGCTGGTGCGGTCGGCACGGACGACCAGCAACACCTGGCCGGCATGGCTGGCCAGCACCGATGCCGGCGAGGCGGCGAGCGCCGGCGGCGAATCGAAGATCACCAGCCGCCGCGGATCGGCAGCGAGCAGCTTGGCGACCAGTTCGCCGGTACGCCTGCTGGCGAGCATCTCGGTATCGTTGATCGATTTCCGGCCGGCCGGTAGCAGGCTTAGCTGCGGGATATCGGTGCCGATCACGCACGCCTCGACATCGACCTGGGGGTCGGCCAGTGCGTCGAGCAGGCCCGGTCCGTCCTCCAGCCCAAGGCGGTTCATCACGTCCGGCTTGGCGAAATCGGCATCGACCAGCAGCACCTCGACATCGCGCTCGGCCGCCATGGAGATGGCGAGGTTGACCGCGCAATAGGTCTTGCCGTCATTGGGCTTTGCCGAGCAGACCAGCACCGTGCGCGAATGATCGCCATCGGACCGGCGTACGACGCGAGCCGTCTGCAGCAGCTGGCGCTTCACCTGGCGGAATTCCTCCACCAGCGCGCCGATCGGCGCGCCCGGCACGAGCAGGCCGTTTTCGGCAAGCATCGCGCGGTCGATCCTGGCAATACGCCCCGACACAGGCCCGGCAGGCGGAACCGGCAACTCTTCCTGCGGGGCTTCGCGAACGAGCGGCAGCGGCTGTTCTTCGCGCACTGTCGCTACTGGCGCCTCTTCGGAAAGCTGGCCATCGTCGGACGGCGACGCGTCATCGAGCAGGAGCGCGTCGTCGGACGGCGCCTCATCTTCCGATATGCGCGCATGGTTCGGTTGGAGCTCGGCCCGAACCTCCTCATACAGCATCTCGTCCTGCGGCGCGGGCCGCAAGTTCGCGCCAAAATCATAGACCTGGGCGGCGCGCTCGAGCAGCGATCCGGTCGGCTTGCGGGGAGTCATGTCGTTCATGCCGCTAGCCCCCGTTGCAACATCTCGACGCCGAGCAGCGCGACATAAGCGACCGCCAGCGCCCCGGCGCCACCGCCGAAATAGACCAGCTTGCGACGACGCGAGACGATCTGCGCCTTCGTCACCATCTCGCCGATCGACCCGATCACCGGCATGCCCGTTGCACGCTCCAGCCTGCCCGCCGTGGCGAAGGTCGTCTGCAACTGCCCCATGGCGAACGCCGCGCCGATCCCGCCGAAAATGCCGGCGAGCAAGGCGCCGGTCAGCAGCAGCGGCCGGTTCGGCGAGGTCGGCACGCGTGGCGACGATGGCGGATCGATCACGCTGAACTTGATCGCATCGGTCTGCGTCTGGGCTTGGCCGCGCAGCTTGATCGCCTCGCGGTCGCCAAGCAGCTTGGAATATTGGTCCTTCAGCACCTGGTAGTTATTCTCGATCTCCGATTGCTCGGCCGCGACTGCCGGGTCGCCCGCCAGCTTCGAATTGATCTGCTCGAGATCCGACTGGAGCTGGGTCTTGCGCATGGTCAGCGCAGCGACCGTTGCCTGCTTGTCGGCCTGCATGGATTTCAGTGAGAGATAGAGCGGGTTGTTCGCCCCGCCGCCCGCACCGACCGGCTCGCTGCGTGCTGCCGCCTGCGCCGCCGCGAGCTGATTGCGCAGCGCGACGACATCGGGATGGTTTTCGGTATAGCCCTTGGCCCGCGCTTCGCCGAGCTGGCCCTGGATTGCAGCCAGCCGCGCGCGTGCCGGTCCGGTGGTTGGCCCGGCGCCTGCGACGGTCTGCGGCGTTCCCGCCATCTGGCCGTTCAATGCTGCCAGGCTCGACTGCGCGGCGGCAAGGTCACTGTCGACCTGCGCCATCTGGGTGCGGGCCGCACCCATCCGGTCGGTCAGCGATCCGGTGCCGGGCAAAGATCCGAGATAGCGGTTCTGGAAATCGGCGCGCTTCGCCTCCGCCTCCTGCAACTGCTTCTGCCGCTGTCCGAGCTGCGCATCGAGAAAGCCGAGCGACTGGGTCGTCTCGTCGCGGTCGCCGGCCAGGTTCTGTTCGACGAACAGATCGATAAGCTTCTGCACGATCTGGCGCGCGACCTTCGGGCTGGACCCGGTCACGACGATCTCGAACAGATTGTCCTGCTGCGCGGTGATCTTGATCGCTTTTTGCAGGCCGGCGACCCGGTCGGCGACGTCACGATCGGTCGACACGGTATTCGCCAGGTCGGTGCCCCGCACCACCTTTTCCAGGTTCATCGCCGATGTCAGCGTCTGGCGGATAGTATCGACGTCCTTCTGCTGGTCCGCGGCGGTGATGCCGACCGCGTCGGGCAGTATCCGCTGCATCTGCACGAAGACGCGCGCGCGCGATTCGTAGCTGTTCGGAATTTGCGAGACGAGCAGCCAGCCCACCACCGCGATCGCCCAGGCGACCGCAAGCGCAAGCCAGCGCCGCGTCCAGATCGCATGGATCGCGATCCTGATCTCATCGTAAAGGCCGTTCATCCCCCGGGCCCTCTCAGAACATGCTCTCGGGGATGATGATCACGTCGCCCGGCTCGAGCCGTACGTTCGCGCTCGAATCGCCGTTCTTGAGCAGGCTGGACAGCTTGATGTTATATTCCACCTGCTTGCCGGTGTTCCGATCGTAGCGCACCAGTTTGGCGCGGTTGCCGGCGGCATATTGGCTGAGACCGCCGACCGAGATCATCGCGTCGAGCAGGGTCATGTTGGCGCGGTACGGGATCGACGCGGGTTTCTCGGTCGCGCCGACGATGCGCACCTGCTGGCTGAACGTGCCCGAGAAATTCTCGACGATGACCGAGACGATCGGGTCCTTGATATACTCGCCAAGCGCAATCTTCATGTCGTCGGCCAGCATTGCCGGCGTCTTGCCGACCGCGGGCATGTCGCTGATCAGCGGCGTGGTGATGCGGCCATCGGGGCGCACCTGCACTTTCGCCGACAATTCGGGATTGCGCCACACGAAGATATTGAGCTGGTCGAGCGGGCCGATGATATATTCTTCGCCCGGCTGTTCCTGCGACGCCACGAAGCTGGCCGGCGGCAACTGCGATCGCCCGCCACCCCCAGCGCACCCGTTGAGCATGAGGGCGCTGCCAGCCAATAAAGTCAAGCCTTTGAAACGCACCGAAAAACCCATCGTAAAACCTCCCGCCGTCTGTCTCAACCGGTGACGTCAGTCCGGCAAAGTTCGCGGCAATGGTCTCGCTATGGGGCGGAAGAGGTGAAGATTACGTTAGGAGTAACTGCCTAAGTGGCGAGGATCTGGCCCGGAAGCTCATGTCCGAGAAAGGCGGCCGGACTTGCGGACAGTGCGTAAGCCCCCGCCATGAAGACAGCGATGACGTCCCCGGGATGCGCCACGGGCAACGAGACTCGGTCAGCCAGCCGGTCGAGCGGGGTGCACAGGCACCCGACGACACTGATCGTCTCGACATCGGCACCAGTGGCTGCGGTCGCGACCGACACCGGATAATTGCGCTTCACCACCGTGCCGAAATTGCCCGACGCCGCCAGTTGGTGATGCAGACCGCCATCGACCACCAGGAATGCCTCGCCCCGGCTCTCCTTCCGGTCGATCACCCGCGTCAGATAGACTCCGGCCTCGCCCACCAGCCAGCGCCCGAGTTCTACGGCGAAACGCGTGCCCTCCAACGCCATCGGAAGCGACGTCATGCGGTCGCCGAGCGCAGCACCGATCGCCTCTATGTCCAGGGGCACCTCTCCCGGAAAATAGGGAATGCCGAAACCGCCGCCCAGATTGACCAGTGGCGGCGTGACGCCAACCTCTTCCGCAAGCCGCCCGGCCAATGCCAGCGTCTCGGCCTGGGTCTCGATGATCGCCTGCGGATCGAGTGCCTGCGATCCAGCAAAGATATGGAATCCGCGCCAATCGGCTCCGGCTGCGACCACCCGTTTCGCCAGAGCCCCCGCCCGGTCGGCGTCCACGCCGAAGGGAGACGCCCTGCCCCCCATGCGCATGCCCGATCCGCGCAGCTCGATCTCGGGATTGACCCGCACGGCAAGTCGCGGCGTTACGCCAAGCCGTTCGGCGATCGTCAGCGCGCGGCCCGCCTCACCCTCGGATTCGAGGTTCAGGGTCACCCCGGCCTCTATCGCTGCCGCGATCTCGTCGTCACGCTTGCCCGGCCCGGCAAAGCTGATCGCGCTGCCCGGCTTCGCGGCAAGGGCGAGCGCCATCTCACCCTTCGAGGCGATATCCAGCCCATCTACCAGCGGCGCCATGGCGGCGATCAGCGGTGCGAACGGATTGGCCTTGATCGCATAATGCAGGTCGAGGCCGGCCGGCATCGCGACACGCAACCGAGCGATCCGGGCCTCGACCATGGCGACATCATAAACGAACAGGGGAGTGTCGCCCGCTAGCTCGATCCAGGCTTCGACGGGCTTGCCGCCGATCTTCAACGGTCCGTCCCCACGGAATTCTGCCGGAATCGCCCCCATCGGCTTCATGACGTCACTCCCTTGTCGCCGGAAGATCTCCCCCCACCCCCGTTCGGCCCCGGACTCGATCCGGGGTTGTCGAAGCCCTGCTCTTCCTCTTCGCCAGGAGAAAAGGGCAACCCTTCGACAAGCTCAGGGCGAACGGAACGCGTGATAGCCGCCCGATCCAACTTGCCATTCGCATTCCGGGGCATCTCAACCACCCACTCATACCGCGCAGGTTGCATGAAGCTCGGCAATTCCCGTCGCA
The DNA here is from genome assembly GCF_056402595.1 of Sphingomonas sp. P3_C6. Taxonomy (NCBI): domain Bacteria; kingdom Pseudomonadati; phylum Pseudomonadota; class Alphaproteobacteria; order Sphingomonadales; family Sphingomonadaceae; genus Sphingomonas; species Sphingomonas sp. P3_C6. Next base: position 18,977 of record NZ_JBFUHB010000021.1, read on the forward strand.
ACCGCTCCCGCAGCCGGACCTCAGCCTCGCCCGCATCAGCAATCGCCCGCACCACCACGACGATCGCCTGCCCCAGCCGGGCATCGGGCACACCGATCGCAACTGCCTCGGCCGCCTCCCCGCCAGACAGCACCGCCTCCTCCACTTCGGTCGGGCTGATGCGATTACCGGCGCTCTTGATCATCTCGTCATCGCGACCGACGAAACGGAACAGTCCGTCCTCGCCCTGGATCACGGTATCGCCCGACCACACCGCCATGCCGCCATGCTCTGCCCAGTCGGGCGCACGCCGAAAGCGCAGCGCGGTTCGCTCGGCATCTTGCCAATAACCCTGCGCGACGAGCGGCCCGGCATGGACCAGCTCGCCCGGCTCCCCCGCCGCCGCGCGCGATCCGTCGGTCCGCACCGCCATCACCTCGGCAAAGGGGATCGCCCGTCCGATCGCCTCGGGATGGGCGTCGACCAGGTCGGGCGAGAGATAGGTGGATCGAAAGGCCTCGGTCAGACCGTACATCGGGTAGAGATCGGCCTGCGGGAAACGATGCCGCAACGCCCGAATCATCGCAGGTGTCAGCGCCCCTCCAGAATTGGTGAGCCTTTTCAGGCGCGCCGCCGTCTCGCCCGGCCACTCGGCTTCGAGCAGCTGCACCCAGAGCGGCGGCACACCCGCGAGCGTCGTCGCCCCGACCCGTTCCACCGCCTTGATGACGTCACGCGCCGTCAGATAATCGAGCGGTGCCACCGACGCGCCCGCTGCCCAGGTCGAGAAAAGCTGGTTCTGCCCATAATCGAAGCTCAGCGGCAGCACGCCGAGCACACGATCAACAGGCGACAGCGTCAGATAGTGCGCGACCGAGATCGCCCCGAGCCACAAATTGGCATGACTCAGCATCACACCCTTGGGCCGTCCGGTCGAACCCGACGTGTAAAGAATCGCGGCCAGCGCAGCCGGATCGGCCGAGGATGGCGGCATGACGTCATCGGCCGCCACTTCTCCCTCCAGCACCAGCCGGCAGTCCGCCGATACATCGCCGGCCTCGAGCGATCCTGCCCGCGCACCCTGGGTTATCAGCAGGGTGGCGCCGCTATCCGCCAGGATATGGGCCACCTGGGCACGCTTGAGCACCGGATTGATCGGCACATGCACCAGACCGGCGCGTGGGGCAGCCATCGGCAGCACACAAGCAAGGCGGGTCTTGGGAAGCCACGATGCCACGCGCGATCCTGGCACCAGGCCTTGGGTCGAAAGCCATGCGGCCACCGATCCCGTCAGTACCTCCAGCCCGGCGAAATCAAGCGTCCCGGCCTTGTCGATCAGCGCGACGTCATCCGCCACCCCTCGCGCGGGCAAGCTATCGATCGGTCGCGGTGTGGGATCGAGCGGGATCATGCTCCCTGATACGCACCGCGCAAGCATGCTGCCAAGGCCTGCACTTGGCATCGCTCCGCCCATTCTCTAACGGCGAAAGCCATTAGGGGAAGAAACTGGGGTCGATAGTGCTGCCTGACGACAATGCCGAAATCGATACCGCGGTCCGCGCGGTGCTACGCGACGTTCTTGGCCTGAGCGAGGAACGCGTCGGCGCCTTCCGCAGCGAAACGCCCTTGTTCGGCGCCCTGCCGGAACTCGATTCAATGGCCGTGGCGGGCATGCTCACCGAACTGGAAGAGCGGCTTGGCATCCTGATCGAGGATGACGAGGTCGATGGCGAGATGCTCGAGACCTTCGGCTCGCTGGTCAGCTTTGCCGCTGCCAAGGCAAATCAGTGAAGGTTTGGCCTTGAACGACCAGTATGACTGGCCCGGCGGGCGCGAGGCGATGCTTCGCTTCGGTCCCGCCACCGGGCCGGTCGTAATCGCGGTGATGCCACTGTTCGAGGAAGCCAACCGTACCCGCGCCTTCATGGTCGCCATGCTGCGGGCACTGGCCGATCGCGGTATCGCCGGGATATTGCCGGACCTGCCCGGGACCGGCGAAAGTCGGACAGAAGCTAAGGATATCACCCTAAGCGATTGGGTTGCCTCCCTTTCGGCGCTGGTGAAGACCGTCCGGGCGAAACATGGTGAGGTCCATGGCGTCGCTCTCCGAGGCGGCACCCTGATCGACGCGCCCTTTGCCAGTCGCTGGCACTTCGCGCCCGTCACAGGCGAAAGCCTGGTCCGGGATCTGCTGCGAACACGTCTCGCTACGGGCAAGGACAGCGCGGACGACGCAATCGAACTCCCCGGCCCCCCGGTCGAACTGGCCGGCAACCGTCTTTCGCGCCCCCTGCTCGCCCAGCTCAAGGCGACGATGCCCTCCACGGCCGATCGCCTGCGTACCGTTCGCCTCGCAACCGACATGCAGCCCGCCGACCGCCACATCGCCGGCTCGCCGCTCTGGCGCCGCAGCGAGCCTGACAACGACCCTGCCCTCGCCCGTCTCCTCGCGGACGATATCGCCGCCTGGATCGCCTCATGCGGCGCCTGATCACCATCCCCTGCGCCGGCGACAGGCTCGCCGGCACGCTCGACGAGGGCGACGCGACTACCGGCTTGTTGATCGTCTCCGGCGGCAACGAGATACGGATCGGCGCGCATCGCGGCATGGCATTGCTTGCCGCGCGCCTGGCCGCATCGGGCATACCGGTCCTGCGCTACGACAGGCGCGGCATCGGCGATTCCACCGGCGAGAATCACGGCTTCCTCGATTCTGCCTCGGACATCGCCGCCGCCGCGGCAACCTTCGTCGCCGAGACGGGCATCAGGCGCCTTATCGCGTTCGGCAATTGCGACGCGGCGACTGCCCTCGCCCTGTTCCACGGCGTCGCCGGGATCGACGCCCTGATCCTCGCCAACCCCTGGGTGATCGAGGACGACGACGATCTGCCCCCCGCCGCCGCGATCCGCGCGCGCTATGCCGAAAAGCTCCGCAACCCGAACGAGGTGCTGCGCCTGCTGCGCGGCGGCGTGAATATCGGTAAGGTTTTCGGTGGTTTGCGCAAGATGTCTGCGACGAAGCCTGCGACTCCTGACAGCCTCGCCACCCGCCTGATGGAGGCACTGGCGACAAGCACCATCCCCATCACCATCCTGCTGGCCCGACGCGACAACACCGCCATCGCCTTCCGCAAACATTGGGAAACAGCCCCGCTCGCCCAAATCAGCTTGCGGGAATACGACACCGACAGCCACAGTTTCGCCACCCAGGCCGACAAGCAATGGCTGTTCGAGCAGATCCTCGTCGCGCTCGGTCGATAATCCTTCTTCCCGTTCCCCGGCGGAGGCCGGGGCCCAGTTGGGGGACGCCCGAAAGTTGGCGTCGCGCGTCGTCGCCAAAGCCTTATCGACTAGATTCCGGCCTCGCCGCAGACGAGAATTGGCAGGGTTGATTCAACCGCCAGAAACCCCCGCTACCGGATCGCCAACCACGCCGGGCAGCGCTCTTTGACATAACCGGAAAAATCGGACGGCGAGCAGCGGCTGATCCAGCGCAAAACAGCGGTATTTTCCGCAGAAATCACTGCATTTTACCGCTGTTACGCATAACAGCGGTAACGTCGCCCAACTCACTGAGACGAAACAGGATTTTCTACCGGAAAATCCAACATAACAGCGGAAGAAAAAACAAAACCGCCCAAGCGCCGAAACTGTTGGGAAATGTTGGAGGGTCGCGACCCTCGGAGCGTCATTCGGCCGCTTCGGCGATCTCGAAATCCGCCTCGGCCAGGAAGCGCTCGGCATCCAGCGCCGCCATGCAGCCCGTGCCAGCCGCCGTGACTGCCTGGCGATAGACCTTGTCCATCACGTCGCCGCACGCGAACACGCCCGGCACGCTGGTGCGCGTCGAGCCGGTCTGGACCTTGATATAATGGTCCGAATCCAGCTCCAGGTGTCCGCGGAACAGCTCGGTAGCCGGGTGATGGCCGATTGCGACGAAGCCGCCCTCGACATCGAGCCGCGACTTCTCACCAGTGACGGTATCGACAAGGTCGAGCGCTACGAGGCCGGCATTGCCGCCGCCATCGACAAAGGTCTCGACCTCCTTGTTCCACAACACCTTCACGTTCTTGTGCGCGAACAGCCGGTCCTGGAGGATCTTCTCGGCGCGGAACGAATCGCGGCGGTGGATCAGGGTCACGTCGTCGCTATGGTTGGTCAGGTACAGGGCTTCCTCGACGGCGGTGTTGCCGCCGCCGATCACCGCGATCTTCTTGCCGCGGAAGAAGAAGCCGTCGCAGGTGGCGCAGGCGCTCACGCCCTTGCCCTTCAGCGCTTCCTCGCTGTCGAGGCCGAGCCATTTCGCCTGGGCGCCGGTCGCGATGACCAGCACATCGCCCTCATAGACATCGCCGCTGTCGCCGATCAGCCGGAAAGGACGCTTCGACAGGTCGATCTCGACGATCGTGTCCCACATCATGCGCGTGCCGACATGCTCAGCCTGTGCCTGCATCTGCTCCATCAGCCATGGCCCCTGGATCACGTCCTTGAAGCCCGGATAATTCTCGACGTCCGTCGTGGTCATCAGCTGGCCGCCGGGCTGGATGCCCTGCACTACGATCGGCGCGAGGCCGGCGCGGGCGCCATAGATCGCGGCGGACAGGCCGGCGGGGCCAGAGCCAAGGATGAGCATGCGGGTCGTGTGGGTGGTCATGGAGTCGTCCGTAATAAGGTCGCGCGCATCTAGGGGCGATCGGTGTTGGGTGGCAACATGGCGACGCAGCCCCGCCGGCGGAATGGCCGGAGCGCGCAGTTTTGCTTTCAGGCCTTCAACCGCGTGGCATGCCAGGCGACATGATCGGCCATGAAGGTCGAGATGAAATAATAGCTGTGGTCGTATCCGGGCTGCATGCGAAGCGTCAGGTCGATCCCGGCCTTGTCGCACGCCTCGCGAAGCAGTTCCGGCTTGAGTTGCTCTGTCAGGAAATTATCCTTATCGCCCTGATCCACCAGGATTTCCGGCACGCGAAAGCCATCGGCGATCAGCGCGCAGGAATCATAGGTCCGCCAGTCCGCGCGATCACTGCCGACATAGCCGGTCAGCGCCTTCTCGCCCCACGGGCAATGCAATGGCGACACGATCGGGGCAAAGGCCGACACGCTTCTGAAGCGCCCCTGGTTACGCAGCCCGATGGTCAGCGCACCGTGCCCGCCCATCGAATGGCCGGTGATGCCCTGCCGGGTCAAATCGGCCATCGGGAACTCGGCCATGATCAAGGCCGGCAACTCGTCCTCGATATAGCTGCGCATGCGGAAATTGGCCGACCACGGTTCCTCGGTCGCATCGACATAGAAGCCGGCGCCCTTGCCGAAGTCATAGGCCTCGTCATCGGGCACCTCGTCGCCACGCGGGCTGGTGTCGGGCGCGATGAAGATCACGCCATGCTCGGCACAGGCGGCGCGATACTCGCCCTTCTCGGTGACATTGGCGTGGCTGCAGGTGAGCCCCGACAGATACCACAGCACAGGCAGTGTCGCGCCGGCCTCATGCTCGGGTACGAACACCGAGAAGGTCATCGGCGTACCCGTCACGGTCGACTCGTGCCGGTACACACCCTGCACACCGCTATGGGCCCTGTTGGTGCTGACCGTCTCCATCAGTAGACCACGACGCTGCGGATGCTCTCGCCGGCGTGCATCAGGTCGAAGCCCTTGTTGATCTCCTCCAGGCTGAGGACATGTGTGATCATCGGGTCGATCTCGATCTTGCCGTTCATGTACCAGTCGACGATCTTCGGCACGTCGGTCCGCCCCTTGGCGCCACCAAATGCGGTCCCGCGCCAGTTGCGGCCGGTGACGAGCTGGAACGGCCGCGTGCTGATCTCCTTGCCCGCCTCGGCTACGCCGATGATGATGCTGGTGCCCCAGCCGCGATGGCAGGCCTCGAGCGCGGTACGCATCACCTCGGTGTTGCCCGTGCAATCGAAGGTGAAGTCGGCACCGCCATCGGTCAGGGCCAGGATCGCGGCGATGGTTTCCTCACGCGATTTGCCGCGGGCGTCGATGAAGTCGGTCATGCCGAAGCGGCGGCCCCATTCCTCACGGTCCGGGTTGATGTCGACGCCGATGATCTTATTCGCGCCTGCCATCCGCGCGCCCTGCAGCACGTTGAGGCCGATCCCGCCCAGGCCGAACACGACGATGTTCTCGCCGACCTGCACCTTGGCCGTGTTCACCACGGCGCCGACGCCGGTGGTGACGCCGCAGCCGATGTAGCAGCTCGTCTTGAACGGCGCGTCCTCGCGGATCTTCGCGACGGCAATCTCGGGCAATACCGTGAAGTTGGAGAAGGTCGAGCAGCCCATATAGTGGAAAATGGTCTGGCCCTTATAGCTGAAGCGGCTCGTGCCGTCCGGCATCAGGCCCTTGCCCTGGGTCGCGCGGATCGCGGTGCACAGGTTGGTCTTGCCGCTGAGGCACGACTTACACTGGCGGCATTCCGGCGTGTAGAGCGGGATGACATGGTCGCCCGGCTTGACGCTGGTCACGCCCGCGCCGACCTCCCGCACGATACCGGCGCCTTCATGGCCGAGGACGCTGGGGAACAGCCCTTCCGAATCGAGACCGTCGAGCGTGTAGGCATCGGTATGGCAGATGCCCGTCGCCATGATCTCGACCAGCACTTCCCCCGCCTTGGGCCCTTCGAGATCGAGCTCGACGATCTCAAGCGGCTTCTTGGCCTCGAATGCTACGGCGGCGCGGGTCTTCATGGGCATCTCCTTGAATGAGGTTGCGCTAGCCCAATTGGACGGGACGGAAAAGGCGCAGAAGGGAGATTGCGTCCACCGCGGCAACGCACCATGCCGTGACCATGGCAATCCACACCCTTTACCGGAAGGCGCTCCGGGTCCTGGTCGGAGGGTTCCAATATGGCCGGAGCCGCATCTGGTCGCTCACCCGCCCCGATGTCGAGGGAGCGCACGCCATCGCCCTCACCCCGGCGGGCAGGATCATCCTGGTCAAACTGAGCTATGCGCGCGGCTGGCACCTGCCCGGCGGCGGCCGCAAGCCCGGCGAGAGCGCCGAGGAGAACGTGCTGCGCGAGCTGCGGGAAGAGATCGGCATGACCGGGCACGACGCCCCCATCCTCGCCTTTAAGGTGGAGGAGCAGGTCCATAACCGGCTGGACCACGCCTCGGTCTTCTTCGTCCGCAATGTCGTCTATCGGCCGAACCGCTGGTCGATCGAGATCGAACGGGTGATCGAGGCTGATCCCGACGCGATGCCCGCCAACATCTCCTGGCGCGCGCGGCGGTGGATCGATTCGGTAAACTTGTGAATCTCGCGAATGGCAGGTGGGCCCACTACGAAATGGTAGCGGAGGAGGGACTTGAACCCCCGACCCCAGGATTATGATTCCCGTGCTCTAACCAGCTGAGCTACTCCGCCCCAGCCATTCGAGAGCGGCGCCTATAGGAGCGGTCCCCCGTCCCGGTCAAGCGAACATATGACGCGACAGCGGCGCCCATGGCCCGCCGCGATACCACCAGCTCGCCAGCCCGGCGATCATGACCGGTCGCGGCCTGAATTCCGCCTCCAGCGCACCCAGCAAAGCCTTGGCTTGCTGCGGCGCCACCTTGTTCTGGATCGTCACATGCGGACGCCACCCGGCCCGGTCCTGCGGCATCAGCATCGGCGCAAAGGCTTCGGCCAGCCGGTCGCGGATATCCGCCAGTTCCGGGCTCTCGATGCGGAACGCCACCCCTCCGCCGAGCGAGATCAGCCCAGCGGCCCACGCCTGGGGCGGCCTCACGCCCCTGGTCTCGCCGGCCAGCCGATGCTTCAGCTCAGCATCGAGCGACGGCGCAAGATGATGAAACATCGTCAGATGCGCCTCCAGCTGGTTGCGCTCGGGTGGAAAGTGCGCCCGGCGCAGGCCATCGAACCAGGCAAGGTCGGCCCTGCCGAACAGGGCCGTGACGATAATCGGCGACGACTCGCTCAAATCTCTAGCTGGCTGCCGAGTTCGACCACACGGTTGGTCGGCAGGCGGAAGAACTCCATCGCGCTTTCCGCATTGCGGAGCATCCAGGCGAACAGCTTCTCACGCCAGATCATCATGCCCGGCCGGGCCGAAGGCAGCAGCGTCTGCCGCGCCAGGAAGAAGCTGGTGTCCATCATGCGGAAATCGGCGCCGCACTGATGCACGCGCGACAGCGCAACCGGCACGTCCGGCTCCTCGATAAAGCCGTAGCGCAGGATCATCCGGTGGAAGCCATCGCCCAAATTCTCCAGCATGAAGCGGTCCGACTCGGGCAGATAGGGCACGTCCATGATCTTCACGGTCAGCAGGATCACCCGCTCGTGCAGCACCTTGTTGTGCTTCAGATTATGAAGAAGCGCGTGCGGAACGCCCTCGGGCGACGAGGTCATGAACACGGCGGTGCCGGGGACTCGTGTCGCCGAGCTCGCGGCGGACGAGATGAACACCTTGATCGGCATCGCTGCCTCCCGCATCCGATCGATCATCAGTTGCCGCCCCTTCGACCAGGTCGTCAGGAAGGTGAAGATGATGAATCCGACCAGCAGCGGGAACCAGCCTCCCGACGGCACCTTGGTCAGGTTCGCCGCGAAATAGGCCCCATCGACCAGGAAGAAGACCGCCAGCAGCGGGATTGCGGCATATTTTGGCCACTTCCAGAGCCGGAAGAGCACCACGGAGAGCAGGCAGGTGTCGATCAGCATCGCACCCGTAACCGCGATGCCATAAGCCGAGGTGAGGTTGGACGAGGTGCGGAAGAACATGACCAGCAGGAGCACCATCACCAGCAGCGCCCAGTTGACCAGCGGGATATAGATCTGACCCGCGGTCGCGGCGTTGGTATGCTCGATGCGCAGTCGCGGAATGAAGCCGAGCTGGATCGCCTGCTGGGTGACCGAGAAGGCGCCGGAGATCACCGCCTGACTGGCGATGACGGCGGCGGCGGTGGCGAGCACCACCAGCGGAAGCTGCAGATTCTCGGGCGCGAGCATGTAGAAGGGGCTCCGCAGCGCATGGGCACCCTCCCTGAACAGCAGGGCACCCTGCCCCATATAGTTCAGCATCAGCGCCGGCAGCACGAAGAACAGCCAGGACACGCGGATCGGGTTGCGCCCAAAATGCCCCATGTCGGCGTAGAGCGCCTCCGCCCCCGTCACGGCGAGCACGACCGAGCCGAGTGCGAGGAAAGCGCGGATCGGATCGAGCATGAAGAACGCGACCGCATAATGCGGCGAGAAAGCCTTCAGTATCTCGGGCGTATGGACGATGCTGAGCAGGCCGAGCGTCGCGATCACCGCGAAATAGATCAGCATGATCGGGCCGAAGAACAGCCCGACGCGCGACGTGCCGCTGCGCTGGATCATGAACAGGCCTATGATGATCACGACCGCGATCGGGATCACCAGGCCGCCGAATGCGGGCGCTGCGACCGCAAGGCCTTCAACTGCCGACAGCACCGACACCGCCGGCGTGATCATCGAGTCGCCGTAGAACAGCGCGGTTGCGAACACGCCGAGCAGGATGATGCCGTTCGACCAGCGCCGCGTCTTGGTCTGGCCATTGATCAGCGCGAGCAGCGCCAGGCTGCCGCCTTCGCCCTTGTTGTCGGCGCGCATGATGATCGAGACATATTTGAAAGTCACGACGACCATCATCGACCAGAACATCAGGCTGACGACGCCCCAGATATGGGCTGGATCGAGCGCGAGCTTGTGGTGGCCCGCAAAGGTTTCGCGGAAAGCATAGAGCGGGCTGGTGCCGATATCGCCGAACACGACCCCGATCGCGCCGAGCGCTAGCTTGGCGAGACCGTCCTTGTGATGGTGAATGGCGGATGCCGTGGCTTCGGCGGGCGCGGACTCGTCCACGCTGGGCGAATCGCTGCTCACGGCCGGGTCAATCTTGCCCGATTTTCAACTATATAGGTCATGGGTGAACCGAACTGCGCCCCTGCGTTCGAAGAGGCGGCGCAGTAGCACGGCCCCAATGCCCCCGCAACGCCACCCGGATTGGGGCACGACACCATCCTATTCCTCCGTCGCAAGGGTGCGGATGGTGAACTGGGTGACGAGCCGGTGGACGCCCGGCAATGCCGACAGCACCTCGCGGTGAATGCGCTCATAGCTGTCATCCTCGCAGACCAGCACTTTGAGCAGATAGTCGGATTCGCCGCTCATCAGATGAGCCTCGGTCACCTGGGACGTATGCTCCAGTGCCTTCTCGAAAGACATCATCGTCGCCTGGCGCTGATCCGTAAGCGTCACCGATACGAATACGGTCGACGGATTGCCCCGTGCCTCGCGCGACAGGCGAGCACGATAGCCGCAAATCAGACCCTGCTGCTCCAACGTCTTCACACGCCGATGCGCGGCGGAAGGAGAAAGCCCTACTCGCTCCCCCAATTCCTCGCTGGTGATGCCCGAATCGGCGCCAAGCTGCGCGATGATTTTGCGGTCAATAAGATCCATTCGGGATTCCATTGCGCGCATATGGGTGCGAGCACAATATGATTGCAAGCCGCGTTGCCCGTCAGCGGACTTTGCAAGCACTTCCCGGCCCCTCTGGTGTAAACTCCCGGAAAATCCAGGAGAGCTTCCATGCGCATCGGTGTCCCCAAGGAAATCAAGAACCACGAATATCGCGTCGGCCTTACGCCGCCTTCGGTCGCCGAGCTGGTCGCGGCCGGGCACACGCTGCGCGTGCAGACCGGCGCCGGCCTCGGCATCGACTTCGAAGACGCTGATTATATCGCGGCAGGCGCGACGATCCTGCCCGATGCGGCAAGCGTGTTCGCGCAGTCCGACATGATCGTGAAGGTCAAGGAACCCCAGCCGGGCGAAGTGGCCATGCTCGAGCCGCGCCATCTGCTCTTCACCTATCTCCACCTCGCCGCCGACAAGCCGCAGGCTGAGGGCCTGATGAAGTCCGGTGCGACCTGCATTGCCTATGAAACGGTGACGGCGAACGACCGTTCCCTTCCCCTCCTGAAGCCGATGTCCGAAGTGGCCGGCCGCATGTCGATCCAGGTCGGCGCGCACTATCTGGAGAAGGAACAGGGCGGCCGCGGTGTTCTGCTGGGCGGCGTGCCCGGCGTGGCACCGGCGCGGGTCGCGATCCTTGGCGGCGGCGTCTCAGGCGTCAACGCGGCGCAGATGGCGGTCGGCATGCGTGCAGATGTGACGATCTACGACATCTCGAACGCGCGGCTGGCCGAACTCGACATGTTCTTCGGCAGCCAGATCAAGACGGCCTATGCCTCCAAGGCGGCGATCGCCGCGGCGGTGAAGAATGCGCACCTCGTCATCGGTGCCGTGCTGGTGCCCGGCGCGGCCGCGCCGAAACTGGTCACGCGCGAGATGTTGAAGACGATGAAGCGCGGTTCGGTGCTGGTCGACATCGCGATCGATCAGGGTGGCTGTTTCGAGACATCGCATGCCACCACGCATGAAGACCCGGTGTTCGAGGTCGATGGAGTGATCCATTATTGCGTGGCGAACATGCCGGGCGCCGTCGCCCGCACCTCGGCCTTCGCGCTCAACAACGCCACCCTGCCCTTCGTGATGAAGCTGGCCACGCTCGGCGCCGAAGCGGCGATGAAGGCCGATCCGCATCTCGCCAACGGCCTGAACGTTTCGGGCGGGAATATCCGCCACCAGGCAGTGGCCGACGCGCTCGATCTGCCGTTCGAGGCCTGGCAGGGCTGAACCCGATCAACCCCTCGGCAGGCCGGTCATCGCGATGACGCGCCAGCCTGCCGAGGCCGATTGAATCGACGATCGGGCGGGTAGCGCCCCTCGCTCATGCCGAGCGAAGTCGATCCTAGTTCGCAGGCCCCAAAGGCCGGGCCTGTTCGGCAGCAAGGAACGCGTCAAGCCGTGCAAGCTGCGCCGCGATGTCCTTGCGATAGGGTTGCTCGGGCGGCGACAGCTCGATCGCCTTGGCCCAATAGGGCCGCCCGACCGCATATTCGCCGGCCCGGATATAGGCGAGGCCGAGGAAATAAGGCGGCGCGGGATGTTTCGGGTTGAGCTCGGCCGCATGCTTGAAAGCATAGAGGGCCGCCGGCGATACGCTGCCGTCGTGCAGCGAAAGCGCCGAGCCGAGGCCTGTCCATAGCGCCAGGCTGCGGGGATATTTGTTGATCCCGCCCAGCACCGCCCGCACCGCACTACGGGTATCACCAGCACGCGTCACGCCATCGGCGGCGATCAGATAGGCCCCTTCCGCAGAGTAACGCCCGAGCATCGAATCGCGGAGCTCGACCAGCCCGGCATCGACGTCGATGGGTTCGGCATTGGCCGCTACCGGATGGCCCGGCAGAGCAGGACTGCCCTGCAACGCATAACCCGCCGCACCGAGCATCATCGCCGCGCCGACGAAGCTCCACAGCGAACGCGACACGCCCGACAGCCACAGCACCGCCGCTGACGCCACGCCGACCAGGGCAAGCATGATCCAGCCCATCAGCGCCGCTTCCTCTTGAAACTGCCGCGCGCAAGCCACGCACCAGCCGCCAGCATCACCAGCGGCGCGAGCCACAGCAGCGCGGTCGTGGCGTTGAACGGCGGGTCATAGGTGACATAGTCGCCATAGCGCTCGATCAGCCAGCGCCGGACCGAATCCGGGCTTTCCCCCGCCTGGATACGCTGCCGTACCAGGGCGCGCATGTCGCCCGCCATATCGGCGTCGCTGTCGGCGATCGACTGCCCCTGGCAGACAAGGCAACGCAGCGTGACCATCAGTGCCCGGGCGGTGGCCTCCTTCGCCGGATCGCGCAGTTGCGTGTTGGCGAGCGCGGCCGGCGGCAGGCCGCTATCGGCATGGAGTGGCGCCGCGAGGAGCAGCAGGAGGAATGCGAGACGCCTCATTTCGGCGCCGCCTGCAGAGCTGCCAGAATGCCAGGAATATCCTCGGCGCGGATGTCGCCGATATGCTGCTTCACGATCCGTCCCTGCCCGTCGATCACGAAGGTCTCCGGCACGCCCGACGAGCCAAGCGACAATTGCACCGCACTGACCTTGTCGTCGCCGATCCGATCATAGGGATCGCCGTTTCTCGCGAGGAAACCGCGGATCGCCGGACCGGTGTCGCGGATCGCGATCGCGTCGATCGGCACGCCCATCTCCTTCAGCCGCATCAGGTTCGGCGCTTCGGCGATACAGGGGATGCACCAGCTCGCGAACACATTGAGCAGCCTTGGCTTGCCCTGCTTGAAGGTCTCGGTGCCGATACCCGGCTTGGTGTCGATGATCGCAGGCAACGTGAATTTCGGCAGCGGCTTGCCCACCATGGCCGATTTCACCGTGCGGTCCGCAGGCGCGAACAGCCCACTCGCCACTACGACGAACAGCAGCGCGAACGCAGCGAACGGCACCCAAAGCAGCAGACGCTTCACGCCTCCTCCTCCCGCGCAGCGACGCGGCGCTCACGCCGCACGCGACCGAGCAGCGACAAAGCCCCGCCAAAGGCAATCAACGCCCCACCCAGCCAGATCAGGGTGACGAACGGCTTCCACCACAGGCGAAGCTGCCAGCGGCCCTGCTCATCCTCCTGGCCAAGCACTGTGTAGAGCTGCCCATCGATCTTCGTCGCGATGGCGGATTCGCTGGTGACGGTCGGCGGCGACGCGAAGAAGCGCGATTGCGGGCTCAGGATAAAGGGCGCACCGTCACCGCGCCGCACCGTCAGCGTGCCTTCGAGCGCCGACCAATTGGGGCCGATCACCGGGCGGATATGATCAAGTGTGACGGTGAACGGGCCAACGCGCTGCGGCTCTCCCATCCGCGCCGCGACCAAAGTCTGCTGGGTAAAGGCGCTGTCCGAGGCCATGCCGGCAAGGCTGACCGCAATGCCGAGATGCGCGATCACCATTCCCCAGGTGAACAGTGGTGTGCGGAGAAGGTTACGCTTCCACAGCGGGGCGACACTCGCCGTGCCGACACCGACCGCGAGGGAAAGCCCCAGTAGCGGCAGGATCCCGATGCCGCCGCCAAGCGCCGCGAACGCAGCGAAGGTTATGCCGGTGGCCGCCACCGGCACCATAACCCGACCGAGCACTGCATTGGCCTCGTCGCGGCGCCAGCGCATCAGCGGCCCTGCCCCCATGATCGCGACCAGCACCAGCGCGATCGGCCCGGCGGTCTTGTCGAAGAAGGGCGGACCGACCGAAAGCTGCACGCCCATGCCGGCGGCGACGATCGGGTAAAGGGTGCCGATCAGCACGATGCCCAGGATCACGCTCAGCAATAGGTTGTTGGCGACCAGCGCGCCTTCGCGGCTGACCGGCTCGAAGGTGCTGCCCTGGCGCACCGTGCCGACCCGCGCCGCGAACAGCAGCAGCGCCCCGCCGATATACAGCGCAAGCAAGACGAGGATGAACGCGCCGCGCTTGGGGTCGACCGCAAAGGCGTGCACGCTGGTCAGGATGCCCGACCGCACCAGAAAGGTGCCGATCATCGACATGGAGAAGGCGACGACCGCGAGCATCACCGTCCAGGCACGCAGCCCGTCTCGGGTCGCCAGCACGGTCACCGAATGGAGCAACGCCGTTGCGGCGAGCCAAGGCATCAGCGAGGCGTTCTCGACCGGGTCCCAAAACCACCAGCCACCCCAGCCGAGCTCATAATAGGCCCAGTAGCTGCCGGCGGTGATGCCAAGCGTCAGGAAGATCCAGGCGCCGAGCACCCAGGGCCGCATCGCGCGCGCAAAAGCAGGTCCGACATCGCGCGTCACCAGCGCGCCGACCGCAAAGGAGAACGCCACCGAGATGCCGACATAACCGATGTAGAGAGTCGGCGGATGGAAGGCGAGGCCAGGATCCTGCAACAGCGGATTGAGGCCGTTGCCGTCTGCGGGCGCGGGGTTCAACCGGGCGAACGGATTGGAGGAGAACAGCAGGAAGGCGTAGAAACCGAGCGCGATCATCGCCTGCGCGCCGAGCGTCGCGATCAGCGTGGTGCGTTGCAGGCGATGTTCCAGGATAGCGACCGCGCCACCCGCCAGCCCCAGGATAGTCACCCAGAGCAGCATCGAGCCCTCGTGGTTCCCCCAGGCGCCGGCGATCTTGTAGATCAGCGGCTTGTCGGAATGGCTGTTGGTCGCGACCAGCAGCACCGACATGTCCGAGCGAACGAAGACGGTGAGCAGCAGCAGGAGCGCGAGCCCGGCGAGCAGCCCCTGCACCACCGCGACCGGCCGTACCGCGGAGAGGATCTGGTTGGTAAGCGCGATATCGTCATCGCCGCCCTTGGCCGGGATGGAGAACATCGAGCGCCGCACGCCGATGGCAGCCAGCGCCAGCTGCAATGCAGCGAGCGCGGCGGCGAACCAGAGCGCGGCCAGGCCTGCTTCGGCGATCATTGTTCGAGCGTCTTCGTCTCGTGCATCTTGCCCGCGACTTCAGGTGGCATGTACTTCTCGTCATGCTTGGCGAGCAGGTTGGTCGCGGTGAAGCTGCCGTCCGGGTTGAAGCTGCCCTCCGCCACCACGCCCGATTTCTCCCGGAACAGGTCGGGCACGATGCCCTTGAACGCGACGGGCACCGTGGCGACGCCGTCGGTGACGATGAAGCGAATCGAGATGCCGTCCGGCTGCTTGGCGATCGACCCGGCCTGTACCATGCCACCGAGCCGTACCGCGCGGCCGATCGGCAATTCTCCCTTCTTAACATCGCCCGGCGCATAGAAGAACGCCGCCTGGTCCTTGAGCGCCGATAGCGCGAGCAACGCGGCGCCGATCACCGCCGCGACCGCGAGCAGCGCCAGGGTCAGCCGTTGATGCTTGGCCTTCATTTACGTTCGCTCCCGCGCATCGCGATCCAGCTCCAGACAACCAGCGCCGTGATCGCTGCGAAGGTGATGCCATAGGCACCGATGACAAAGGGCCAGGGATTCATGCCGCCATCCGCCGCATGCGCGCCTCGGCCTTGGCCGTGGCGAGAAGGGTCCGCATCCGCATCAGCACCACAGCACCAAAGATCAGCGAGAAGCCGAGCAAGGTGAAAGGCAGCGGCCAGAGGATCGAATTGTCGATGGTCGATTTGGTCAGGCTGATGCTCTGTCCCTGATGCAGCGTGTTCCACCACACGACCGAATAGCGGATGATCGGCAGCAGCACCGATCCGGCGATGCCGTAGATCGCGGGGATTCGCCCGTCCCCGCCCCGTTCGGCATCGGCACGGGTCAGCGCCATGAAACCGAGATAGACGAAGAACAGCAGCAGCATCGAGGTCAGCCGGCCATCCCATTGCCACCAGGTGCCCCAGGTCGGCCGCCCCCAGATCGAACCGGTGACAAGGCATAGGCCGCAGAACACCGCTCCCGGGAGCGCGATGGCGCGCGCAGCGACCATTGCCAGTGGATGCCGCCAGACCAGATAGACGATCGACGAAAGCGCGATCCCGGCCCAGGCGCCCATACCGAGCGACGCGGTCGGGATATGGATATGCATGATCCGCACCGTCTCGCCCTGGAGATAATCGGGCGGGATACGGAACAGCGCGCCCCACAGGCCAATCGCAAGCAGCCCCAGCCCCGACCAGAACAGGATCGGGGTCAATGGGCGGGCGAGCTTCAGGAAGCGCGCGGGATTCGCAAGGGCATGAAGGCTGGGCACGGTCGCTTCGTGTCCTAGAGGGAGTTGGGGTGCTACTCAACCGTGCGTAGCGCGCATGTACCACAAGATCCGCCACCAACCAGGATGAGGTCGGATGGGTCATCCGTCCCATAAGCGCCATATGCGCCATGTATCGCCCAACCCTGGTCGGGTTTCGCGCGCTTTTTAGAATACGGCGAGCATATCTGGACACGGTCACGCGCAAAATGAGGCTGTTACCTCGCGACCGTTCATCGCCGCCAAAAACATCCTAAAATAATCAGTGGAACGCCCCCGTGCCAGCGACAGCAAGACAATTCCATTACCACCGAATCGGAGACATCTCTTGCCAGCAATGCAAGCCAGGATTTGCGTCCGGAACCCTCCGTTAACCGCTCTCGGGCATTTCCCTCCCCGGCTCTGTCGCAGCGGGGAGGATGTTGAATGTTAACGGTTCTCCGAGGATCAAATACGAACAGAAACACAGGCATAGATCTATTTCGAGGCCTGCTCGTTCTTGCAGTAATCTTAGGCCACTTCGATGACGTCACCCAAGGCGCGAGCTTCCTCAACTGGATCGGCCATGGCTTTCGCATGCCGCTCTTTCTTGGCCTGACCGGCTATATGTTCAACCTCGACCGGGCTCGATCGGCCGCGGTGTCGACGCTTTTCCAGAAATACTACGCCCGACTTATACTACCTTGGCTGGTCGCTTGCGCCGTATATCTGACAATCACTCAGCAACTGGGGTATCTTAGCCCGCTTTACATTTTCGTCCGGCCACCGTTCCATCTGTGGTTCGTGCCCGTCATGATGGTTTTCATCCTTACGGCAACGGTCAGCCGACGCAGCGCGACCGCCATGCTTGCGATCGCCGTCCCTGCGAGCATTGGCGCCATGTATGTTTTTGGCGTTGGCCACATAATCGAGCAGTTCCATTCTTGGACGCCGGACCGCCGCTTCTTCGTCTACCCGATCTATTTCTTCCTGGGGCTGTGGGTCGCGCGTCACCCACCTGAGCGACGTCAGCAACGAGCGGCCCTGTTGCTGGTACCCATCGGACTGTTGTGGTGGTGCGGGCTCTACAATCAACTGAGACCTTTGGCCGAAGTAGCGGCCAACCTGACCTTGTGCGTGCCGCTCATCATCCTCCTGCCCATGGTCCGAACCATCTCGTTCAACATTCCGCTGGTCGCGAGCATCGGACGCGAGAGCCTGTTTTTCTATCTTTGGCATCCGATGGTTTTCGGGCTGTGGGAAAGTTGCCACGTCTTTCGGCTCCCCATGTTGCTATTCTCTCTGCTAACGCTGATCGTTGCCCGGGCAGTCCTTGTCCGGATACCGGATGTCGCAGGAATATTGGGGATATCGCCGCGCAACTTGCCGGTCCGCCTGGCGTTTCCGGAAGCGGCTGCACCTGGCTGAGTATCGTCGGAGTGAGCTTTATGACCCAGATATGGCAGCTACTCCGAACCGGCAGTCTGACTATCGCATGGCTGCTGGTCCTGCCGTGCATCGTCCTGCTGTTGTCGGCGATCGTGCCGATTGTCCCGTGGGTCCGGATCTACGCCTCTGGGGTGGTGCCCAATCACGTACCCTGGCTGTTGTTGCTTTCGATCGCGGTGCTGGTCGTCGGGTTGCTGGCACATTCGCGGCGAAGGACAGGCATGACACGCTATCTGATCGCGGTGGCGTCGGTCGCCGCGCTGGCGGCCGCCTGGGTGATGTCGCATCTTCTGTACGTCGCAATCAGCAACGGCGCCCGCATCGACCTGCTCAAAACAATGTCGTTGCGCGAGTACAGCGAAAGCGCAGGGCCTGACGAGACACGGATATATGCCCGTCCGCAGGGTGAGGCGCTATCGCTGGACATCTATCATGCCCGAAGGACCAGCCCGAAAGCCTTGAGCCCGGTACTGCTGGTCGTTCATGGTGGAGGTTTCGTCGAGGGAAGTCGCAGCACCGGTGCCGCTAATATGCGCGGATATGCCAATCGCGGCTGGACCGTCATCAGCATCGATTATCGGCTGGCGCGGCCCGACCGCCCCACTTGGAACCTTGCCATCGCCGATGTCCGCTGTGCGCTCGCCTGGACCGGCGCCAACGCCGCCACATTGGGTCTGGATCTGAAGCGACTGACGATAAGCGGCGCCTCGGCTGGCGGCAGTCTGGCGATAGCTGCTGCCTATGAAAGCGGCGCGAAAAATCCGGATCCGTCCTGCGGCCCGACGATACCGCGCGTCGCCGCAGTGGTCGTCAAGGCGCCGCTGATCGATGTGGTCGGATCGTGGCAGCATGCTGGTGAGCTACAGGACCAGCAGCGCCGATATCTCACCCAGTATATCGGCGGCCCGCCCGAACAATATCCGGAGCGTTACGCCGCCGTGGATCTGCGGCGCCATATCCGCCCGCAAAATCCACCGACGCTGATCCTTTGCGGAACGAACGATCCGTTACTGCCCGTGGCCGCGGCGAAGGATTTCGCACGACGGGCAGAAGCTGCCGGCAGTCAGGTGCAACTGGTTATGTTCCCTTATTCAGGGCATGATTTCAACACGACCTTCGGCGGGATCGCCAACCAAGCCGTGGTTCAGATCGTCTCGCAATTTACGATCGATCACAAGGTCGGGCCGCAAGCGCCGTCGGCGGCGGCCCCTTGAAAGACCTGAAGCCTGCTCAGCCGCGGCCGATCAGGCGCCTTGCGATCATGTCCGCCACATCCGATGTCGGCGCGCCGGTGCGGTCGCTTTCGTCCCAGACCTCGACGAGACGGTCCGGAATGCGCGCGATACGGGCCTCCACCTCGGCACGGTCGCCCTGGCCGAGATATTCGAGACCGACATTGATGATGCCGCCCGCGTTGATGACGTAATCGGGCGCGTAGAGGATGCCGCGTCCCGCAAGGCGCGTGCCGTCGGCCTTGGTCGCAAGCTGGTTGTTCGCGCCGCCGGCCACCACGGTCGTGCGCAGTGCCGCAATCGACTCGGCCGTCAGGATCGCCCCGAGCGCGTTGGGGCTGACGATATCGGCCTCGATCCCGAGGATCGAATCTGCCGCCACCGCCTCAGCGCCCAGTTCCGCCGCGAGCGCTGCCGCCTTGTCGGCGTTGACGTCGGCGAGGGTCAGCCGCGCGCCATCCTGCGCGAGCAGCCGGGCGAGGCCGCCACCAACGCTGCCCACGCCCTGGATCGCGACGTGCACGCCCTTCATCGAATCGGCCGAGAGGCCACGCTTCGCGGCCGCCTTCACGCCGAGATAGACGCCCATCGCCGTGAACGGTCCGGGATCGCCGCCGGCACTGCCAGCCGCGACCGGCAGGCCGGACACGTGGCGGGTCATGGTCGCGATGGTCTTCATGCTCGCTTCGGACATGCCGACATCCTCGGCCGTCACATAGCGACCACCGAGCGAATCCACCGAGCGGCCGAACGCCTCGAGCTGCGGCACCGTGATCGAATCGCCAGGCTTCGCCGCGAGCACCACACCCTTGCCGCCGCCCATCGGCAGGCCCGCCATCGCATTCTTGAAGCTCATGCCTCGCGACAAGCGCAGCGCATCGGTGATCGCGCCGTCGCTGTCTGCATAATGCCAGAAGCGCACGCCGCCCGCTGCCGGGCCGAGATGAGTCGAATGGACCGCGATCACCGCCTGAAGCCCGGAGGCCGGATCGGTGAACAGGTGGACGCCCTCATGGTCGTCGAAATCGGGGAAGCCCCAGCCGCTGGTCACGCGATTATCCCAGTTAACAAAAAATGGGCTGATGAAAAAATGGGGCGACCGACGGGACTTGAACCCGCAACATCCGGCATCACAAGCCGACGCTCTAACCAATTGAACTACGATCGCCGCAGAGCCAGCGCCCCTAGCGGGCGAAACATGGCACCGTCAAGATTAGCGTTTCCTATTCCGCACCGCCAACCCAAAAGCGTCAGAAGCGACCCTCGATCGATAGCCTGTACCCGTTCGGCGTGGCCTGGAAGCCGCTGAGCCGCAGTTTCTCGATCGCGGCGGGATCGCTCACCTGTACCGTCAACTCACCACGGAACCGGCCGCTGGGCCATAAACGGAGCGCGATATTTTCCGTGCCCGCCTGACTGGCGAGCGGCAATAACAGGGCTCCCGCATCGCACCGGGCGGTTCCCGTCATGCCCTGGCCGAGGCTCACGCCCGCCAGATCGCCCGAGATGGCCGCGCGCACGCGCCCTTCCGCCTTCTGGCAATTGCCGTCTTGGAAGCGGACGCTGACGTCGTCGAATTCAAGCGATGAGACCGGCATGGGGGCGAAGACGTTACCTGCGGGGAGAGTCGCCGTCAGGTCGTCGATGCCGAAGCTGTGGCGGCTGACGCCGATCGCGCCGCGAAACGGCCGCGCATCCGCCTTGCCCGTCCCCGCCAGATCGATTCGCGCCCGTCCGACCAGCAACTGGATCGGCGACAACCGCGCCCGCAGATCGCCCAGCGCCACGCCGCCGAAACTCGCCTCGCGCAGCGTGCCGTACCAGAGGCTGCCCTCGACCTGCCGCGCCGTGAGCCCGGTATTGCCGAGATCGAACCAGCCCATGGCGAGCCGAAGCGGCAGGAACGCGATCAGCGCAATCACGAAGGCAGCGCCGAAAAAGGCGCGCGGCCCCGTCTTTAGTCTAAAGCGCCTCATTGCCCGCGCACCTTCAGCGCGAGCTGTGCCGACACCGTCTTGTCGCCATTGTCGGTGGTCGCCAGCGAATCGACCAGGATACCGGCTGCCTCCAGCCCGGCGATCCAGCCGAACAACAGGCCCGGCCGGGCAGTGGCGATGGTGATCTGAACCCGATTCGGTCCGTCGGGAGTCACGCTGGCCAGGGCGAAGCCGGCCTCGTTCGCCCGGTCGCGGACGACCGAATCGAGCTGCGCCTCGAGCGCCGCCGGCCGGTTGCGCTGCAGCGCCTCCACTTCCTTCACCCGCGCCTGGGTTTCGGCGAGTCGAATCACCGCATCGGCGTGACGCTCGCGTGCGGAGGACAGACCGTCGGTCACCGGCCAGATGATCCCGGCCCAGACGATCGTGAGCGCCAGAAGCGCGACCATCACCAAGAGCATGCGCTGCTCGCGCGACGAGCGCCCGGCAAACCAGAGGCGTAGGCGCTCGATCATCGCGGGGTCACCGTCAATTCGCTGGAGAAACGGCCGGCATTCGATTCGATCGTGCTCTGGCGCACGGCGAAACCATAGGCCTGGATCCGCGAGCGGAGATCGGTGATCTGCCCCTCGCTCTCGGCCGCCACGGTCACGCGCAACTCGCCATTGGCCGCAAAATTAAGGGTCCGAGCCTCGGCCCCCTGAACCGACCGGATCGCCGCAAACACTGCAGCCGTGGTGCGGCTGAAGCCGGCCCCGCCGCCACGCAGATCGGACAAGCGTGTGTCGAGCTGGCGATCGGCGTCGTTGACCGTCTCGCCACGCGGCAGGCCCTGACGGGCCAGCAGGTCGGCCTGACGCTCGACCGAATCGGCGGCGAAGCTGTATTTCATGATCTGGGCGAGGCTGATCAGCAGCGTCACGCCGAGGATTGCCACCGACAGCCAGCCGAGCCGGCGGATCAGCTTCCAGTCGATCGCGAAACGACGGCGCCGCGCGAACGGCCCCTGCCGCAGATCGAGCGCGGGCGCGGCAAGCGCCGCGGCAATGGCGGTTTCCAACTCCTCGCGAGCCAGCACCGTCGGCGCGACACCACCGGTTATCAGCTCGGTCAGCCGCGCCTCATCGGCAAAGCCGCTGGTCGGGCCGCGCACAACGCCCTCCCCGCCAAGATCGGCGCGGATATAGCCCTGTTCCGGCCGTGGCAGCAGCAGCGCCGACGGCACCAGCATGGCGGGATCGATGCCGTGGGTCGCCAGCGTATCGAGCCACGCCTGCATCTGTGCGGAGGAGACAACCGCGATGGGGCGTTCTGCCTGGGCATCCTCCCGCCCGACCGCGACATGAAGCTCAGAGAGCGGCGCCGCGCTCGCGTCGCCGATCAGCATGCGGGCCGCGGTGACGGCCTGGGCAGTCGACCGATCCGGCAGTTCCGCCCAGTGCAGCGTCACCGCCTCGGCCGGGACGATGACGATCGGCGGCGATTCTTCGGCGTCCGGAAGTTCGGGCAGCCCTTCGCCACGGGCCACGACGGCACCATCGGCAAGACGCAGCCAGCGCCAGGGCGCGGTGCCGGTCGGCAGGAAGAGCGTGAGCGATTCGGTCATGACGGCTCGCCCCAGTGCCGCGAGACAAGGCGCGCGGGAAGTTCCGTCGCATCGATTAGCGCATGTTGTTCGAGTTCAGTGCTGCCCACCGTCGAATTCACCTGCAACGAGAACCAGCCGGTGGTGACGGCCGTCTGCGCCATGGCTTCCTGCGAGGGGGTGACGGCGTCGAGGGACGGCAGCTTCCAGAAAGCGGGCGTGCTTTCGAAGCCGTCGGGCGGGCGGCGCAGCAGCACCTGGCGGGCGGCCTCGACCGTCATGGTGTCTGGCATCAGCATTGCGAGCAAGGGCGCCTGTTCCGGAAGCAGGGTGTTGACGTTGATCTTCGACGGCTTGGCCACCGGCAGGGTGCAAATCCAGGGACGAAGCTTGGCATAGATTTGTGGCGTTACGCCGGCCACGGCGCGCAGCTCGCTCGGATCGGCCATCAGCGTGTTGGCGGTGCGATAGGGCGTCGACTGGCCGCTATAGGTCGCGTCCTCGGCACCGAGATCGATCGGGCTGGTATCGCTGTCGATCCAGTCCGACGCGGCGGCCGCAATTGAGTCGGCCGATCCGGCCGATCCGCCGATCAGCCGGATCAGACGCGCGAACTGGAGGCGTGACGGGGTGTAGGAGGCATAGCTACCGGGCGATGTCTCGACCGCCAGACTGTTGAGATTGAAGCAATTGCCGCCATCCGAGACCCTGGCGGTGGCGAGGCCGCCCGGCACCGGCAGCGGTATCGGCCGGCCGCTCCAGCCGCCGACCAGGGTCACCCGGCTCTTGTCGCGTGACAGCAGGTCGGAGACCTTGGTCAGGGCAAGCGTCTCCGCCGCCAGCCCATAGGCGCGTGCCTGATCGAGTGCGATGGCATTGCCGCCGAGCCTCGTCGCGATCCGCAGTTTCTCCAGCGCGGTGCCGGCCAGCACCGCGATCAGGGCGACGAGCAGCAGCACCGTCAGCAGGGCCGCACCGCGCTCGGAATGGCGGTCAGTTGCCCGCATCGGGCGCCCTCCGCTTGCCATAGCCCGAGCCGACCAGGAACACCTGCCGGAACTCGACCCCGTCGTCGCGCAGGACGCGCATCTCCATCGCCTGGGGCAATGCGTAGATTGGCGTACCCTGCCAGCGGTCACTCCACGCGCCGTTGATCCGGTACCGCAGCGAGACCTGGCGAACATGCGTCAGCATCACGGCGGGCGACAATGGCAAGGCGCCGTCGAGCATCGGATAGGCAACCCGTTCGAGCGCCCCGTTGGCGACGCGATATTCGACCTTCTGCTCGCCGGGACGCGGGGCAGCGTCGAGATTGCTCCAGCCCGCCCGTACCAGGCGGACCATCGGCGTAGTGGCCGATCCCGATTCGCCGGTGAAGGCCGGCAAGAGATCGCCCGACTCGTTGCGGGTCTGGCGCTCGGTGGCCTGGGCAAGATCGGCCGCCAGGGACGAGGACAAGCGGTTGAGCGCCTGTACATCGTCGAGCTTCGCGTCGGTCGCGGCCTGAGCACGCACACTGAACGACAGCAGCGCGACACCCGATGCGGCGAGCAAGCCGAAGATCAGGAGGGAGATCATGACTTCTACAAGCGTGAAGCCGTGTTCGGCGGAACGCCTCACGGGCATGAAGCCGTGTTCGGCGGAGCGCCTCACGGGCGTGAAGCCGTGTTCGGTGGAGCGCTTCACGATGCCGCCCCTCCGATCGTCGCCGCGCGCACTACAGTGAGATGCCCCTGGCGGCTGCCAGCGGCGTCATCGACCTGCACGTCGATGCGCAGGATGCGTGCATCGGCCGTCGCGCGGGTCTCGCGCGTCCAGGACCATATCTTGCCGCCATTCTGTTCGGCGCCCTTCGCGATGCCGACCGCGGGCGGCTTGGCGTCGGTCATCGCCTCGATCGCGACGTTGCGGGCGACCATCTGCGCGGTGAGTGTCGAATCGAGGATGGAGGTACCGCGGATCGTCGCGCCTTCAAGCCGGATCAGCGCGAGCGCAGCCAGGCTGAACACCGCCAGCGCGACCATCATCTCGATCAGCGTGAAACCGCGCTCGGCAGGACGCCAATGATGGAAAGACCCCCGGGGTACCATCAGCTGCCGACCTTCACCGAGCCGTCGGCGGCGATGCGAATCGCCACTTCCACGTCATCGCGCTTCAGCCGGACGTCGAGCGGGCGATCCGCCAGGCCGGTCGTGTCGAACATGACCCGCTGGCGGCCGCCGGTATCGGTCACCACCGCGCGCGTACCCCTGCCCCAGCTGGTCACGCGCAGCGGCTTTTCGGCGATCGGCGCCCATCTGCCCCCTACCCGCTCGTCGAAGCCATAGCCGCCACCGGAGACCCACAGGCTCACCGGATGTGCGTCGATGATCGCCGATTGCTGCGCCGCCTGTGCCCGCGCCGCGAAGCGCGAGGCCTCATCGAGCAGGCGACCGCGCGGATCCGGCAATGCCCAGACGACGGCAGCCGACGCCAGCCCGATGATCGTGATGACGATCATCAGCTCGATGAGGGTGAAACCACGGTCACGCTCGCGCGGCCGGTTTCTCGTAAGGGCGGGCGCCCGTGACAATTACTGCCAGCTGCCGATATCGGCGTCGGTGCCCTCGCCGCCTTCCTTGTTGTCCGCACCGAGCGTCCAGATGTCCGCGTCGCCATGCTGGCCGGGCGAGGCATAGAGATAGGGGCGGCCCCAGGGATCGTCAGGCAGGCGCTTGATATAGCCGCCGCGCTGATATTTGGCAGGATCGGCACCAGAGGGTGCCGAGACGAGCGCCTGCAGGCCCTGGGCGGTCGACGGATAGACGTCGTTCTGCAGCTTGTAATTGTCGAGCGCGCCTTCGATCGTCGAGATGTCGGTCTTGGCCTTGATGACCTTGGCCTTCTCGCCGCTCGGGATGACGTTGATCGCGACGATCGTCGCGAGCAGCCCGAGAATGACGATTACGACCATCAGCTCTACGAGGGTGAAGCCTTCTTCACGGCGACGCTTCCGGATCGGGGTGGTGCGGGGATTCTTCATACTGGTCCTCATTGGCCGGCAAGCGTGTTGAGCTGCAGGATCGGCAGCAGGATGGAAAGAACGATGGTGGCCACGATCCCGCCCATCAGCACGATGATCGCAGGTTCGAGCAGCGACAGCGCCGTCGCGGTGAAGCGGTCGAACTCGCGCTCGAGATAATCGGCGGCGCGTTCGAGCATGTCGTCGAGCTGGCCGGCCGTCTCGCCAGAGGCGGCGAGATAGGTCAGCAGCGGCGGGAACACGCCAGCGCGGCGCATCGCGGCCGAGAGGCTGCCGCCGCCCCGGATCGATTCGACGATCTCGTCCGAGGCGATCCGCAGGCGGCGATTGTTGATCGTGCCCGCCGTCAGGGTCAGCCCCTCGAGCAACGGCAGGCGGCTGGCGATCATCGTCGCGAGGGTGCGGGCCATGCGCGCGGCGTGGAGATCGCGGATCAGCCGACCGAGCAGCGGGAGCCGAAGCAGCCAGCTATCGAAAGCGAGCCTGATCCCCGGATCCTTGAGCGCACGCCAGGCACCGAAGATACTGAGCGCGATCGCGATCAGGATCGCCCACCAATAGCCGACGAGAAAAGCCGAGATGCCGATCACGATCTTGGTGAGCAGCGGCAATTCCTGCCCAACCGTATCGAACTGCTCGACCACCTGCGGCACCACGAACATCATCAGCGCCGTGACCACGCCCATCGCTACCACCGCGAGCACCGCGGGATAGGCAAGCGTAGTGATGATCTTGCCGTTGATCTCGGCCTGGCGTTCGAGCAGCACCGAGAGGCGTTCGAGGATCACCGGTAGCGAACCGGAACGCTCGCCGGCCGAGACCATGGCGCGGTAGAGCGGCGGGAAACTCTTCGGCTCGCGCCCCATCGCCTCGGCGAGGCGACGCCCCTCGACGACGCCGGCATGAACCGATGCGACGATGGTGCGCACCGCCTCCTGCTCGGTCTGGCGGGTAATGGTGCGAAGCGATTCCTCGAGCGGCGACACCCGGTTGAGTGTCGCGAGTTGGCGGGTGAACAAGGCGAGTTGCTTCGCGCCCATCTTCTTCCCGCCGAGACGGAAGTCGGACAGCAGCGGCTTACCCCGGGTCTTGGCCGGGCCCGAACCCGGCTCGACCTTCACGACGTAAAGGCGTTTCTTATCCAGCAGGACACGCGCGTCGTCGATCGACTCGGCGGCGATATGCCCCCGCGTCTCGCGCCCCCGCGTATCGATCGCCAGATAGTCGAAATCAGCCATTCGACGGCGCATCCACCACCAAGGGCGCCTCGACATCGGCCATGTCGCGGCGCGAGACCCGGACCGCTTCCTCGGGCGTGGTCAGCCCCTCGCGCACGAGCTGCCGCGCGGCCGAGCCGAGATTGGGCGAGTGGAGGAAGGCATGGCGAGCGATGATCGCCTCATCACCGCCGTCATTGATCAGGCGGCGGATCGTTTCGTCGACGCGGATCGCTTCGAACACGCCGATCCGGCCCTTGAAGCCCGATCCCTGGCAATGCTCGCAACCGACTGGTTCATAGACCACCGCGCCGACATCGAAGCCGAGCAGGGCCGACACCGAGCCGCTGGCCTGGACCGGGCGGCGGCAATGCTCGCACAGCTTACGCACGAGGCGCTGGGCGATGACCGCACGCAGCGTAGAGGCGAGCAAGAACGGTTCGACCTTCATGTCGCGCATACGGGTGATCGCGCCGACCGCGTCGTTGGTGTGAACCGTCGAGAGCACGAGATGGCCGGTGAGCGAGGCCTGGACCGCGATCTCGGCCGTCTCGCGGTCACGGATTTCGCCGACCATCACCACGTCCGGATCCTGGCGCAGGATCGCGCGCAGTCCGGCGGCGAAGGTCAGGCCGACCTTGGGGTTCACCTGAGTCTGGCCGATGCCGTCCATGGCATATTCGACCGGATCCTCGACCGTCAGGATGTTCCGGCTGCCGTCGTTGAGCAGGCGCAGCGCGGCGTAGAGCGTGGTCGTCTTGCCCGAACCCGTCGGGCCGGTGACCAGGATGATACCGTTCGGCTCGGACAGCGCGCCCTTCAGCATGGTGTTGATCGCGGCGGTCATGCCGAGCACGTCGAGCGTGATCCCCGCATTCTCCTTGTCGAGGATACGCAGGACCACGCGCTCGCCCGCCCGGCTCGGCAGGGTCGAGACGCGCACGTCGAGCAGCTTGCCGCCGAGCGTCAGGCCGATACGGCCGTCCTGTGGAACGCGACGCTCGGCGATGTCGAGGCGCGCCATGACCTTCACCCGGCTAACCACCACCGGCGCGACATGCGGCGGCATACGCAGCGTCTCGCGCAGCACGCCGTCGATGCGCATGCGCACGACCAGGCCGGTCTCGTATGGCTCGATATGGATGTCCGATACGCCGTTGCGCGCCGCATCGGCGATGATCCCGTTGATCAGGCGGATCGCGGGCGCGTCGTCGGCCGTGTCGAGCAGGTCGTCGGCCGTGGGCAGATCGCCGGCGAGCAGGTCGAGCTCATCACCCAGGCCGAGCGTACCCGCGGCGACGGCAGCGGCCTGGCCGTCCATGGCATAACGATCCGACAGAAGGCGGTCGAAATCCTCGGGGCTCACGAAGCTGACGTCGAACGGCCGGGCGAGATGGCGGCGCAGTTCGAGCAGGACCTTGGGGTCCGAGCCTTCGCGCATGGCAATCGACAAATGGCTGCCGTCACCGATCTCGAGCGCGACACCGAAGCGCCTGGCAAAGCCATAGGGAATGGCGATCATGCGATCGGGCAACGGCGTGCCCTCCTCCAATATCAGCGGCTCCGCTGCGTCTTCCGTGTTTCCCTGGGCGATCTGCATCACTTGTCCCCCGCCGGCCGTACAATCCGGGTCGAGTTGCGCATTATCGGCACGGCAACGCGTGGATCCTCGATCCCGCCCGGCGTGCCAGCCGCCGGTAAGGGCGCCGCGGCGCCCATATAATCACGTACGAGCTGATCGATGCTCGGCTCCGATTCGGGGTTTTGCCCCGCCTGCTGGAGGCGCAGATAACCATAGCGCCGCTCCGCGACCTTGCGGCTGTCCTCGGGCGTGCGCAGCACGGTCGGGCGGATGAAGATCATCAGATTGGTCTTGGTACGCTGCTTCGCCTTCGAGCGGAACAGCTGGCCGATGCCGGGCAAGTCGCCGAGAAACGGCACCTTCTCGATCGTGCGCCGCTCATCATCGCTGAGCAGGCCACCGATGATCGCGATCTGGCCGTCATCGACCGTGAGTGTGGTCTCCACCTCGCGTTTGTTGAGGATAAGGTCGCTATTGTCGCTCGACACCGGGCCGGCGATGCTGCTGACCTGCTGGTGCAGGAACAGCTTGATCGCACCCGACGAATTGACCTGCGGCCGCACCTCCAGCTGGATACCGACATTCTCGCGCTGCACGGTGCGGAAGGCGTTGTCGAAATTGGTCGACAGCGCCTGGCCGGTGGTGATCGGGATTTCCTGGCCGACCAGGATACGCGCCGGCTGATTGTCGAGCGTGGTCAGCGAGGGCGCCTGAAGCAGGTTCGACGTGGTATCGGATTTGACCGCGCTGATGATCGTGCCGAAAATCGCGTCCTTGCCGATATTAAAGGCACCACCACCAAAGCCGCCCGATGCGCCGAGGATCGAGTTCAGCGCCGACTGCGCAAGGGAATCACCGACCGCGCTGCCATTGGTGGTGACGGTCGTGGTGCCGTTGACTGTCGTGGTGCTGGTCGCAAGCGAGCGAGCGCCGATCGCGCCGGCGATGGTCAGCAGATTGGGCGCCGAATTGCTGTACGCGGTGGCGAAGGTGGGCACGCCACTCCCCGGCAGGCCGGCGAGCAGGAACTGGACGCCCAGCTTGCTTGCCGTCGCATCGGAAACCTCGGCGACGATCGCCTCGACCAGCACCTGCTCGCGCCGCGTATCAAGCTGGCGGACCACCTCGGAAAGCTGGCGCTGCACCTCGGCCGGGGCGGCGATGACGATCGCGTTGGCGCCGGTGAAACGGGTCACCACCGCCGCAGTGCGACCGCCCTCGGCAACGATGGCAGGCTGACCGCTACCGCCGCCAGCAGCAGCGGGCGCCGCCTGCTGAACCGGCGCCGGCATGCTCGACGGCTGGCTGTCATTATTGCCAGTGCCGCCGAAATTGGAGCGCGACAGGGTGTTGGACTGGGTCGGCTGGCTCGGCGTCTGGCCGACGAGTTGCTGGAGCACCGGCAGAAGCTGTTCGGCATCTGCGTTTTCCAGGAAGACGACCTTGATCTCGGTGCCGTTCTTGGCGCGGCCGTCGAGATCCTCCGCAACGGTGGCGAGACGCGCGACCGATGACGGATCGCCGCGCAACGCGACCGAATTGGAGCCGACGATCGCCACGACGCTGACACTCTGGCCACCGCCCGGGGTCGCCCCCTGCCCGCTCGTTCCGACCAGCGCCTGGAGCGCCGTCGCAATCTCGCGCGCACCGGCATTCTTCAGTGCGATGACCCGGGTGGAATTATTGTCGGTATCGATCCGCCGCAGCACCTCGCGCACACGGCGCACATTGTCCGCGAAATCGACGATCACGACAGAGTTGCCGCCGCGATTGGCGGTGACCGATCCCTGCGCGCTGACCAGCGCCCGGACGGTATCGACCGCCGAGGCAGCGTCGATCGCGCGCAGCCGCACAATCTCGGTGACCAGGCTGTTGCGCGCCGCGCCGGCCGATCCGATACGGCTTGGCTGAGACGCGGAATTGTCGCTCGGCTGGATGCGAAAGGCGCCGTTCGAGGTTGGCACGGCGACCAGGCCATTGGCCCGAAGCGTGGACAGGAACACTTCAAAATATTCGGAACGCGACAGCGGGCGATCGGTGACGACCGTCACCTTGCCCTGCACACGCGCGTCGATAATGAACGTCCGTCCAGTGACGCGCGCCGCATCGGCGATGAAGGCGCGGATATCGGCATCGCGCACGTTCATCGTCGTCTGCGCGGAAACCGTGCCGACCAGCACGGTTGCCAGGACGGGTGCAAGAATAAGGTTTTTCATTGGCCCGCGATCGTGAGGGTGAGAGAAAGGGTATCGTTGCCGCGCTCGACGGTGACAGGGATGGTGCCGCCCTTCCCGATCTGCGCGCCGAGTTGTTCCATGTCGCCCTGGCCTGTCACCGGGCGACCGTTGATAGCGGTGATGACATCGCCTTCGCGCAAACCGGCCTGGCGGAAGGCGGTGCCGGAACCCTGCGGACGCACGACAAGACCGCTGATCTTGCCCGCGTCGACGCGCGGGATGAAACCGATATCGGCGCGGAGCTGGGTTGGCGTCAGGCCCGCCCTGGCGTTTGGCACATTCGGCAGCCCCGGCAAGGCAGGCGCGCTCGGCAACAAGGACGGCGTGGTTTCGGACGGCGGCGGGGCGACCGGCTGAACCGATCCGCTCTGGTCGAGAAACAGATCCTCCGCCGCTCCGCCGCGGTCGATCGTGACGTGATCGAACGCCACCGCCTTGAGCGTGACGCCCGGGCTAATCTCGTCGCCGACAGCAAAGCTCTGCTGGACGCCGTCCGGGCCTGCGATGATCGCAGAGCCGCCACCCATCGCCTCGTTCACTCGCGTGCCGAACAGCGTGAGTTGGAGCGAGGTCACCACCACGGTCTTGTTGTCGGCACCGCCGCTCATCCGGAAGAAGGGGTCGAAACCCTGCAGCACTGCGGTGGGCGAGCCGGAGAAGCCCGGCTGGACCGGTTGCCATGCGCCGAGCGCCCCCACCGGCGTGACCAACACCCAGAACAGCCGGGCGCATTGCACGGCCAGCGCCGCAAGCAGCACCAGTTCAGCCGCCGTATAGACGTTGGTGCGAGGCAGCCGCCGCAACAGCGCGCGAGCCCGCGCATCCAGAACCAAACGCATGCGGAAAATCCCCGATCGCGAACCTGCTAGGTGGCGATTGTTACAGTCGTACGTCGTTCCTGTGAACCATCCGCGACACCAATCCTATACGTCGACACACTGGAAAAGACGCGATGTTTTTGGCACCATCATCTCCGATGACTTCTGCCCCCCAATGCGCCGCATCTTCGTCCCCTTTCGGGTCCGGACTTCCATCGGAAGGCCTGACCCGGCACCTCACTGCCCTGCCCGGCGTGCAACGCGTGCCAAGCCCGAAGCTGACCCTGTTCCTCAACCGAGGCTTCCTAGATCCGGAAACCTGCGCCGCCGTGATCTCGATGATCGACGCGGTGCGGCGCCCCTCGACCATCTCCGACCCTAATGGCGATGCCGCCTTTCGCACCAGCGAGACCTGTGACCTCGACCCCCTCGATCCAGTGACGGCCGAAGTCGAGGCACGGATCGCCGCGCTCACCGGCCTCGACCCCGTCTTTGGCGAACCGATACAGGGCCAGCGCTATGCTGTTGGGCAGGAGTTCAAGGGGCATACAGACTATTTCGAGCCGTCGGGTGCGGATTATGAACGCTATTGCGGCGTTGCGGGCAACCGCACCTGGACGGTGATGATCTACCTCAACGAACCCGAAGCGGGTGGCGCTACGCGGTTCAAGGCGATCGACAAGATCGTCCAGCCGGAGACAGGCAAGCTCCTCGCCTGGAACAATCGTCGCCCCGACGGGAGCCTCAATCCCGCAACGATCCATCAGGGGATGAAGGTCCGCAGCGGCGTGAAATATGTCATCACCAAATGGTTCCGCGAACGGCCCTGGGGCTGGTGACGAAACCCCGCCACCGCCGTGAGGCGGAAGCGGGGGTACTGCTGCATCAGAAGGTCGTGCTGAGCCCGAGCGAGAAGGTCCGGCCAAGCGTGTAGCGATTGGCATAGACCGTCTTGCCGCTGGCGAAGGTCTGGCCTTCCTGGAAGCGGGTCTTGGTGAGGTTACGCGCTTCGGCCTTTATCTCCCACGCACCGCCCAGCAGCTTGAAGCCCTGCCGGGCGACAAAATCGAGACGGATGCCAGGATGCTCGACGATGTCGGGCTGAAAACCGACGCCGCTCAGGTTCGACGGGCCACGATTGGTCACGCGGTCGCTGGCATAGTTGAACAACAACGTCGCCTGGGACAGCGACTCCTTGTCTTCGATGCCGATCTGGACATTCGCCAGATGCTCGGACTGACCGGTCAGCGGTGCGCCATCGCGGAATTGCAGCCCGGCCGGGCCGAAGCCGGTCTGGCAGCCACCCAGCGTCTGGCCGAGCACGTTGGGCGCGCACTCGCTACCCGCCGTGATCGACGATTTCGAATAGGTATAGTTCGCGATCAGGACGATGCGGCGGCTCGCGAAGAAATCCGAATTGAGGAAATCGAGCGCGAAATATTTCTGGAGCTCGACTTCGGCGCCGTAGAGCTTCGCCTTGGGCAGGTTGGTGAAGCCGGTCTGCAGACGATCGTCCGAGCCGGTGTAGAAGCCGACCTGCTCGATCGGATTGTCGATCTTCTTGTAGAAGCCGCCCAGGGTGATGCGCTGATCGCGCGCGAAGAACCATTCATAGCGCGCTTCGAAGTTCAGGAGCTCCGAGTCCCGCAGCAGAGGGTTACCGAAGAACAGTCGATCCGAATCCGGATCGCGGAACTGCTGCGGCGCGAGTTCGCGGAACTGCGGGCGCGAGATCGTCTTGGACGCGCTCGCCCGAAGCTGCATGTCGCTCGCGAAGTTCCATGTCAGCGTCGCCGCCGGCAGGGAATATTCGTTGTTCAACCGCGTGGTGGCTGCGCCGATTGGCGTTACACGCTCGTCGGCCTTTTCGTAACGCACGCCCACGGTGCCGCGTACGCCTTCGAACAGGTCCATCTCGGCCTGGACATAGCCCGCATGGATGCGGAGCGACGCGTCATAGGCGTAAGCGCCGAGCGGCGTGCTGAACTGCAGCTCGATATTGTTGGCGCGGATCGAGTCGATCGACAGCAGATAGTCCGGTCGCAACAGGTTCCACGGGTAGCCCGGCACGGTGCCGCCACCCGCCGAGGTCTGATAGTTGAACTGCAGGCGGGTCGAAGTGCGGCTGGTATCGGTGTAGTTATAGCCGGTCGACAGGGTAAGCGCACGGCCGTCGGTCGGCACCTTGAACGTCAGGTCGCCCTGGCCGCTATAGAGATCCTCGTCCAGCGTGCTGAAGATGATCGAGGCGAAAGGCGAGAAGCGCGGCGTTACCTGGAACGCGCCGTCGCATTGCTGCCCTTCCCCCGGATTCGGGGTCTGAACGGTGATTGGCAGGCCGGTCGTGGTGCGGTTGGAACAGAGATAATCGAACTGGCGCTCATACGGCGCATCGCGCTTCGAGTTGGCGTAAGCGCCGCGCACATCGAGCTTCAGGGCATCGCTGAACTTGAACTCGCCGACCATCTGCGTCTCGAATAGCTGGCGTTCGAACCAGTTGGTGTTCTGCTGGAAACGCAGCCCGCTCGGATTGTTGTACAGGGTCGCGGCCGAGGCGCGGCCTTGCTTCAGCGTGTCGTGGATATAAACATTGGTCCAGCGGAGCTTGTTCTCGCCGAATTCATAGCCGAGACCGAGCAGACCSTTGGTGATGACGCGGTTGTCGGTCAGCACCGTCCGGTAATCGTTACGCAGCGTCCCGTCCTCCGAGACCGAATCCTGCTGCGTCGTCGACCGGGTACGGAAGGTGTTGCTTGCGCCTGCCGAGGCGATGATACCCATACGGCCGCCGCCCAGGTCGAACGACGTGCCGGCGCTTAATTCGCCCGAGAAGTTCGCCGGCAGGTGATCGTTGCGCTGGAGCAGCGTAGTGCTGGCGTTGCTGAGCGCCTCGACTTGGCTGCTCGGAATGATGCCGCTGCCGTTCGGCGCGTTGCGGATGAAGTCGGGCACCTTGCGGGTGCCGTCGTCGTAACCGATCCAGTCCCGCTTGCCGCCGGCATAGGTGTATCCGAGCTGGTTGGTCGTCGCGGTGTCGGCCGTGACGGAGCCACCGACCGTGATGAAATCCTCGTCCGGGATCGCCTTGGTCGTGAGGTTGATCACGCCGCCGCCGAATTCGCCGGGATAGCTCACCGAATAGGTCTTCTGGACGAGTGCCGAGCCGATCAGGCCGGTCGGGAAGATGTCGAGCGGCACGGAGCGGCGGAGCGGCTCGGGGCTCGGCAGGGGCAGGCCGTTGAGCAGCGAGGACGAATAACGATCGCCCAGGCCGCGCACATAGACGAAGCCGCCGCCGACGACGCTGAGACCGGTGACGCGCGTGAGGGCGCCGGCGATGTCGCCTTCCCCGGTACGCGCGATGTCGGCGCTCGACAGCACCGAGACCACCTGCGGCGTGGCGCGAATGACGTTGGGGATGTTGCGGCCGATAACAACGATGTCTTCGCCAGCCGACGAGTCGAAGCCAGGGCTGGAGACCTCGACCTCGGCTTCGGGATTGCCCTGATCCTGCGCCGCGGCGTCAGCCGTGGGCGCTGGCGTGGTCTGTGCCGCCGGCGGTGCCGTTGGTGCCGGTGTGGCGCCACCCGAAGTCTGCGCCAGCGCGGCCGGCGCGACCAGCGTGGACGTTAGGAGAAGGAGCGTTCCATAGGAGAGGCGCTTCTGCATGGCCTGAAATCCCGATCGATATTTAATAGGCAAACGCCGGGGCGGCGCTGGAGGCCGCCCCGGCATCAATGCTGGTCGGATCGCTGCCCGGCCTTAACGGCCCTGGCAGGCGAAGTAGACCGAGTTGAACACCGGCGGGCCAACGTCCTGAAGCGCCGCATCTGCCGGACGGATGGTCGAGCGGCCGCCCGCGTCCACGCCCGCGATGATGTTGACACAGGCGACGTTCGCCGGGGTCGAGATGACGCCGTTCACGAAAGTCATGTCCGCGCCACCGCGAAGGCGGATCGCAGCGGGGGCGAGCGCACGCTGGATGAAGGTGAAGTTGGCATAGCGGCCGAAGGTACGCGGCAGCAGATCCTCGGCATTGTTCGAGTCGATCTCGGTCGAGAAGGAGTCGGCCGTCGCGCCGGTGAGACGCTGCGCGGCAACCATGAACTGGATGAAGCCGCGATAGCCGTTGTCGATGTCGAACCCGTCATCGTCGGCGCCGGTGACGACGAAATACTTGATGTTGGTCGTGCCGCCGAAGATCTCGACGCCATCATCGGCCGAATTGTGGCTCTGGATGTGATCGAGCACGGTGCCCGAGCCGGTGCCGCCCAGGGTCAGTCCCTGGAGTTCGTTACCGTCGCTGATCGCAATGCCGCTATAGCGGATCTGCACATATTGCATCTTGCCGTTGCTGTCGGCTGCGGTCGGGCCGCCATAGAAGCGACCGGTCACACCTTCGATCGCCTGCTGGCAGGTCGTGCTGCTGCCGGCCGCGTTGTTAGGGCCGGTGCCGGCTGCGCAGACGCCGACCGGCGCACGGCCGAGCAGGATGATACCACCCCACTGGCCTTGCGACGCATCACTGACGCCGTTGGCGGTCAGGTTCTGCTGCGAGGTGAAGATGATCGGCGCGGACACGGTGCCGACCGCGTTGATCTTCGCACCGCGATTGACGAGCAGCAGGTCATTGGTCGGCTCGCTCGAGTCCGCGGCGATCACGACGCCAGGCTCGATGTTCAGCACCGCATTCGAGTCAGCGCCGGTCGTGCCGACATCGGTGCCGACCTCGGTCTGGCCGCGGAGGCGGTAAAAGACACCAGCGATCTTCGGCAGGTTGAGCGTACCGGTGATGACGGTCGGCAGGCGGCAGGCGCGGAAGGTGTTGCTCAGCACGCCATCGTCGATCGTACCGGTCGGGCATGCCGCGGCGGCAGCACCGGAACCGACGTTCGGCACCGCGGTGCAGGACGCGCCCGAACCACCGAAATTCGCCGTGGTCGAGTTACAGGTCCAGCCCTGGAAGGCCGTGTCGGTCGAGCCATTGAAGGCGCCGACGAAGTTGGTGCTGGTGAAGAAGGGATTGATCGTCGAGGGATCGAGCGCCGGGGTGAGCGAGGCGGCGCCTGCGGGGAAGATACCACCGGTAATCGAAGCGTTGACGCCGTCGACTTTGTTGTTGGTGCCGGCATTGACCAGCGCAAGCTGTTCATCCGCGGTGATCGAAATGCCGTTGACCGTGGTTACGGCCGCGAACTGCGCAGCGGTGATCGGCGACGGCCCTGGAGTCGGCGTGGGCGTCGGAGCCGGCGCGGGCGGGTTGATGACGACAGTGCCTGCACCCGGCGAGGCAACGCCGTCGGCGCCGTCGCAGCCACCCAGCGCGAGAAGAGCGGTGCCGCTCATGAGGACAAGACTAAAGCGCTTGAAGCTGGTCATAATGACTCCGTTCGATCTGTGGGCGAGAGCTGACACGCTCTCCGGATCGACTCGGTGTTCCCCCTGCCGACCACACAGCCCCGCTAGGGGCGGCCCGTGACTCCACGGTGCGGATTCGAAGACTCTATGATGACGCCCGCATTTCAGATCGGTGACAATTGTTGCGGATCGATGACTAGCAACGGCCGCCGCGCCACAAATGCGACAGCCCGCCGGTCGCTAAGCAACCGGCGGGCTGGAAATCTGGTGGGCGCGACAGGGATTGAACCTGTGACCCCACCCGTGTGAAGGGTGTGCTCTACCGCTGAGCTACGCGCCCATCGCGATCCACGAGGGAGCCGCAATGTCTTCGCCGGCGTTGCCGCCAACGGAATAGGGCGGCGTTGCCGCCGCCCCTGATCTCATCGCCTTAGAAAAGGGGTCGCGGCTTGTCCAGCCCCGACACCCATATTCCTTGTTCGATCAGTTGACCGAATCCTTCAGGCCCTTGCCCGCCTTGAACTTCGGCTGCGACGACGCCTTGATCGTCATCGGCTCGCCGGTGCGCGGGTTGCGGCCGGTCGATGCCTTGCGCTTGCTCACCGAGAACGTGCCGAAGCCGACCAGACGGACCTCATCGCCCTTTTTCAGAGCAGCCGAAATCGCATCGAACACGGCCTCCACCGCCTTGCTGGCATCGCCCTTGCCCAGTCCGGACGCGTCGGCGACCGATCCGATCAGTTCCTGCTTGTTCATGCCGAAAGAACCCCCGTCTTGAAATGATGCATTGAGAATGAGTCGCGGCGCAAAGCCGGTGGTACAGTAAGGCGGCTCAAACCGGGGCTGTCAAAGCAAAACAGCCTGAAAATTCGTCTAAAGGGGCGAAATTCGGGCCATTTTGCTTGACACCTTGATCAATGATGCAGTTCGCCGCCGATCGGGGCAACTCCGGCGGGCGGCTGGGCGGCCAGATCGTCGGCCTCGGTCCAGTCGATCGCCGTCAGCGGGCCGGTCAAAGCAAGCCGCAGCACCTCGTCGACATGCGCCACTGGGATGATGGTCAGCCCCTCGCGGATGTTCGCCGGGATCTCCGCCAGGTCCTTCTCATTCTCCTGCGGGATCAGCACGGTGGTGATCCCGCCGCGCAGCGCCGCGAGCAGCTTCTCCTTGAGGCCTCCGATCGGCAGCACCCGTCCGCGCAGCGTGACCTCGCCGGTCATCGCCACGTCGCGGCGCACCGGCAC
The DNA here is from genome assembly GCF_056402595.1 of Sphingomonas sp. P3_C6. NCBI lineage: Bacteria > Pseudomonadati > Pseudomonadota > Alphaproteobacteria > Sphingomonadales > Sphingomonadaceae > Sphingomonas > Sphingomonas sp. P3_C6. The sequence goes on from NZ_JBFUHB010000021.1 coordinate 57,207, forward strand.
GCCGGTCAGGGTCGAGATGATCGCGGTGACGATACCGATGCCCGCCGACGGGCCGTCCTTGGGAACGGCGCCCTCCGGCAGATGGATGTGCACGTCCTTGCGGGCGAACACGCTCGGCTTGATGCCATAGCTCGGCGAACGCGCCTTGATGAAGCTGAAGGCGGTCTCGATCGACTCCTTCATCACGTCACCGAGCTTGCCGGTCACCTTGGCAGAGCCCTTGCCGGGCACGGTCACGCTCTCGATCGTCAGCAGCTCGCCGCCGACCTCAGTCCAGGCAAGACCCGTCACCGCGCCAACCTGATTCTCTTCCTCGCCCAGGCCGTGACGATATTTCTTCACCCCGGCGAATTCGGACAGGTTGTCGGGCGTGATCGTAACGCTCGTCACCTTGCCTTCGAGGATCTGGCGCAGCGCCTTCCGCGCGAGCTTGGCGATCTCGCGCTCGAGCGTACGCACACCGGCTTCGCGGGTATAATATTGGATCAGCGCGCGCAGTCCCTCGGTGGTGAGGGTGAACTCGCCGTCCTTCAACCCATGGGCCTCGATCTGCTTCGCGATCAGGTGCCGCTCGGCGATCTCGACCTTCTCGTCCTCGGTATAGCCTTCGAGCCGGATGATCTCCATGCGGTCGAGCAGCGGCTGCGGCAGGTTCAGCGTGTTCGCGGTGGTCACGAACATCACGTCCGACAGATCGATGTCGATCTCGAGATAATGATCCTGGAACTTCGAGTTCTGTTCCGGATCGAGCACTTCCAGCAATGCCGAGGCTGGATCGCCGCGGAAATCCTGGCCGAGCTTGTCGATCTCGTCGAGCAGGAACAGCGGGTTCGAGGTGCCGGCCTTTTTCAGGTTGGTCACGATCTTGCCCGGCAGCGAGCCGATATAGGTGCGGCGGTGGCCACGGATCTCGGCCTCGTCGCGCACGCCGCCCAGCGACTGGCGGATGAACTCGCGCCCGGTTGCCTTGGCGATCGACTTGCCGAGCGAGGTCTTGCCCACGCCGGGAGGGCCGACGAGGCACAGGATCGGCCCCTTCAGCTTGTTGGTACGTGCCTGGACCGCGAGATATTCGATGATCCGATCCTTGACCTTCTCCAGCGCATAATGATCCTCGTCGAGGATCGCCTGCGCGGCCGAGATATCCTTCTTGATCTTCGACTTCTTGCCCCAGGGCATGCCGAGCAGCACGTCGAGATAGTTGCGCACGACGGTTGCTTCCGCCGACATCGGCGCCATCGTCTTCATCTTCTTCAGCTCGGCGGTCGCCTTGGAGCGGGCTTCCTTGGACAGCTTGAGCGTCGCGATCTTCTGGGTCAGCTCAGCGATCTCGTCGCCTTCGCCTTCCTCGCCCTCATTCCCGAGCTCACGCTGAATCGCCTTGAGCTGCTCGTTGAGGTAATATTCGCGCTGCGTCTTCTCCATCTGGCGTTTGACGCGGCTCTTGATCTTCTTCTCGACCTGCAGGACGCCGAGCTCGCCTTCCATGAAGGCGAAGGCCATCTCGAGACGTTTGGTCGGATCGGCTTCGACAAGCAGCGTCTGCTTTTCCGAAACCTTGACCGAGATGTTCGCGGCGACGGCATCGGCCAGGCGCGACGCATCCTCGATCTCGCCGAGCTGCACCGCGGTCTCGGCCGGCAGCTTGCGATTGAGTTTCGCGTAGTTCTCGAACTGGTCGACGACCGAGCGCATCAGCGCCGAAACCTCGTTACCTTCGGCAGCCGCTTCCTCGACGGGCGCGACGGTGGCGGTGAGATAGGTGTCGGTCGACGACAGCGTATCGAGCGCGGCGCGGGTCTTGCCCTCGACAAGCACACGGACGGTGCCGTCCGGCAGCTTCAGCAACTGAAGCACGGTGGCGGTGACGCCGATGTCGTAGAGATCCTCGCGCTCGGGATCATCCTCGGCCGGGTCGAGCTGCGCGACGAGGAAAATCTCCTTGTCTGCGGCCATGGCGGCCTCGAGTGCTGCGACCGACTTGTCGCGGCCGACGAACAGCGGCACGATCATGTGCGGGAAGACGACGATATCGCGAAGCGGCAGGACTGGGTAGGATTGGGTCATGAATACTCCGGCAGCGCCTGAACGAGGCGCCAGTTCTTCCTTATATGGTGCTGGTAACCAATCCATCAATCGCCGAACGTTTTTAGCGGGAACAAGTGTTGCTCTCGCCCTGCCCTCTCACCTTGCAGCAGCCGCGCTGCCGGCCGACCCGGTCGCGCGCGCGATGGAGGCGATCGGCGGCCGCGCCCTGATCGAACGGGTCCGCTCGATCCGATGGGCGGGCACGGCCAAGGTCTATACCGGCAGCAGGACGATCGACCTGGGCATCGAAACCTATGTGGAGCCGTTCGTTCGGGCGCGATCCGACAGCTGGCTGAAAAGCGAAGGCCGCAGCGAGAAGCGCACCCTGATGATCGAGGGCGAACGCGGCTTCAAGGTCGTCAACGGTGTCCAGTCTGCACTCACGCCCGCCGCCACGCTCAACGAGCGCCAGCAATTCGGCGTGTATGGCTATATGCTGATGGCCGGCGCTCGCTGGGAAACACGCCCGCGCGGCGCGCTGCGTGGCAGCCGGGCCGGCTTCCCCGCGATCGACTGCCGATTCGGCAAGGACGGCAGGCTGCTGTCCGCCGACTATCTCGTCGCACCGGCGGATAACTCGGACGCCGGAAAACCGATCCACGAATATCTGCGCTTTGCCGGCACCGTGACCGACAAGGGCGTACGCTGGCCGCAACGGCTGGCGATCACCCAGGACGATCATCCCTTTTTCGCCCTTTCGATCGAGAGTTTCTCGGTCGACCTAGTGTGAGGCCTTATCCCTGCATGCCGTCGAAACCTGCCCCCCGGCTCATCTTTGCCCTTGCCGTGCTTTCGCTGACCACTGCCGCCGGACTGCCGAAAAAGGGCGAGCCGCCGATTACCGAACAGACCCAGCGATCTGGCGGCGTGATCGATGCGGACCAGGCGAAGCTGAAGTTCGACCATGCCGATCTGAAGTTCGATGTGCTGCCCGCCAGCCAGGAACTGCGCGGGCTTGCCACGCTGACCTTCACCGCAAAGGCGCCGCTCACCAGGCTGGTGATCGACCTCGACAAGAATATCGCGCCGAGCGCCGTGTCGATCAACGGCGAACCCCTTCCCAGATCCGCCTTTGCCGATCCGGACGGGCGGCTGACCATCACCCTGCCCCGCACCGTTCCCGCAGGCCAGCAGGTCGTGGCGGCGATCACCTATGGCGGTACGCCGCACGTCGCGGTGAACGCGCCCTGGGACGACGGCATGGTCTGGGCAAAGACCCCCGACGGGCGCCCCTGGTTCGCGACCACGGCCGAGGGCTATGGCTGCGACCTGTTCTGGCCCTGTCTCGACTTCCCGACTGGCGAGCCGGAGAATGTCACGCTGCACATCACCGTGCCCAAAGGGCTGAAGGCGCCGTCCAACGGCAAGCTGATAGGCGTCGATACGCTGCCCGACGGGCGCACGACCTGGAACTGGAGCGTCCGCCAGCCCAACACCTATGGCATCGCGCTGAACGTCGGGCCTTATGAAGAGATTTCGGGTATCTACAAAAGCCGGTACGGCAACGAGATCCCGATGTTCTATTGGTATCTGCCGGGCGAAGAAGCCAAGGCGAAGGAACTGTTCGCCGAATTCGCACCGACGCTTGATTTCTTCGAGAGCGAGGTCGGCCCCTACCCGTTCGGCGACGAGAAGCTGGGCGTTGTCGAGACGCCGCACAAGGGCATGGAGCACCAGACGATCAACGCCTATGGCAACGAATATGCCAAGGCGCCCGAGGGCTTCGACTGGCTGTTCCAGCATGAATTCGCCCATGAATATTTCGGCAACCAGCTGACCGCCGGCAACTGGGACGATTACTGGCTGCACGAGGGATATGGCACCTATATGCAGCCCTGGTACGGGCTGTGGCGCGAGGGTACCGCTCGCTATGCGACGATGCTCGACGACGAGCGCAACAAGATCGCCAACCTCCAGCCGCTGATCTCGGGCGAGATCCGCACCGAGGAAGAAGTCTATGAGATCGCCAGGGGCGGCCCCGGCCAGGACATTTATTACAAGGGGTCGTGGATGCTCCACACCCTGCGCGGCCTGATCGGTGACGACGCGTTCCGCGCCGTCACGCGGCTGGCGGTCTACGGCCGGCTCGATCCGAAACCGGGCAATTTCTCCCCCCGCTTCGGCTCGACCATGGAATATGAGGGCTTCGTCAAACAGGTGACCGGCAAGGATTATGGCTGGTTCTTCGATGTCTATCTGCGCAAGGCCGCCCTGCCCGAGCTGATCGAGACACGCGGCGGCGACACACTGACCCTGAGCTGGAAGGCGCCCGACGGCCTGCCCTTCCCCATGCCGGTCGAGGTGCAGGTGGACGGCAAGATCCAGAAGTTGGCGATGACCGGCGGCACGGGCACCATTGCGCTCACGCCGGGCGCGCATGTCGTGGTCGATCCGGCCGCGCGGATCCTGAAGCGGTCCAAGGCGCTTGAGGCCTATAAGATATGGAAAGCCACGCCGCCCAAGTCCAAATATTAGAGGACATAGCATGAGCCTGTTCCGCATCGACCCAGTCGGGCTGCCCGGCCTCGCCGGGCTCGCCCTCGGCTTCCTGACCTTCTTCGCCGCGCTGATGGCGGCGCGCTATCGAGCGGGCCGATCGGAGAAGGTGCCGACAGCGCGGCGCAACCGCGCCTCGTGGATCTGGATATTGGTGCAGGCCCTCGGCATCGCCGTCGCCGGATATGGACGGATCGACGTGACGCTCGACCCGATGTCGGCAAAGGCGATCGTCGAGGCGGTCGCGACCCTGGTGCTGATGCTCGGGGCGGTGGGGCTGTTCCATGCATCGTCGCTCACGATGGGCAAGAACTGGAGCCTGGTCGCGCGGACCCGCACCGACCATCAGCTGGTGCAGGCCGGCCCCTTCGCGGTGGTGCGCCACCCGATCTATGTCGCCTTGTTCCTGTTCATGCTGGCCATGGCGATCGCCTATGGCCACATAGCCAATCTGATCCTTGCCGTGCCGATCTATGCGGTCGCGACCTGGTTGCGGGTGCGGCACGAGGAGCAGTTGCTGCACGCGCAGTTCGGGGCCGAGTATGACGCCTATGCCGCACGGGTGAAGCGGTTCTTGCCGGGGGTGTTCTGAGGACGGGTGCCGGCTGTTCCCGGCTGTTATGTCGGCTTTATTTTTTTGCTGGCTGTTATGTTGGAAATGCGCCCCTTTTTTCCGATGGCAGATGAGGGACTTATGCCCCTGCTGGCTGTTCCGCGATAACAGCCATGGAACAGCCAGCGATGGGCTGGAAACAGCCAGCGCTTGATTCAAATGCCGCGCGCAATCTGGTTTGAAGGTGGCCGGACGATCCATGGCTGGAGTGATGGCATGAGCGGGCAAAAGGTTGAATCAGCGAAGCGGGCCAAGGGGCCGGGACGGCCTTTCAGCAAGGGCAAATCCGGCAACCCTGCCGGACGTCCACCCGGCCGGCGCGCAACCGGTGCGCCGGGGGACCGCCTGCCCGGATCGGATCTGCCGACGCGCGCGATGATCCTGGCGGAGGCCTATCGGCCGGTGACGGTCGGTGAGGGCGCCGACGCGATCGAGTTGCCGGCGAACCAGGCGGTGCTCCGGGCGCTTACGGAAGCGGCGCTCAAGGGCAACCAGGCAGCATTGCGCCGCTGGACCCAGATCGTGCAGGAGGCGGAGCAAGCCCAGTTGCACGACCAGCTCGCGCTCTATGACCTGCTGGAACGGCCGCTTAACTGGCGCGACGCCGAGGTCTCCTATGACGACGATATCCTGGTCGATTCGCGATGGGGACGCGTGGTGATCCCGGATGGTGAGGACGAGACGAAAGAATGAGCCCGACACTCACATTCGACCGGGATGGTGCCGAGTGCCACCACGGCGCCGCGAGCAGGGTCCAGCCAAGGATCGAGGCGATGGTGTCGCGCCTTGATCCGGACCGTGCGGGTATCCGGTTGCAGGGGATCGACGGATTGCGGGCGTTGCTTGATGCCGGTCGCCCGGTCGGCGACATCGCCGCCGGCGCGATCAGACCGGCGTCAGCGGGAGGACACTACCCCCCGGTAATCCACATCTTCACCGGGACCGCATTTCGAATTCCTACTGTCATGCGCCTGCCTGGATCAGTTGATATACTCTGACCCCACCTATCCAGGGACTGCGCGGCTCCGCCCATTCGCACGATGGCGGCGACGTCTCACTTCACTTGTCGGCAAACGCCCGTTCGATCACATAATCCCCAGGCTCGCCGACGCCCGGCGATACCTCGAACCCGCGCTCATCGAGCAGGGCCGACAGGTCGTTGAGCATCGCGGTGCTGCCGCAGATCATCGCACGGTCGTGTGCCGGGTCGAGATCGGGCAGGCCCAGATCGGCCTGCAACTTGCCCGAGCCGAGCAGCGCGGTCAGGCGGCCAGTATTGCGGAACGGCTCGCGCGTGACGGTGGGGTAATAGAGCAGCTTGGCGGCGATTTCCTCGCCGAGATATGGGTCGTTCGGCAGATCCTTGCCGATGAAGTCGGCGTAAGCGAGTTCGGCACAGGTGCGCACGCCATGCGCAAGCACGACCCGATCGAACTTCTCATAGGTTTCCGGGTCCTGGATGATGCTGAGGAACGGCGCCAGGCCGGTACCGGTCGCCAACAGGTAGAGAACCCGGCCCGGGCGGAGATCGCGCACCACCAATGTGCCGACCGGCTTGTTGCTGACGAACAGGTCCTGCCCCGGCGCAATGTTCTGGAGGCGTGAGGTGAGCGGGCCGTCCGGCACCTTGATGCTCAGGAATTCGAGCTCTTCGCTGTGATTGGGGCTGGCGATGCTGAAGGCGCGCAGCAGCGGCTTGCCGCCCAGATCGATGCCAAGCATGACGAAATGGCCGTTCTCGAAGCGGAATGCCGGGTCGCGTGTCGTCCTGAAGCTGAAAAGACGGTCGCTCCAGTGATTGACGCTGAGAACGCGCTCGGTGCGCAGGCTTGCCATATCGATGCTCCAGGATTGGCACCCCAGATAGGGCGTGCGGCATCATTCAAAAAACTGGTAATATTGGTAAGGATCATCGATAAAACGGGTTATGCGTTTCAGTCTCCGCCATCTCCAGATCTTCACCGCGGTCGCGCGGGAGGGGAATATCTCTGCCGCCGCAGTCGAACTGGCGATGTCGCAATCGGCGGCGAGCGCTGCACTGCTGGAACTCGAGCGGCGGTATGACCGGCCGTTGTTCGACCGCGCGGGCAAGCGCCTGCGGATCAACGAGACCGGGCGCTCCCTGCTTCCGGCCGCGCGCGACCTGCTCGACCGGGCCGAGGAGATCGATGCGCTGCTTTCGGGGCGAAGGGGGCCGGGGTCGTTCAGGCTCGGGGCGACCCAGACGATCGGCAACCATATCGCGCCGTCGCTGATCGAGGCCTATTCCAGGCGCTATCCCGACAGCACCCTGACCCTGGACATCAGCAACACGGCCGAGATCGCGGGCCGGATCGCCGATTTCTCGCTCGATCTCGCGCTGGTCGAGGGGGAATGCGCCGATCCCGACCTGATGGTGACCGACTGGCTCGACGACGAACTGGTGCTGATCTGCAATCCTTCGCATCCTCTGGCCGGTCGATCCCCCTGCCCGGTCGATGCGCTGCTCGACCAGCGCTGGGTGGTCCGCGAAAAGGGGTCGGGCACGCGCCAGACCCTCGACCAGGCGATGCGTCCCTATTGGAGCCGCTGGCAGATCGGCATGGAGCTTCAGCAGATCGAGGCGATCCTGGAGACGGTCGCGGTCAGCTCGATGATCGGGTGCGTGTCCCGCCTGACGGCCCGGAGTGCGCTGGCGCAAAGGCGGGTCGTCGAGCTGCCTGTGCCGGAGATCGATCTGCACCGGCGCTTCTACATGGTGCTTCACCGCGAAAAGCACGTCACCGCCGGCATCCGCGCGTTCATGGATATCTGCGCCGCCGCCCGTCCCTGATCCCCAATAGCGTCGCACCATTCTCTTAGAGCCGGAAGTGAGGCATGAAGGCGGCTCGGTTCGTCACTTCGGGGGAAACTGGCATGTTCATCTTGTCGTTGCTGATCGGAATCATTGCGGGCTTGCGCACCATGACGGCACCTGCCGCGGTCGCCTGGGCCGCATCCTGCGGAATGCTCGCGCTCGACGGAAGCTGGCTCGCCTTCATGGGATGGCGCTTCACGCCGTGGATCCTCACCCTGTTGGCAGCTGCGGAGCTGGTCACCGACCAGCTTCCCTCCACGCCAAGCCGGAAGGTGCCGCAACAATTCGGCGCGCGTATCGTCACTGGCGGCCTGTCCGGCGCGGCGATCGGCGTCGGCGGCGGCTCCTGGGTGATCGGACTGGTGCTGGGCGTGGTCGGCGCTGTGATCGGGACGCTGGGCGGGGCTGCGGCGCGCGGCAAGCTGGCCGCCGCATTCGGAAGCGACCGGCCCGCGGCACTGATCGAGGATGCGGTCGCGATCCTGGGCGCCGTCGCCATCGTGCTGGCGCTCTGATCCTATGAGCCGCTCGTTCGACGCCATTATCATCGGTGCCGGACAGGCCGGCCCGTCGCTCGCCGGAAGGCTGACCGACGCCGGTATGACGGTCGCGCTGGTCGAGCGCCATCTGGTCGGCGGCACCTGCGTCAACACCGGCTGCATGCCGACCAAGACGCTCGTCGCCAGCGCCTATGCGGCGCACCTCGCCCGGCGCGGCGCCGACTTCGGCATCCGGACCGGGCCGGTCGAAATCGACATGAAGACGGTCGCGGCGCGGGCGCATGCCGTCACGATGAAGGCGCGGACCAACAACGAGACATGGCTGGAAGGCATGGCGGGCCTGACCTTCCTGCGCGGCCATGCCCGCTTCACCGGACCCAACACCCTTTCGGCCAATGGTGAGGAACTCGCCGCGCCGCGCATCTTCCTCAATGTCGGCGGGCGGGCGTCGGTGCCCGACATGCCGGGGGTGCATGATGTGGCGTGGCTCGACAATGTCGACATGGTCGCGCTCGACACCCTGCCACGGCATCTCGTCGTGGTCGGGGGCAGCTATATCGGCCTCGAATTCGCGCAGATGTATCGCCGTTTCGGGGCCGAAGTGACGGTGGTCGAGCGCAACGACCGGCTGATCGCGCGCGAGGACCCCGACGTCTCGGCCGCGATCCGCGAGATATTGGAGGACGAGGGCATCGCCGTCCGCACCGGCGCCAATTGCATCGGCTTCAGGCCGCACGCCGAGGGTGTCGCCGTGTCCGTCGATTGCGAGGAGGGCCCGCCCATGGTGGTGGGCAGCCACACGCTGCTGGCAGTGGGGCGCCGCCCCAATACCGACGATCTCGGACTGGAAATTGCCGGCATAGCGACCGACAAGCGCGGCTATATCCAGGTCGACGACATGTTGCAGACCAATGTGCCCGGCATCTGGGCGCTGGGCGATTGCAACGGGCGCGGCGCCTTCACGCACACCGCTTACAATGATTTCGAGATCGTCGCGGCCAATCTGCTCGACGGCGATGACCGGCGGCTGAGCCAGCGCGTGCCGGGTTATGCGCTTTATACCGATCCGCCGCTTGGTCGCGCGGGTATTACGGAGACAGAGGCGCGGGCGTCAGGGCGGCCGATCCTGGTGTCGAAACGGCCGATGACCCGGGTCGGGCGCGCGATCGAGAAGGGCGAGACCAAGGGTTTCATGAAGATCGTCACCGATGCGGAGACGAAGCGAATCCTGGGCGCCGCGTTCCTCGGCACGGGCGGCGACGAGGCGGTGCACGGCATACTCGATACGATGAGCGCGGATCAGCCGATCGATGCCCTGCGCTGGACGGTGCCGATCCATCCAACCGTGTCCGAGCTGATCCCGACCATATTGCTCGACCTGAAACCGACCGAGCCTGACGCCGGTTAAATCCCGGCCCTTGCCTTCCTGTAGCTATAGGCAGACCCTCCCGAATCCCGACGACCGGCCTCCACCAGGAAAGGCCGGCGGGTACGAGGAGAGCGTGCGTGGACGAGATCCGCAGAGGCGCGAGAGCGATCGCGCTTGTTGGCCCCGCCGGTGCGGGCAAGACCAGCCTGGGCGAAGCGCTGCTGCACGCGGCCGGCGCCGTCCCGCGACTCGGCGCAGTGGATGCGGGCAGCTCCGTCGGCGATGCCAGTCCGGAAGCGCGGGCGCGGGGCGGGTCGACCGAACTCAACCTGCTGCGCTTCGACTGGATGGGTGACCGCTATCTGCTGGCAGACGCGCCGGGCTCCCCTGCCTTCGCGACCGACATGGAGATGGCGCTGGCGACGGCGGACCTTGCCCTGGTGGTGATCGATCCCGATCCGGCGCGCGCCCCGCTGGTCGAGCCCACCCTGCGGCGTATCGAGGCGATCGGCCTGCCCCACGCGCTGTTCGTCAACAAGATCGAGCAGGCGCGCGGCAGTATCGAGGATCTGCTCGCCGCGCTGCAGCCGATGAGCGCGGCAGCGCTGGTCGCGCGGCAGATCCCGATCCGCGCGGGCGAGCGGACTGCCGGTTTCGTCGATCTCGCGCTGGAGCGGGCCTATCACTATCAGCCAGGCAAGCGTTCCCAGCAGGTTCCCCTTGCCGCGCACCTCAAAGAAGACGAGCGCGCGGCGCGTTTCCACATGCTCGAACAGCTTGCCGACCATGACGATACGCTGCTCGAGCAATTGTTGTCGGACGAGGTGCCGAGCCTCGATACGATCTTCGGCGATCTGGCGCGGGAGACGGCGGCCGGGCTGGTCGTGCCGGTGCTGTTCGGATCGGCGCTGAACGGCTTCGGCATCCGCCGACTGCTCAAGATGCTGCGCCACGACACGCCGACCGCCGGGCAGACGGCAGCGCGGATCGGTGTGGTGGGGCCGGCGGTGCAGGTCATCAGGATTTCGCACGGCAGTCCGGTCGGGCGGCTCGCCGTCGCGCGGGTCTTCGGCGGGGAACTGACTGAAGGGGCCGAACTGATCGGCGGTGCCGGCGAGGCGATGCGCGCTGGAGCCCTGTTCGCGCTACAGGGCGGCACCGCGACCCGGGTGCAGCACGCCGAGCCGGGCGAGATCATCGGCATCGCCAAGGCCGAAGCGACTCGGGCGGGCGACCTGATCGGTATCGCCACGCGTCCCGCCGCGGTGACGCCTGCTACGTGGCCGGTCGCCAAGTATGCGCTGGCGATCGCGGTGAAGGATCACAAGGACGAAGTGCGCCTGTCGACCTCGCTCAACCGGCTGGTCGAGGAGGATCCAGGCCTGCGCTGGGGCCAGGACGAGGGATCGCACGAGACCTTGCTTCATGGCCTGAGCGACGAGCATCTCGGCGTCGCGCTCGAACGGCTCAGGCGGCGCTACGGCGTCGCAGTGACGGCGCGCGCGCCGGCGGTCGCCTATAAGGAGACGATCCAAGGCAGCTAACCAGCACGGGCGGCACAAGAAACAATCGGGCGGGCACGGCCAGTTCGGCGACGTGGGTATCGAGATCCGCCCGCTCGACCGCGGCGACGGGTGCCGTTTCGAGGACCGGATCACCGGCGGCGCCATCCCGCGCCAATGGATCCCGGCGGTCGAGCAGGGCGTGCGGCACGCGATGGCAAAGGGCCGCTCGGCATGGACGTGGTCGATGTCGCGGTAACCCTGGTGGACGGGTCGTTCCACGCGGTCGACAGCTCCGAGCTCGCCTTCCGCACCGCGGGGCGGACCGCGATGGCCGAGGCGCTGGCGGCGACCGCCCCCTATCTGCTCGAACCGATCGCACATGTGACGAGCCTTGCGCGGCCGGCGGAATTGCGGCCAACTCCGGCACCGGGGGAAAGCGCATGACCGATCACGCCGCGGAGTCGCTCTGGAACCGGGATCTGGCGCCCACCGATGCGGCGCAGCGGACCTGGCGCTGGTACCATTTCGCCGCGCTGTGGATCGGCATGATCGTCGCCGTACCGAGCTGGATGCTTGCCTCCGGCCTGATCGAGCAGGGCATGTCGGCCGGGCAGGCCGCGGCGACGGTGCTGCTCGGCAATGTCGTGGTGCTCGTCCCCCTGCTGCTGATCGGCCATGCCGGCGCGCGCCATGGCATTCCCTATGCGGTGCTGGCGCGGGCGTCGTTCGGCACACGCGGCGCGCGCCTGCCGGCCATGGCGCGGGCGCTGGTCGCGTGCGGCTGGTTCGGCATCCAGACCTGGATCGGGGGCGAGGCGCTGCTGACCCTGCTCGGCGTGTTCGTCGGGCGGAGCCTGAACGGGCCGGTCGTGCCGGTGCTCGATATCGGCCTGGGGCAGTTGCTGTCCTTCGCCACCTTCTGGGCGATTCAGCTGTTTTTCGTGCGCAAGGGGCTGACGACGATCCGGCGGCTGGAGACATGGACCGCGCCGGTCAAGATCCTGGTGTGCATCGCGCTGGTCTGGTGGGCAGTGGACAGTGCCGGCGGGCTCGGGCCGATCTTCGCCAGCCCTTCCGCCTTCGTGCCGGGCGGCGCACGCGAGGGACAGTTCTGGGCGGTGTTCTGGCCGTCGCTGACCGCGATGATCGGCTTCTGGGGCACGCTGGCGCTCAATATCCCCGACTTCACCCGTTTCGCAAAGAGCCAGCGCGACCAGATCCTCGGCCAGACGATCGGCCTGCCGCCGGGCATGGGGCTGATCGCACTGGCCAGCGTCATCACCACCTCGGCCACCGTCGTCATCTACGGCCATGCGATCTGGGATCCGGTAGCGCTGTCGGGCACGCTGGCCGGGCCGCTGGTGCTGCTCGGGCTGATCGTCATCGCGATCGACACCATCTCCTGCAACATCGCCGCCAACCTGGTGGGTGCCGCTTATGATTTCTCGTCGCTGGCGCCGGGGCGGATCTCCTACCGGACCGGCGGGCTGATCACCGCGGTGATCGGCGTGCTCATCATGCCGTGGAAGCTGCTGGCGACCACCGGCGGCTATATTTTCGTCTGGCTGACCGGCTACAGCGCGCTGCTCGGGCCCATCGCCGGCATCCTGATCGCCGATTACTGGCTGATCCGGCGGACGCAGCTCGATGTCGATGCCCTGTACCGGGAGGATGGCCGCTATGCCTATGCCGGCGGGTGGAACCGGCGGGCGCTGATCGCCTTCGCCATCGGGGTGCTGCCCAATCTGCCGGGTTTCCTCGCGACGGTGGCGCCGGGCCGCTTCGGGTGGATCGGTGGCTTCTGGACCGGGCTCTATGCCTATGCGTGGTTCATCGGGCTGTTCCTGGCGCTCGGCATCTACGCCGCGCTGATGCGCTCCGCTGGGCATAATAGTGAAGCGCAGACTTGACAATTGATCGGCCCGAAAGATAGTGAAGCCGTAACTTCACTAATGGAGTCGTGGCGTCATGGATGTAAAACCAGTCCTCCCCAGCACCTTCGTGATCGAGCGCAGTTATCCCGTTCCGCCTGAACGGGTGTTCGAGGCGTTCAGCCGCGAAGACCAGAAGCGCCGTTGGTATGCTGACCCGGATAGCCGCGACGGGGCGGCGTTTGAGATGGACTTCCGCGTCGGTGGCCACGCCGTCTCGCGCGCGAAGATGGGGCCTGACACGCCGTTCGAAGGCGTCGAGCTCGCCAATGACGAGTATTTCCACAACATCGTCCCGAACCGCCGCATCATCAGCGCCGCCACCATGACGATCGGCGGCCGGCCGATCTCGGTCACGCTGATGACGATCGAGTTGGTGCCGGCCGAGAGCGGTACCGACCTGATCTGCACCCACCAGGCAGCCTTCCTCGAAGGCGCGGACGGCCCGGAAATGCGCGAGCACGGGTGGAACGCCTTGTTCGACCGGCTGGGGGCGATATTGCCGGAGGCGTGACGATTCCCGAAACCAGCAAGCCTGCGGCGAGTGTCGAGCGCGTGTTGCGCGCGCTCGCCGACCCGTCGCGGCTGGCGATCGTCGAACGGCTGACCGCGGGGCCGCTGTCCGTTTCCACCCTGGCAGCGCCGCTGGGCATCACCCTGACCGCGGTCGCGCAGCATCTGCAGGTGCTCGAGGAATGCGGACTGGTGCGCACCGAGAAAGTAGGGCGGGTGCGGAGCTGCCAGCTGCTACCCGGCGGATTCTCGATCCTCGAACAATGGATTCGTGACCGGCGATCCCCGGTGGAGCGTCGGCTTGACCGGCTCGGCGATTTTCTGGCGGAGTCCTGATTCGTCCAACGACGCCCCCTGTTCGGGCAATCTTTTTCTTCCGCTGTTACGTTGGAGTTTCGGCTGGATTTTCCGGAGCTGAATCAGTGGCTTGTGTCGCATTACCGCTGTTATGGATAGCAGCGGAAAACGCACGTCAAATGCGCTGTTTCTTCCGCTGATCCGCGGCGGGAATCATGCAACATTTCACCATGTGAAAGAACAGGGCAGATGCCTGACATCCAGCCCAGTCCGTTGCTGCAATGGTTGGGCCCCAGATTGAATCGATCAATCCGAGCCGAACCGCGCCCATAGTTTCGGATAGCGTTTTTTGAGAGCCGCAGGGTCTTCGGTGAACGGCGTGCCGGAAGGATCCGAGTTGTAGGGTCGAGCCTTGTGCGGCATCGCCTCGGCACCGCGACCGGTCTTCTTCGCCCAGGCCTCACCGGCGACATAGCCGAATTCCTCGAATTCGAACTCGCCGTCGTGATCGTCCGGGATGATGTCGACGAGAGAGTCCGGATCGGCGCTCACCTTTTCGAAGGCCGCCTCGCCCCGGGAAATCAGCCAGCGGCGGAAATATTCGAAGCCGTCATCGGACATACCGCCTTCCACGACGAAGCCGGCGCCCCATAGATCCCAGCGATAGGATCGGCGCATCAGCTCGTCGAAAATCTCGGCAAAGGCCTCGATCTCGTGCGGCGTCAGGCGATCGAGCGCCACACGCAAGGCGGCTGCCTGGCTCTGTTGATCCGTCGTGTTGTGCGCCGATTCGGCGAGGATCTGCCAGAACCGCGCTTGGGTCATCTCGCTGGACTTCCTTTCCTGCTGGGCGAAGGCCGGTGGTGCGCGCAGCGCTGCAGGGACCTGCAGGAGGAGGATTCCCAGGACGATCCATGGTCGCATCGTCAGTCGGCCGGCCGCATCATCGACCAGAAGCGCGGGCCGCCCTTGGGCACGGTCCATTCGCCGATCACCTCGAAGCCGATCCCGCGATAGAAGCCGATATATTTCTCGCTGGGCGTCTCGAGATAGGCCGGCAAGCCGCTGCCTGCGACGCGTTCCAGTCCCGATCGAATCGTCGCGCCGCCTAGGCCCCTGCCTTGCGATGCGGGATCGCAACCGGCGATGTGGAGATACCAATAGTCGCCGTCGGGGAAATGCGCGTCGATCGCGTTGGACACCGCCAGCGCCCGGCCCAGCGCGGTGCCGAACAGGCTCACCAGCGGCACTGCGTGGAGCAGCAGGTCGAGCCAGCCCGTTCGATTGCGGCCAGGGGCCCGCCACAAGGTGGCCGCCTCGCCGCTCTCCGTCATCAGCCGCATGCCGCGCGCGTCTTCGTCGAACAGCAGGGCAAACATGCGCGGGAGGCGTCTGGCGCGCTGCTCGGGGTCCGGGAAGATGAAGCTGGTGGCGGGGTCTTCGGCGAAGGCTCGCGCGAGCATTGCTGCGATGGCGGTGCGATCGGCGGTGTCGGCGACGCGGATGGTTGGGGGTGAGGTTCGGAAAGTCAACGAGTGTCCCCCTCACCCTTCCCATCGCTATGCGATGGGACCCTTCCCTCTCCCACAGAGGGGAGAGGGAGATTAGATCATGCGGCGCCGGTGCCGGTCTTTTCCTTTTTGGCGTAAACGCGGATCGGTTCCTTGCGGCCGTCGATCACGTCCTTGTCGATCATCACCTCGTCGACCGAATCCATGCCCGGCAGATCGAACATGGTGTCGAGCAGGATGCCTTCGAGGATCGAGCGAAGCCCGCGCGCGCCGGTCTTGCGGTCGATCGCCTTTTTGGCGACCTGCACGAGCGCGTCGTCGGTGAAGCCGAGCTTCACTTCCTCCATGTCGAACAGCTTCTGATACTGTTTGACCAGGGCGTTCTTCGGTTCGGTCAGGATTGTCACCAGCGCCGGCACGTCGAGATCCTCGAGCGTGGCGATGACCGGCAGGCGGCCCACGAATTCAGGGATCAGGCCGAACTTCAGCAGATCCTCGGGCTCGACCGACTTGAGCGTCTCACCGGTGCGGCGTTCCTCAGGGGACGCGACATAGGCGCCGAACCCGATCGACTTGCCCTGAAGGCGATCGCCGATGATCTTTTCGAGGCCGCTGAACGCGCCGCCGCAGATGAACAGGATGTTCGTCGTGTCGACCTGCAGGAATTCCTGCTGCGGATGCTTGCGGCCGCCCTGGGGCGGGACGGAGGCGGTGGTGCCCTCCATCAGCTTGAGCAGCGCCTGCTGCACGCCCTCACCCGACACGTCGCGCGTGATCGAGGGATTCTCGGCCTTGCGGCTGATCTTGTCGATCTCGTCGATGTACACGATGCCGCGCTGCGCACGCTCGACATTATAGTCGGAGGCCTGGAGCAGCTTGAGGATGATGTTCTCGACATCCTCGCCAACATAACCCGCTTCGGTCAGCGTGGTCGCATCGGCCATGGTGAAGGGCACGTCGAGGATTCGCGCCAGAGTCTGGGCGAGCAGCGTCTTGCCGCAGCCGGTCGGCCCGACGAGCAGGATGTTCGACTTGGCAAGCTCGACATCCGCGCCCTTCTGGCCGTGGTTGAGGCGCTTGTAGTGATTGTGCACGGCGACCGAGAGGACGCGCTTGGCGCGCTTCTGCCCGATGACATAATCGTCGAGCACGTCGCAGATCTCCTGCGGCGTGGGCACGCCCCCGTCCTTCTTCGAGACGAGAGCCGACTTGGTCTCCTCGCGGATGATGTCATTGCAGAGCTCGACGCATTCATCGCAGATGAACACGGTTGGCCCGGCGATGAGCTTCCGAACCTCGTGCTGCGACTTGCCGCAGAACGAGCAATAGAGCGTGCTCTTCGAGTCGCCGCCGCTGAGCTTCGTCATTCAATCCATCCTTCGCGCCATACACGGCACGTTCGTGCGGGGGGCCATGTTAGACCGGCCACCCGCAACACTACAATCACCAAATCGCCTTATGACCAAAGGCACCAATATCCGGTTTACGATGCCGGCAGAACGGGGGGCGACGATTCGTCGGCAATTGCCGGACGCTTGTCGAACACCTCGTCGATCAGGCCGAACTCCTTGGCCTCATCCGCCGACAGGAACTTGTCGCGATCCATCGCATGCTCGATCTCGCCAATCGGCTTGCCGGTGTAGTGAGCATAGAGCTCATTCATCCGGTGCCGGATACGCAGAATCTCGCGTGCCTGGATCTCGATGTCGCTGGCCATGCCCTGTGCACCGCCCGAAGGCTGGTGGATCATGATGCGGGCGTTGGTCAGCGCGACGCGCATGCCTGGCTCGCCGGCGGCGAGCAGGAAGCTGCCCATCGAGGCGGCCTGGCCCATGCAGACCGTGCCGACGCGCGGACGGATATACTGCATGGTATCATGGATCGCCATGCCCGCCGTGACGACGCCGCCCGGCGAGTTGATGTACATGAAGATGTCCTTCTTGGGGTTCTCCGACTCCAGGAAGAGCAGCTGGGCGCTGATCACCGAGGCCATATGGTCCTCGACGCCGCCCGTCACGAAAATGATCCGCTCGCGCAGCAGGCGCGAATAGATGTCGAAGCTGCGCTCACCACGGTTCGACTGCTCGATCACGATCGGAACGAGGCCGGCCTGCGGATCCTGCGCAGCGAAACCATTGGAAGTGAGCGGGCGCATGAAGTCGCCGGTCTCGAACGGGTTATGCATAGTGTGCCTTTAAATCCTTATGCCCCAACAGATGCCTTACATCGGCGCTGGCGGAAACGAGTTCAAGCCCCGTGCTGACCGGCCCCTAGCTCGAACCCGACCAATCATCGTCGCCCGGCGCGCGGTGCGCCAGATAGGCGAGACGCCGCACCTCGCGCCGCCCCCGCACCACCGTATCGAGGATAAGTCCTGCGAAGACGTTGAGCGACGCGAGGATAACGAGGCCCGTGACAAGGATCGCGGTCGGGAAACGCGGCACGAGATGAGTGTGAAGATAGGTGATGATCAGTGGGATGGCGAGCGCCACCGCGATGCCGCCGAGCACGGCGCCGATGCTGCCGAAGAACAGCACCGGCCGTTCGATCCGGTATAGCTGGATGATGGTGCGCAGGATGCGGAAGCCGTCGCTGTAGGTGCTGAGCTTCGATTCGGAGCCTTCGGGGCGTGCGAAATAGGGCGTCTCGATCTCGGCGACCGGCATCTTCAGTTCGAGCGCATGGACGCTGATCTCGGTCTCGATCTCGAAACCCGCCGACAGCACCGGGAAGCTCTTCACGAAACGGCGCGAAAACACGCGGTAGCCCGACAGGATATCGGTGAAGCTGCGCCCAAACAGGCGCGCGAGCATGCCGGTCAGCAGCGCATTGCCCATCTTGTGGCCGCGCCGATAGGCGGCATCGGCTTGGGTGACGCGAGCGCCGACGACCATGTCGAGCTGCTCTTCCAGCACGCGGGCAACCAGCACCGGCGCGGAAGCCGCGTCATAGGTCGCATCGCCATCGGCCATTACATAGATGTCGGCATCGACATCGGCGAACATACGGCGGACGACATTGCCCTTGCCCTGAATCCGCTCGCTCCGCACGATCGCGCCCGCCGCGCGCGCCACCTCGATCGTGCGATCGCGACTGTTATTGTCGTACACATAAATGCGCGCATCGGGCAGTGCGGCGCGAAACCCCGCGATCGTCTGCGCGATGGCGGTTTCTTCGTTGTAGCAGGGCAGCAGGACAGCAATGCGCGACGTCATCGTGCTGCCATAGGGAGGAATTCGCGCGGGTTCGACCCCTTTTCGATTTGATCATTTCATTCCCGCGCCGGATGATCGGCTTCGGGGAACAAGGGAAATATCAAATGCAAATTCGCGACCTGCGGGTGCTGACAGGCGTCCTGACGATCATGGTCGTGATCGACGCTGTATGGACGCCCGTGGTCTTGACCACGGCGCTTGTCGCGCCGGCGATGTTTCAGGCCATCGTCACACCGGTTGCATCGTCGGTAGATCTGGCCGCCGGGCTCTTCAAGATAACGACGATGATCGTGTTTGCCTGCTGGATCTATGTCGCCGGCCGCAATCTGCTCGCCGCGGATTTCAACGATCTCGAATTTACGCCGGCATCGAGAATCTGGTGGTTTGCGGTCCCCATCGCCAGCCTGTTCAAGCCCTTCCAGGGCATGCGCGAACTCTGGAACGCAAGTCGCGGCGTCTCCGCCTATGAGACGAACGACAGCCTCGTGTCGGGTTGGTGGGCACTATGGCTGCTTAACAATCTGGGAAGCTTCTTCATCGGCTTCGCCAGCGGCGCAGCAAATATGGCCAATGTCGGAATGTGGGTGGCCAGCGTAATCGACCTGGCGCTGGCCGTCTTCGCAATCATGCTGATTCGCGGCATCGCTCTGGCCCAACAAGGCCTGAGTGGAGAGAATTTGGCGGAGGTCTTCGCCTGACCGCCGGTTTCAGATCGCGGGGACGCCGCCGCCCATAGGCGGCGACGTCCCCGCAGATCGATCAGTCTTCGGTCTTCTTTGCCGGAGCCTTCTTCGCCGCCGGCTTCTTGGCAGGCGCAGCATCCTCGGCCGGAGCTTCTTCAGCCGCCGGCTTCGCCGCCTTCTTGGCGGCTGGCTTCTTCACCGGCTCCTCAGCGGTTTCGGTTTCGGGCTCAGCCTTCTTGGCGACTGCCTTCTTCGCGGGCTTGGCTTCCTCTGCAGGAGCCTCCGCCTCGGCGTCCTCGGCAGGCGCTGCCTTCTTGGCGGCAGCCTTCTTCTTCGGCTTGTGGTCATGATCATGATCATGGTCGTGGTCATGATCGTGATGATGCGTGCCGCTGGCGAAACCGTCCTCGGACTCGATCGCTTCTTCCAGCTCTTCACGGGTCACTTCGCGGTCGCTGATGTCGGCCTTTTCGAACAGCCAGTCGACGACCTTGTCCTCATAGAGCGGGGCGCGCAGCTGAGCAGCGGCCATCGGGTCCTGACGGACATATTCGATGAACCGGGTACGATCCTCGGGGCCGTATTGCGACGCGGCCTGTGCGATCAGGCGGTTCATTTCCTGCTGGCTGACCTCGACGCCGTTCGCCTGGCCGATTTCCGACAGGAGAAGGCCAAGGCGCACGCGGCGCTCGGCAATGGCGCGGTAATCGTCGCGCTCCTTCTCCATCTCGGCGATCGCTGCTTCCGGATCGGCCTCATGCGTGGCTTCATGCTCGAGCTGCTGCCAGATCTGCGTGAACTCGGCTTCGACCATCGACGGCGGGACCGGGAAATCATGGCCCTCGGCGAGCTGGTCGAGCAGCTTGCGCTTCATGTGGGTGCGGGTGAGCTGGTTCAGCTCCTGCTCGATCTGGCCCTTGAGCAGCTCCTTGAGCTGGTCGAGGTCCTTGAGGCCGAGCGAGGTCGCCAGCTCGTCGTCGATCTTGGTCTCGCCGGCGGTCTTCACCGCGGTGATCTTCAGGTCGAAGGTCGCTGCCTTGTCGGCCAGGTCCTTGGCGGCATAGTCGGCCGGGAAGGTCACGTTGATCTGGCGCTCTTCGCCGGTCTTCACGCCGATGACCTGATCCTCGAAGCCCGGGATCAGACGGCCCGAGCCGATTTCGACCGACATGTCGGTGCCGGTGCCGCCATCGAACGCAACGCCGTCGACCTTGCCGACGAAATCCATGACGACCAGGTCGCCTTCCTTGGCCTTGTAGGTTGCCTTGGCATCGTCCCAGCGCTTCTGCTGGTCGGCGAACTTCTGGAGCTGCGCCTGCAGGGCTGCCTCATCGGCCGGCACGGTCAGGCGCTCGAGCTTCAGATGGTCGATCGACGGGGTCGGAACGTCGGGGAGCACTTCGAGCTCGACCTTGACCTCGGCGTCCTGGCCAAGCTCATAGCCCTCGTCGAGGCTGACCGACGGCTGGATCGCCGGACGCAGCTTCTGCTCGGCGAGGAGCGTCTGGACGCCTTCCTGGATCGAGGTGTTGAGCGCGTCCTGCAGCAGCGCGGGGCCGTGCATCTTGCGAACCAAATTGGCGGGCACCTTGCCGGGGCGGAAGCCGGGCATGCGAACCTGGGGCGCGACGCGCTTCAGTTCGGCATCGACCTTCGAATCGATGTCCTTCGCCGTGATCTTCAGCGTGTAGGCGCGCTTCAGGCCCTCGTTCAACGTCTCGACAGTCTGCATTTCAACACTTGCCTTTTTAGCTCTGGGCCTTTTCAGGGAATCACTGTTGCGGCACCCTCGCCTTGCGCGACGAGACTGGTGCGGGCGAAGGGACTCGAACCCCCACATCTTGCGATACCTGGACCTAAACCAGGCGCGTCTACCAGTTCCGCCACGCCCGCGTGGGACACCGTCGGTCGGCGGCGTCTATAGCAACTCGCACGGGCGTAGCAACCCGGCGCGATGCAAGTGCGTTATATGGCGGAGGAGAATGACAATGGCCACTACCCCACCGCAAGAATTACCGCCCGAGCCAAGCCAGCCGGCCCAGCCCGAGGCGCCCCCGGCCGAAATATCGCCGACCACGCCCGATATCGACGTGCCGTCGCCGCAGCCGGGCGGTGAGCCCGCACCCTCCACCCCTGCCCCCGGCCAGCCGGTCGGCGGCACCGGTTTTCGTTGAGAGGAACCTGCATGACCGATCGAGATCCCCATCCCGACAGCCCGCTCAGGGCCGACAACGACACCGCTGAAGACGGACGCAGCGACATCGAACAAGTCGTCGAAGCCCGCAAGGACGCCGTCGAACGCGGCGAAGGCGGGCGCGAGCCGGACTCGTTCACCTCGCCGGGCCTGCCCGATGGCGTGGGCGGCACCGGTGGCGTGACGAAGAACCAGGACGACACGCAGTAATCTAGCGCCTGCGATTTAGAGTCGGATGACATTAGCTTGATCCGTATCCGGAGTTGAGCAAGTAATTGCGGCATTCATCTGGGCTGAAGGTGTCTAGTATGGAGCCGATGCGTCGCCAGGTTGCGTCGTGGGTACGCTCTGCGGCCTTGCGCATCAGGTGCTTGAGCTTGGCGAAGACCTGCTCGATCGGATTGAGATCGGGGCTGTACGGCGGCAGGAACAGGAGCTTGGCGCCCGCGCTACGGATTGCCTCGCGGATGGCAGG
>NZ_JBFUHB010000022.1:0-77916 GCF_056402595.1 Sphingomonas sp. P3_C6
ACGCCGGCAAGTTTCGCCGCGTCAC
This sequence comes from Sphingomonas sp. P3_C6, assembly GCF_056402595.1. Taxonomy (NCBI): domain Bacteria; kingdom Pseudomonadati; phylum Pseudomonadota; class Alphaproteobacteria; order Sphingomonadales; family Sphingomonadaceae; genus Sphingomonas; species Sphingomonas sp. P3_C6. The sequence goes on from NZ_JBFUHB010000022.1 coordinate 26, forward strand.
TTCGGCTCCCCCCATCCAGGATCAGCGCTACCGCCAATAGGCGTCGGACCTGATCCGCATCACCACTTCGTCTGGCACATCGACGCAAATCCGCCGGTGTGTAGTCGGGCCGAACGCCAACCGCTGCCGCCATCGCAAGCCTCCATCTGCCTGCAACGTCGAATCAGATTTTCAGCACCTTGGGAATCCACCACGTGAGTCACTCTCAGCGCGCCTTGGTATAAGTCATCAAGCCCTTGTTCAACTCCTCTCCCGCCACTCAAGAACATTCGTTTCGATCTGGCGACATGCTTCCGATTGACGTTGCGCTGGGGTTAACGCAGGCTTGGTTGGATGGTGGGGGGACAAGATCAAGTTGACGCGACGGTGACGGACTTGTTTTCTCGTGCCGATCGCAGCGACGACGCCGCATCCTTTGCTGACCTGCGCAGAACTGTTGCAGCCATTCTCCAGGATAACCGTGCCGGCCTTCGGTTGGTTTCGACGGATATCGCCTTCCTGGCGGTGGCCAACCATTCGCTTGGCGAAGAGCAGGCAGCGTCTCTCAGCTACGCTCGGCTGACCGAACTCTATGGGGAGGTTTTGGAGCAGGACAGAATGACGACCTCAATACGGGAGGCTGACGTGCCACGCGCGATCAACCAGTTGATCGACCAGCGTGTGTTGATCGAACAAGCGGGTGCGCGGGTGCTGGACGATCGTCGTTATGCGCTTGGCCCCATCGGGAGGGCGATCGCCAACGCTTACGATGTGGGTCATACACTGGAGGCGGGCCGACTCACCGCTCTTCTCGCCGGCCTCCAGGCCGAACTCGAAGGCGCGATTGAGGAAGCGACGCGCGCAATCGCCGAGGGGCGGCCATGGGATCTTGACCGCACTTGGGCGGTGATCGGTAGTTTGCTTGCCGATATCGACGATCGCCGCGTCAATCTCGATTATCGCCAGGAATTGCTGCGTGCGCAGATTCCGGAAATGATGGGGCTCGAAACCTGGGAAGACGCACTTGCACGCTGCGGGGATGTGCTGCGAAGCTCATATCAGGCGGCAGAGGAGATCAAGATATGCCTTCTCGAGGGTCATCAGCGTATTCAAAAGCGGATCGACCGCCTTATCGGCATTACCCAGAACGCAGCGCCGGAGACTGCGCGCCTCGCTGATAACCTCGACGCTCGGCTGGTCTTGCTGGCGGATTGGGCATCGGACCGGTTCGGTGCCTGGGCAGGTTTCCATCGGCACGTCATGCGTTTTCTGACCGAAATGGTACGGATTGACCCGCACCGCACGCTTGCGCGCGTTTTGAACGAACAGGTTCGCGCTTATGCGGCTTTGATGGGCGAAGAAGGCAACGACGAACACGCTTTCACCTATAGCCTGCCCATCTGCCGAGCTGAACCGCATCGGCGCGTTCGAGCGGCGGAAATGCCGGAGCTTGGGGTGTTGGCGCCCGTCGCTTTCGAGGTGCCGGTCGAGGAAGTGCTTGATCCCGGTCCCGCTGCCTATCGGCTTGCCCAAATCGAGCAGGCGCTTGAGAATTGTCTCGCGGCGACAGGTGAGGCCGATTTGCATGACCTGCTGGGCCGCTTCGCCGATCTCCCGCCCCGCGACCTGTCACTTCTGGCCGGTCGCGTTGTTCAGCGGATGCTCGAACGGGCGCGTCCGGAACCTGTCGAGGCGCCGGCGAATCTCGCGCCGCTTGCACCCGGGCTGGAGAGCGAATTGTTGCGAGTCGTGTCACCGCACGAGGAGGCGGCATGAGCGACCCCGATCGTCTTGACATCGCCGACCTGCTACGGTCGATGGAGTTCGCGAGGCTGTCGACCTTGCTCGAAAAAGGCGGTCATGTCGGGCCCGAGGACGGAACGGCCTATGACTTCCTCCGCCGCCACGTCGTGCTGATCAACGAGTTCTACGCTACCTGGCAATCGACCGTCGTCGAGACCGATGAATGCTATCATCTCCTCGGGGACACTGAACATTTTGGTCGTCGTCACCTTGGCCGTCAGGAGATGTTGGTCGGTGCCATCGCCTGCTCGGTACGGCTCGATCCCGGCGCATTCTCCGAGGGGCTTCCTTTCGACGATTTTGTCCAGCGCATGGAAATGGCGATCGGGTCGGCGGACCTGTTCGTTCAACTTTTCGCCACGCAGCAGCGTGTGGGCAGCGATGTCGAACGGCGCGAACGGGCGCGCCTCCGGGTAGAGCGCTGCCTGCGGGAACTCGAAAGCCTGGGGTTTTTGGACTTTACCGAGGATGCGGGTGGTGAGCGGCGCGTGCTGCCGCGCACCGCCATTCATCGTTTTTCGCTTCCGGCACAGGCAAGCGGCGGGGACCCCAGTCGTATCGGCGAGGCTGTCGACGCGCTCGTGGGCCGGGGCATATTGCATCGCTCACCGGTGGACGGCGACGATGAGTAGACTGAGGGTCGCCGAGGTCTATGTCGTGAACTGGCTTGGCTATCCCGCGAGCCGGTGGCGCTTTGACGGGCCCGTTATCCAGTTTCACGGCGAGAATGGCGCTGGCAAGACGACTGCGATGGCAGCGATTGTTGCAGCGCTGGTGCCCAACGCCGCGCGGATAGACAGCATATTTCGGGGAAGCGCTCCTGGTCATGCCGGCTTGCGCACCAAGGTCGGTGTCGATGGCAACCCGTCATACAGCGTCCTGCGCGTCGAGCGCGAAGGAACGGCGCCCCTCTATCTAGGCGCTCGCCTGACCGCCAATCCTGCGGCACAGACCGGCGTTTCCGTGACGCCGTTCGCGGCGCATGGCTTTCCGGAGCCGCCAGACCCGTCTTTGTGGCTCACCGCCGATGACAGCGGCATTCGCCGTGTCGCGACGCTCGACGAGATCGGCGATGCTGCGGGCCGCGCCGGTGGATCGTTCCGGCAGTTCAGCGGACCGGGCGAATATTACCCCTACCTTCATCAGCTCGGTATTCTGCCGAGGCCACTGAAGAACCGCGAAGACCAAGAACAGTTCGCCAAGCTCTATCTTGCCGGCTTCGGTGGCGACGCCGCACAGCTCGTCTATCGTCTCAAGGATCATTTTCTCCCTGAACAAGAGCGACTGGGCGCCAACCTCCAGACCATGGACGAGGTCTATCGTCGCTTGATCCGCGGGCGCGCCGACATCGACGCCTATGAAGCCAAGCGCCGGGTCCTTGAGAAGCTGTGGGAAGCCGCAAACGAACTGGTCCAATGCGCCTGGGCAAATGACGAGTTTCGGCTTCGATCGGCCCGCGCGGAGGCAGTAAAGGCCGACGCGGATCTGAAAAAGACTGCCGCGGATGAGTCGGGGATAAAGGCGACGCTGGCCGATCTGCTTGCTCGGCGACCGGGGCTGCAGGCTGCGCTGGACGCCGCCCTCTCCGCGCGGGATCGGGGACGCGATGCCATCGTGGAACGGATCACAAGCCTGGATCACGCGATCGATGAGCGCAGGCGGATTGATGCAAACAGGGCCGCGCTGCCCGACCTGACGGCTCTGGTGGACGGCGCGATTGGTGACTGGCCGTCCTTCCTTGCCGCGCGGGACCGCGCGAAGGAACTGCGCACGACTGTTCTTGCCGGGGCGGCCGACCTGCGCCGCACTCTAGCCGACCTCGATAGCGGCATCGCAGCGCTTGAGTATTCCGGTGAAGTGCTGCGCGAAACCGCTCTGGCGCGCCAGCCGCACTTCGCAGACCTGAATATCGAAGCTGCCCGACAGTTGCAGGCAAGACTTGGGCCGGCGGTCAACGCGTCGGTCGTAGACGACCCCGATAAAGCCGCAGCGTCCGCTTTGAGCGATCCGCTGACGCTTGAGCATAGCTGGTTTATAAAGACTGGCGACGTAGATGGGATTATCTCGCCTCCTCCCCCCACGGAGAGCGGCCTGATCGTTCCGGAAGGGGCGTTTCTGCGCGCGTCAAAGCTCCCGGACCGCCCGATATTGGGCACTGCCGCGCGGACGCGCACCCTACGCGCCCTGCAGAAGGGCCGCGATGACGCTGCGATCGGGCTGGATGCGACTGAGCGGCGCGCCGCCGAAATCGAGGCAGCGCTGGATAAGACGGCCGCGATCGCGCAAAGCGCGGATCTGTTTCCGAACGAGACGCTGCCGCCGGTATTGGCCACCCAGGCGCGCAGGACCGGGTTACAGGAAGCACTGAGCGCCGGACCTCATGGGCGTTGGCCTGCCATGTCGGTGGCCGAGGATAAAGACATTGCGGAAGCATGGCGAACTGCGATGTCGTATGGCGCCGCTGCCGACGAGGCGTTGACCAGAGCGAGGGACGATATCACGCGCTACCAGGAGCGCCTGGTGGCCGCCGAGAGAGCTACGGCCAGAGCTCGTGAAGCGGCGCGCGACGCGCAGCTGGAGGCCGGTGAACGAGCTGCAAGCCGCGACGCCTGGCTCGAGCAGGCGTTGGGCGAGCAACTGCTCAGCCATCTGTCCGAACCTGGGTGGCTGGAGGGACTCCAGGGAGACTTTGTCGCGGACAGGCTGGCAAAGCGCGCCGCGGCTGCCGGACAGTCTCTGCAAGGACAGGTAAATGATGCGTCGTTCGCAGGGACACTAATCCTAGCCGCAAACGACGCGGTCGACCAGATCAACGCGGCAACCGTCGACCAGTCTCCGGCGACGTGTCTGCGCGTCTGGCGCGCCATGCGCGATTCGGCTTTTAGCTTGATGCCGCGAAACCTGACCTCAACGAACGACCCAGTCGAAGCGTGCGCTGCCTTGTCGGCACGTGTCGCAGAACTTCGCGTTGATGTGGAGCGGGCCGAAAGGCTGTTCCGTGTGGAAACCACCGCGATCCGTTCGGCGATCGAGAGCGCTGTCAGCCAGCAGCGACGGCGCATCGAAGGGCTTAACCGGGGACGCGAGGACGCCCGTTTCGGCGATCTGTCGGGGATCAGGTTGAAGCTGACGGCTAAGACCGAGATACTGGATCAACTCGACGCGTTCATGACTGAAGTCGGAAAGATAAGCGCTGATTTGAGCTTTGCCGAAGCGCTTGAAACAGTCGCACGCTCGGCCGAGCGCGGGCAGCGGCGTGCGCTCGCGCCCGACGTGACGCAATTGACCGACTATCGCAATTATGCCGAGCTTGGTGTTGAGGTTCGACACCGCGACAGCGAGAGCTGGCGATCGATCGAGGAGGAGGATCCTTCCACCGGCGAACGCATCGGTATCGCCTTTGTGTGCCTGTTGCTCGTACTTGAGTCCTGGGAAACGCGCTCGATGAATGTGTCATTCCTTCCAGGCACCTGCCTGCGTTTCCTTGTCATCGACGAGGCGGCGCGGCTTGATTCGACCGGCCTTGCCACGATCGCCGCCTATGCGGAGACGGCCGACGCACAGGTGCTGGTCGCTGCGCCCCAGGAGCAGCCGATTCCAGGGAGCAGGACGACATACACTTTTGTGCGGACACGAGATCCGGGCGGGGCGCCCCGTGTGGTGACGCGCCGGCGGGTGCTGATCACGGATCAGACCCATGATTGATCGGTCGCAATGGCCCGCGATCGAGACGCTTCTTCGACTTATCGTCGACGGTAAGGTTCGGCGGTCGGGCGCTCGTCAACCAGAGATCGATGCCCTTCAATCGCTTGGCTGGGTAAAGGTCAAAAGCAGCCAGCTGGTACCGGAGGCGGGGCGCACGGGCGATTTCCGCACGCGCCTGACGTCGCTTTGGCCCGGCTGGGAAGCCTTGGTCGAGGCGGCCCGAAGCGCCGACCTCGACCTGTTCGACCGCAATAGCTATGCGCCCGGCCGCCGCACGATCGAGGTCGCGCTTGGCGTCGACCCTGATCCCATTTCAATCGAAATCATCCGGGAACTCCTTGCGGGGATCTGCGGCGACCGCGCCGCGCTGGACATTCGAATCCGAAGCCTCAGCGGACGCACGGTCATCGTCGACATCGTCGATACAGCCGAGCAATCGGCGGCGGCGTTTGAGCGTGAGGTTGGTGACCTTAGGTCGAAGCTGGTCTCGGCGTTTGCGCGCCTGCGCGAGAAAGAGGCCCTGATCGGGCGTTTACGGACGCAGCTTCGCGACATCGCCGCCGACATCTTTCTCGACGGGACCGCTTACCAGGAGGTGCACGCGGCTCTCATTGGAGTCGATATTCTCGGCTTCGCCCAAATGACGGCGACCGAAAAAGGGGATGCCGTTTCCTTGTTCTCCAAAATGCTCGACCACAGCCTTGGCCAAGATGCCATCGCGTGGCGCGGAGAAAAGGGCAGCGCCTTTCTGCTCGTCGTCAAAGATCCGCTCGCGGCCATAACCGCCGTTTTCCAGCTTGCCCGGCATCTGTCGATCGAGCGGTTCGGCTTGCGATGCGCACTCTCCTACGGGCTCGTATCTTTCGCACCCGCCACGATTGGCGGTCGTAAGGAGGCTATTGGGAGGGCCGTTGAAGAGGTGACGGCTCTGCAAGAGATGCCTCTGCGCGAGACTGGCTATGAGGTGGTCGCGACCGGCGAATTCCGCGACACCTTGTTCGATGGGGCCGAACGATTCTCCTTCGTCCCGCTGCCGTCCCAAAGCGGCGATCCTCTATCGGGCACCTTTGGCGTGAACGATCGGCGCAATTGATGTTCTGGCCCATCGGTCGGCGGCAGCTTCGCTACCCCGATCACCTATTGCGGCGCCACGGCGCGCGCTAGGCGACGGCCGTGGCGCGCAGCTCTGCGGCAAGCTCGTCCACAAAGGCTTTGACCATCGCCGAATAAGGCTGGTCAGGCTCGTGAAGGCGGCGCAGCACCGCGACCCGTTGCAGGGATTGCTCGAGATTTGCGCCCGTGGCCCCCTCGGTCATGCTATCGACCACGAGCGCCTTTCTGATCTCGGATGCATGGAAGCGAAGCTCGTTGAGGACGCGGGTCCGGCTCTGTACCAGCCGGACCCGGTTGAGCGCGAAGGTGGCGATCGTTGCAAGGCCGCGCTCCTCTTCTTCCGGCGTGCCGGCGGGCAGCAATATGCTGAAATCGCCATTCTTCGACCAGCGCAGGAAGGGCGCCGGCTGGTCCGTCGTCGGATTGATCAGTGCCGGGCGCTCATCATCCAGATTGTCGGTTTCGCTAAATGCGCGCGCACCCGTGACTGGAAATTGATTGGCCTTACCATGGGAGTCGCGCGGGCGCCTCGCCATGAGCTTTGTCAGCTCATCCACGGTCATCGCCTCGGTGACTAGGTGCTGTCGCCGCCGCTGATTGCAGGGCGGACAGGAGGGCAGCAGATTTTCCCATTGGTGCGCTAGCCACCAATAGCCCTTGTGAAGGTGCTCGCCGGTCACGCCGCCTTTGGGCCGGAAATGCTCCACGTCCAAAGTGTCTCCCAAGTCGGATTCACAATAGGCGCATTTATTGTGAAACAGCGTGGCGAGCGCGAGCGTGACGTCGTAGCCCTTATATTCCTTGAACGGATAGCCCTTCGCTTTGGGCGCGGTTGAGTCGAAGTGCGCGTAGAATGCGATTGCTGCGGTTTTTTCGAGAGCAACGGCAGCACTGGGGCCGGCCAAGGAGCCCGGTGCTGCGATCGCCGCTCTGTCAACATAGCGCAACCGACCTACTCGCCTTCGCGCTCAAGGGCTCGCAACACCGCAGCAACAGCTTCCGACCGGAGCGTGACGCGCAGCTCTTCGCCGCTTGCTTCGTGACGTCGGAGATAGTGCGACAATGCCTCCTGGACGATCTGCTCGGTCGGACTGTCACCCACGGTCAAGCGACTGACCATGGAGGTTGTCGCGGCAGACGGCGTAGCAAAGAGTTCGCCCGAGGCGGTGCGCCTGGTCACATCGCCGGCAATACGGGCAAGTTCGAGTTCCATGAAGGGGTCGGCGGTACTCGACAGCCCGAAATAATCCGAGGTCAGGAGCTGCTCGGCGGTCATGCCCCTGACGCTCGGTAGTCCTGCGAGACGGACGATCTTCTGATCCGCATTGCGCTCTAGCACCTCGACCTCGCGATCATCCATCCCGCGCAGGCACAGCGGGTCGTGCGTCGTTGCGATAAACTGTACCCGCGGCAGGACGCGTCGCAGCGACGACATCACCTGCATCTTCCATCGCGGGTGCAAGTGCGTCTCGACCTCGTCGATCAGGACCACGGCCTGCGCATCTTCGAGATTGTCCCAATGGTCGAGAAGCTCACGGATGATATCGACCGTCATGACGAAGACGGAGCGATAGCCCTCGCTGAGCGCCTCGATCGGAGTGGAGCGGCCGTTCGCCATGACCGACACCCTATCCGGCTCGACCATGAGCTCATCGCCATCGTCAAGCGCGAGCACGATCCTTAGGGCCGCGATCACCGTGTCAAGGCGGTGACCCGTTTGCGCTCTCAGCCAGTCGCCCGGATACGGAATGGTTGCGAGCGGGTCGAACAATGTCCGGACCCGAGCCGCAGGTGATCGCCCGGCATCGCGCTTGCGGCTGTCGAAGAACCGTCTCGGGCCATAACCAAGCACAATCGTGGATTGTTCGTCTGCGCCTTCAAGGACCCGGCCAATGGGATCGAACGCAAAATGTGCGACATGGTCGGACGCGTGAAATCGTATCTCGACCTCAACCGCGCGAGCGTCCAGCTGGTCCCAATGGGTTACCGGCAGGCTGCGCACGAGCGCGGCGAAGTGCTTTCTGTACTTGGCCGCTTCCCGACGCCCGAGAAGCGCCAAGGCAATCGCGGAAAGGACACTCGACTTGCCTGTGGAATTTTCACCAAGCAAGATCAGGCAAGGCGCACCCGAGCGAAGCTCACGGCTGGACCCGAGCTGGAAATCCAGCCGCTCAATTGCCTTGAAATTGCTGATCTGGATGCTCGCAATGTCCCGGTCAGCGGCTGCATAGTCCTGGCGCCTTTTTTCGGCGCCGAGATCGATTGCCGCGCGGATTGCACGAGAATCCAGCTTCGCTGATGGTGCCTGCCGATCATCCTCGGCGAGGGTATCCAGAGCTCGGTGGAGGCGCTCGCGCTGCGGTCCGTCGGCTTCTCGAACGGCCTTGACGAAGTTGCGAACAAAGACGTCGCCACTGCCGCGGATCGGCTGATCGATTGTACGCCAGGCAAGCGCCACGCGGCCCATGAAATTGCGAATCGCACCTGCGTGCGGCACCGTCACGGCGAGTTCCTCAATGCCGTCGAAAAGATAGGCGGGCGCGGCGTGAAGCCAATCAACGAGGCTGCCGAGCCGATGCTTTCGCGCCATCTCAAGCTCGCTGCGGTTGAGCGAGAAGAGCTCGATGGTCATATCGCCCCGCTCGGACAGGCCCGCACAGCGCCCGTCTGCTAGGAAACGCAAATGTCGACCCGGCTCGTCGCGCGTTGGATCGACCAGAAGCGGTGTCTCCTGCGCGACGAGATCATCGAACGTGGCCCGAAAGGGACCCCGACTTCCCTTCAGTGGAAAGGCGTTAGCCTTTGATTTTAGGCAATATGGGCAAGCGTAGAACAGGTTGCGCCACTCAAATGCCAGCCAGAGATAATGATCCGGGTAGATCTTGCTATCGTCGGGATGAGAGAGCGGACGAAAGTGCAGTGTCAAGCCGTCCGATCCAGGTCGCGTTTCGCAGAACGCACACTTATCGAGGAACAGTCGCGCAAGGGGCCGAACAAGCTCGGGATCGAAGAAAAGATCGGCGTTGATTTCCGACCGTCGCTGCCGGCGCTCGGGATCGTCGAGGCGCAGATAGGTAAGCATGCGCCTTGTCTCTTCCGTCACCCGCTCGGCGCGAAAGAAGGAAGGTGGCTCAATAGGACGAAATACTTTCCTCATTCGCCGTTCTCGCATCCCACCCGAAAGTATCTGGGCATAGCCTCACCGGACTTCCCCGCAAGTGTCTTCGCCCGATTCATGACCGGCTGCATAAGGGCGAAGTCGATCTTCCGCCCCGTTGCCGCTGTCGATCTCCGTCTTCTTCACCCACTCATGCAGCGTCTGGGGCACGCAGCCGACCTTCTCCGTGATCGACACCATAGCTGCCAGCGCAACGGGTGATCCCGCTCGTGGGCGGACTCCCGGCGCAAACTTGTTGGTTATCTTGCTCATCGTGGTTCTACCTTCTCAGGAGTTGGAGCCTCCGGCAAACCCGGCACGGCTCACTCGCGGCCCAATTTGCCGTCCGGCGTGATGCCTGCAGTTTCGTTTAGGGCCGGAAATCCGATTGCAACCTCTGTTGGCGATGAGGCGTCCCCTCAACCATATGAGGGAGTTAGTAATGCGACGTGGCAAACCGGGAACGGGTGTTGAGGCGCTGAAGTCGAACATCCGGGTTAGGTTTACCTATGATCGGGTGAGGCGCTCAGTCACGCTAAAGATGGCACCCACGCAAACGAATATTCGGTCTGCTGAGCGATTGATGGTGCGTGTGCGTCGCGAGATCGATCTGGGCATCTTCGATTATCATCGCCACTTCCCTCAATCGTGCGAAGCGATGCGCGGGACGTTTCCGGAATCTGCGAAAACCTACATCGGCAGTCTCGTCGTGACCAAATCGACGATCGCCGGCTATCGGCAGGCGATCGACAAGGTATGGGTACCGGCTTTTGGAGAGAGGCATCTCGCCGATATCAAGCCATCCGAGATTCGAGCCTGGGTACGGTCGCGAAGCGGCGATATGTCTCCTAGGACGATCAACAATTATCTGATCCCCCTTCGCGGATTGTTTCGGGTGGCAATGGAGGATGGCCTATTGGACCGATCACCTCTGGCACCTATTCGGAACCTCAAGATTCAGCATTCGCTTCCAGACCCGTTCACGAGCGAAGAGATGGAGGCCATTCTCTCGCATCTGAGCCAGCAGGCGCCAGAGCAGGCTTGGAACTGGTACGGGTTTGCTTTCGGAACCGGCGTGCGGCCCAGCGAGCAGATCGCGGTATGCTGGAGCGACATAGATTGGGATATGCCTGCGATGCGCATCCAGCGGGCTAAGGTGAGGGGAGAGATCAAACCCACCAAGACCTACGAGATGCGAGATGTTGATCTGAGCGACAGGATGATCGCGGTGCTGGAACGCCAGAAGGCGGGCAGCTCTGACAACGGTTCAAACACACCGATCTTTCTGAATCCCGTAACCGGAAGGGCATGGCCGGCGTCCGAAGATCAGCGGAAATTCTATTTCCAGCCCGCTCTGGCGTCGCTGAAAATTCGCAAACGGAATGCCTACCACACCCGGCACACCTTCGCGACGATCGCGCTGATGGGCGGCATCAATCCCGCCTATATCGCGCGGCAACTGGGTCACAGCAACGCGGGCACACTGTTCAAACACTATGCGCGGTGGATCGACGGTTCCGATCGCCGCAAGGAAATCCGGAAAATGAATGCGCTGTTTGCACCGCTCATTGAGCAAGAAAATAATTTGCCCACAAATTCGCTATCTAAAACAGCGGCTTAATTGGTGCTTTTGCCCGCGGCTGTATAAATATAGCCCGTTTTCAATAACTTGGTGGTGCGGACGGCGGGACTCGAAAAAAAAAACGCTCCCTGAAGGGTCGAGAGGGGAATATGGGGGCATCAGCCGAGGGGCGATCGACATTCCCATGACCTGCATCCCCCTCCGATCCCCTAATTTGGCCACGCATTTGGCCACGGGATTGTCGCGCAGATGGGAGCTATCAGGGCAAAATGCCTTAACGCACTTGTCGCGGTTTGTTGGATCAACTCTCGCCGCTTTCGGAATTCAAGGGTTCGTTATATTCGCTGCCAGCCTGGCCACTCGGCTCCGCTGCGCTCCGCTGCGCTCCGCCCCCGCCCAGGCTGGCATCGCAGGCGCGCATCAACTAACTACGCAACCGGACCAGTCATCGCAGGCAGTCCACGTGAGAGAGCTTCGACGACAGTATCAGGCCCGATTTGAACGCAATCTTCCGGGGAAACGGTGCTTCCCGCGGTAGGAAAGGGCCTATGCGGGCGCATTGTCTCGAAAATATTCTTCAGAGCTAGAATATGCGGGTCCATATTTGCACGCCTGGTGCAAGGTCATTCATACCGAATCGTGAGCAATGATCTCGAAGCTCTCGGGTGAATGCTCCATTTTCGATCTTTCTGTATATTCGCGGTCGGTTGATCGCGCTGCCAAGGACCGGCCAAAGGCGAAGAATGCAGTCAGATCAGGGGTCGTGCTCGGGATTCCACTAGCGGCGACTCCGACAATCCAGTGCATGTCACACTGCCGTCTAATAACATGGTCTACAGAGAATAGTCTGCCCCGACTTAATGCGAGTCTTCATGCCTGGCCCGAACCGGATCAACATCGGAGCTCTGATGTGCTCCTGTGTCGCACATGGGGCGATCATGGGCGGACTCTTTCTGTCGGGCTGGGATGTGTGGCCGCGCGTGCTGGATCGGCGGGAATCGAGCAAGCCGCTGGTGGTGGAGCTCATTCCGCTCGATGGGCAGCGCATCTCCCGCAACAGTGTCGCGACCCCAAGCCTCCAGAAGAGGCAGTTGCCGAGCGTCGGGGTCGGCGCCGCGCGGGCGCGGCCGTCATTGGCGATGGAGCCGGTCAAGTTCGCGAGCGGTCCGGTCAGCCACAGCTTGCCGGCGGCCTCACCCGCTATTGGCGGTGGAGCTCCTGCCGCTGCATCCCGGGCCGAGTTCGATGAATATCAGCACAGGCTGTACGAGATCGTCGCGCATAACAGCCGCTACCCCGGAGAAGCAAAACGACTGCGGCTATCCGGCATCACGCATCTGGCGTTCCGCGTCGACCGGCTGGGCAATGTGCTCGACAGCTGGGTACAGGAAAGCTCCGGCTCGGAGATGCTCGACGATGCCGCGCTCGACGCGTTGCGGCGGTCGCAGCCGCTGCCGCCGATCCCACCCAGCCTGCCGTCGCGAATGGACTTCGTGATCGAGATCGACTCGTCGCTCCTGCAGCACCTTGCTCTATCCAGCCGCGGCTAGGGTGAATGACGCTCCAGCCCCGGCCTTGATCCCGCAACCCGCATTCAGTCTGTGACCATGTCGGCCCGCGATGTCCTCGTCTCGTTGCTTGTCTCGGCGTATCCGGACCTGAAGCGCCGGCTTGCCGGCCGACTGGGGTCGGCCGACCTGGCCAACGACGCGCTGCATGACACCTATGTCCGCCTCCATCGCGCCGAGATCGAGGGCGAAGTGCACAATCCGCGTTCCTATTTGATGACGATGGCGCTCAATATCGCGAGCAATTCGGCACGAAGCGGAGCACGGCACCTGTCAGCTTTCGAGATCGAGACGCTGATCGACATACCCGATGAGTCGCCGGATCCGGTGCGCGCGGCGGAGGCGCGTTCCGAGCTTGCAGCAGTCGATGTGGCGCTTCAGGGACTGCCTGAACGGCGGCGACGAATTTTTCATCGCTTTTGGGCAGAGGGTGCCACGTACAAGGAGTTGTCCTTGGAAAACAATGTATCTGAGCGGACAATTCGGCACGAATTGCTGCTTGCCAACCGTCATGTCCAGAGGGCGACTGAGGTTTTTTGTATAGTCGAGTTGCAAGATCGGCTTTCTCAAGTGTCCTTTAAATAAGGGGCGCTGAAATGATCCTGTGTGGGGCGCTCCCGTTGGAGCATGTGGCTGGCTTGCCGAGATGACGGAACGGACTGGATGGACCGACGCGGAACTGGCGCGCCTTCGACTGGAGGCGCTCGACCACCTAACGCATCTGTTGTCCGGCACCGCGACCGAGGGCGATGCCGCCGAGGTCGTTGCGTGGCGCGTGCGCAGCCGTGCCCATGAGGAAGCGTTCCGGTCGGCAGTCCGGCTGCGCATGCTCCTGCGGGATGGCGCACCCTCGGTAATCGCGTCGGCGCCGGGTCAAGATACCGGCGATGTTGCGGAAAACACAGGCCTTGATCGGCGTGACGCGGGCGCCAACGACAATGACGTATCGATCGACGCCGTGTTGGTACATCGGCTTTCGCGCCGGGGGCTGCTCGGTGGCGCAATCGCTGCTTCCTTGACGGGGGGTATGCTCGTGCTCGGCCGGTCGATGGAGCTGGTGCCATCGCCATCGGAACTCCGCGCCGATTATCGCACCGGAACGGGCGAGCGCCGGTTGGTAGCCCTCGCCGACGGTGCCAGCGTCGAGCTCAATACGCGGACGAGCGTCGACCTGCGCACCGACCGGGCTATTCCCACAATCGAGCTGATCAGCGGCGAGGCTCTTTTGAGCAGCGGACGATCGGGCCGGGCGGCGCTCCTCGCCGGACCCGGCACGAGCGTCGCCAGCAACGGCCGGTTCAACGCGCGGCGTGATGGCAACGAGGTTTGCATCACCTGCCTCGCCGGGCAGGTCGATGTCGTCTGGTCTGGTCAGAAGCGTGTGCTGGAAGCGCAAAATCAGATCCGTTACAATGATCGCGGCATCGGCCATGTGCTGCGGGGCATCGATACCGTTGCCCTGACGGCGTGGAAGACCGGGACGCTCATCTTCCGCAACATGCCGATGCGAGCGGTGATCCAGGAGATCAACCGGTATCGCTCGGGACGGGTCTTTCTTGCCAACGAGAAGCTGGCGGGTCGGCCGTTGAGCGGAACATATTACATGAACCGTCTCGACGAATTCTTCAGCCAGGCTGAACTTGCTCTCGGAGCGAAAGTAACGCGATTGCCGGGCGGTGTGGTGATCCTGAGCTGAGACGGGCTTTTCGCGAACTCGCGACAGCATGTGTCACAGAAGTGTCACGAATTTGTTCTGCCAACTTTGGCGTCTCGAAGTGTCCTTAGAATAGGGTCGCTCGGGGAATCATCATGCTTGCCGGACACATGCTAGAGGTTGCGACGGAAGACAGCCTCCGGCGCGAGGAAGGCCGGCTCGCGGCGCACGCGCGCCGACCCGATTATGATATTCGGTCGAGCCTGCCGACCATCGGCACTTGCCAGAGCGCAGGCGATCTTCGCGCCTGGCTGCTGAAGGTTGCCCGCGGCCTGGGATTCTATGGCGCGCGTTATGTTCATATCGGCACGCGGTGGTGGACTCACGAGCGCTCCGACAGGCCGATCCGGTTTCTGACGACCTCCGATCGCAACGACGACGACGAGGAGGACTGGCTTGCGCGCGATCCTAGCGTGCAGCGCGTCCGGATGGCCTTTGCTCCCTTCGCCTGGTCGACGCGCCTCGGTCCCGAGCTTACCGAGGTTCAACGCCTGTGGCTCGAGCGGGAGCGCGCGCGCGGGGTTGCTGCCGGAGTCGCGGTGCCGGTCCAGGACAGTGTGGATGGGCCGGCCTATCTCAGTTTTTTCGGTTATGACGAAGACGCCGTCACCGATCTCGTGCAACGGCGTGCTCCGGAACTCGCCTTTGTCGCGGCGCAATATCACTCCCTGGCAAAGACGTTGGTGAAGGTCGCGGACTGGGCACCCGAATTGTCCGAACGGGAGATCGAATGCCTTCGCCTCGCTGCGCTCGGCAAGACTGTGCAGGAAAGCGGCAAGGCCTTGGGCCTGTCCGGACGCACGGTGGAATATCACCTGCAAAAGGCGTCGGACAAACTCGGCGCGCCGAGCAAGATCCGGGCGGTGGTCCTCGCCTTCGGCCGTGGCATCGCCCACGTCTGATCGTTTCGACGAGCCGCACTGCAAGGTGGCCGTGACGATCCCGCGATCGACGGTGATCCGGTCGTTCAGTCGATGTGCCGCTCGGCGAGTGCCGCCTCGACACTTGGGATGTCGGCCGGATTGTCTACCTCCCAGATTCCGCCGGGTGGACTGCACACCTCGATCAATCGGATCGGGATGCCGGCGTGGAGGAAGCGCAATTGCTCCAGCCCCTCCGCTTCCTCGATGCCGGTGGATCCCAGCCTGGCATAGGTTGCGAGCGCGTCACGGTGATAACCGTACAGCCCGATATGAAGATAGACGGGCTGCCGGGTCAGATAATTTGGCGCATGCGGAATGACCCGCGTGGAAAAATAGAGCGCGTTCATATCCGCATCGAAGACGACCGTGGTGCGTCCCGTCCGGCCCATCCGGTCTTCCGCCAGCAGCCGATCGATGGTTGGTGCCGAGCACCGGATCATGGGCGTCGCGACAGCAACGCCGGGGGCATGGACCATGGTATCGAGCAGCGCCTCGATGGCGAGTGGCGGGGTCAGCGGTGCGTCGCCCTGAAGGTTGATGATGATCTCTGCGTCGATGCCCGCCACCGCCAGCGCGTCGTGGCACCGTTCGGTCCCGTTGCTGCACGCTGGCGACGTCAGCACCACCTGGGCGCCAAATCGTCGTGCTGCCTCGGCGATCCTACGATCGTCGGTGGCAATCCATATGTCGTCCAGGTCGGCGGCTCCGCACGCGGCTTCCCAGCTACGCTCGAGCAGGCTTTTCGTGATGCCATTCACGCCGCACAGCGGGGCGAGGGGTTTTCCCGGAAACCGGGTCGAACCGAAGCGCGCTGGAATGATGATCGCATGGGACCGGCGGGTTCTGGGTCGTTCGCTGCTGGCGACGATTCTGAGCATCAACCGATCAGCCGGTCGGGAGTCCGCGAGGGGAGGGCCGCACCCGTTTCGACCTCTGCCGTCCAGGCCACTCGCATGGCGTTTCCCCTGCCCCATCGCCCTGGCGAACACAGCGCGGGGCAAGCGTACTCGAACGAAGCGGCGCGCCTGCTAGGGGAATCCGCAGCGGATGACCGAATAATGGGGGCGTCTGCCGGATCCGTCCCGAACCCGACAGTCACGACACCGTCAGTGCCGTATGCCCTTGAGAGCGACCCTCAGGGGCTGGGTCAGAAGATCGGGCGGCGGGGAAACCGAGACGCCCGACAGCGTCTCGCTGATGATCGAATCCGTCTTTCGATCGCCGCTGGTCCGGCTGACCCTGATGTCTTCCAGCCTGCCATCGTTATCGACCCGGAACGCGACGACGATATCGAACGAAAGCCGCGCGGTGCGCCTGTCGTCGCGCAGCCGCGATTGCAGTTCGGTTTCCAACTGCTCGTAATAGGCCATGCGTTCGACGGGAGAGAGAGCCGCGCTCGCAACCCGTTCGCGGACGACGACACGGCCTAGTGGCACGAGTTGTCCGGATTCTGTCGTCGCGTCCGGCGTGGTGATGATCGCGGCATTGGCGCGGCTGTATCGTACGACGAGGCCAGTATTGCTCAACAGCAGTCGCAACGCCTCGCGAGGGGCATAGCGGCCCCGCACGGCGCTTGAGCGGCGCCCCTGAGTGAGAAGGCTGTCGTAGAGCAACTGCACGCCGGTCACCTCGAAATACCGGGTGAGGGCGCTGTCGAGAGGCTGGGACGGGATGTCGAAGGCTGTTTTCCGATCGGCACTTGCCTGTTGCGCGACCGCATGAGCGCATAACGGCGCTGCAATGCTCGACATGGACATCAACAGTGACGTCAACCGGGACCGGATCGAGCGAACGGCAAGCATCTTGGGGCAGGATAGTGCGCGGTATCGGCGTTTGCGAGCGTTACGGTATCGCTCCAACCTCCGTAGGGAAAAATTCTCGGGCGTGATGTGAGCTGGCTGGGCTAAGTTGGCCCTCATAATCAGCCGCAGGGTTTTCTGCGCTGCACCATTTTAAGTGCACCGTGATTTCAAAAAGCATCATCTTTCATAAAAACGTTAAGTAAGATTCGGCTTGGAAATGGTTGGATGTGCTTGAAAAGAAAATTACTTCCATCGGGTTGATGACTTAAGTCAAAAGGGTGCGATTTTAGTTCAATCAAGCTTCTTTGGTTAAATTATACAGGTCCAGATTGTGAAAGAATTATGGCAATTCGGAGGCGATAGTGTCATATTTTTCCTTTGCCAGATTCCGCACGCCACCGTGTCCAATAATCAAGGAACTAATTGGGGGCAGGCGAAATGTTCGCGGGCGGTGCTCTACAGCACCAGGTCAGTCATGAACTGCGCGTCGGCTCTCTGTCGGCGTGGGTTGGCGGGATTCCGTCCGTAGCGGCTATGGTTGCCACGGACGGGCCGGGCGATTGCCATTCCGCTGACTCCCTGCACGAGTGGCTCGAGCGCTTTGCCCGCCAGGTCGGTTTTTCGGCCGGACGATATGTGCATCTGGGCCATCAGATTCAGTTGCGAGGGGTGGCGGAGCGTCCACCGTTGCGCTTCCTCTCGACACTTGGGGAAGCGAACGATCCCTGGCGTGCCGGTGACCCGGCCGCGCCCAAGATCACCGTTTCCTTCATTCCCTTCGACTGGTCGACGCGGGACGACCTCGATCTGCCCGACCGCCAGCGCGCGTGGCTCAGTGTCGAGCGCCTTCGCGGCGTCGAAGCAGGGATCGCGATACCCGTCCAGGATTATCTCTCCGGGCCGGCCTATCTGAGCCTGCTCGGCGGCTCGCAGGCCACCGCGGCATCGGTGGTCCGGCTGGAGGCGCATCAACTCATCTATCTGGCGGTCGAGTTCCATTGCCGGGCAAAGGCGATCCTGCCCGCCGGCAATGGGGACACCATTCCGTTGACCGATCGCGAGATCAGTTGCCTGCGTCATGCTGCGTCGGGCGCCAGCGTGCCGCAGACGGCATCGAGCCTGGGGATCGCGACCCGAACGGTCGAACTTTATTTCGCCCGCGCCGCCCGCAAGCTCGGCGCGTCGAACAAGATCCAGGCGGTGGCGCTCGCGCTCACGGCCGGCCTGATCCAGATCTGACATGCGAGACACTTTCCCGATCATGAACCCCGTCGTCACGCGCCCCCTGCCGGATCGCAGTGCCATCGAAGCCGTCCCTCGAGGATCGACCAAGCGCATCTCGACGATCGTCGAGCTGCTGGCCGCCGGCGCCCTGTTCCTGCCTTCGGTCGCGATGGCGCAGGCAGCGTCGTCGCCGGACGCGGCGCCCGCTGCCGAACCGCGACGTGCGCCCGACAAGTTCATGGTCAACGCGATCGACGTGTCGGGCGCTACCAAATTGTCCGGCGCCGAGATCGAGAAGATCATCTATCCGTTTCTCGGACCGGATCGTTCTAACGACGATATCGTCGCCGCGCAGAAGGCATTGCAGGATGCCTATGCGGCCAAGGGTTATGAAGCCGTGCTGGTCGACTTGCCGATCCAGCCCGAGGAGACTTTCGCCCAGGGGATTGTCCAACTCGCCGTGAACGAGACCCCGGTCGGTCGTGTCCGGGTGGTCGGTGCCGAACATCACTCCCTCGCCGTCGTGCGGTCGCAGATCCCCTCGGTCGTCGAGGGGCAGCCGATCAACTTCAAGGCCCTGCAGCGCGACATCGCCCAGGCGAACCGCGTCGCCGACCGCACGGTCGACCCGGCCTTTCGGCCCGGTCAGGTGCCTGGCACGCTCGATGTCGACCTGAAGGTGGAGGACAGCTCCCCGATCCACGCCAGTATCGAGCTCAACAACGACAATAGCCCGAACACCAAATCCCTGCGGCTCAGTAGCACGGTGCGGTATGCCGATCTGTGGGGGCAGGGCCACTCGCTGTCGGTCACCAGCGTGCTGGCGCCGCAGGACACCAAGCAGAGCGCGGTGATCTCGGCCTCCTATAATGCCCCGCTGGTCGGAACGCCCTGGTCGTTCCTCCTTTATGGCTACAAGTCGAACAGCAATGTCGCGGCGCTCGGGGGCACCAACGTCCTTGGCGACGGCGGACAGATCGGGCTGCGCGCGGTCTATCGCCTGCCAGGCGACGTCTTCCAACAGATCAGCTTCGGTGCCGATTTCAAGAGCTTCAACGAGCAGATATTCCTGGCCAACGAGGCGCTCGACCCTGCGCCGATACGCTATGTTCCACTGGTTGCCGAATATACGCTCGGTGGCGCGACCGAGACCGAGACCTATGGGCTGACCCTGGGCGCCACGGCCGGTTTCCGCGTCGTAAAACGCACCAAGTGCGAATCCCTCGGCAATGTCGACCCGGGCAATGCGCCGACCTGCGATCTTCCGGGCGGCGGCGTCGGCGTGCCGGTCGATTTCCTGCGCGGCCGCTCGCTCAACGCCAATGAGAACTTCGTCCATTTCAACCTGGACATGAATTATACGAAGACGTTCCCGGGCGATTACGTCCTGGCGCTGCGTTTTTCCGGTCAGCTCGCCGATTCCCCGCTCGTCACCAATGAACAGTTCGGCATCGGCGGCATGACCAATGTCCGCGGTTATTATGTGTCGGAAGCGGTCGGCGACGACGGTTTCATCGAGTCTGTCGAGGCGCAGATGCCCGACCTGTCACCGCATCTCGGCCCACATATCGACCAGCTGCGCTTCTACGGCTTTGGCGATTTTGGTTACGCGCATGTCCGCGCACCGGCCCTTGGCCAGATCGGGAGGTTCCGCATCGGCAGCTTCGGCGGCGGCGTGCGATACCGGCTTTTCAAATATTTCTCGGGCGAATTCCTGATCGGCGTGCCGGTCACGAATGGTCCGGTCAGTCGGCGTGGAGACCCGCGCTACAGTTTTTCGCTCAAGAGCGAGTTTTGAACTTTGGATAGGATTGGGGAACCGACCGTGGGCCGATTTCTTCTTGTTTGGCTGATCGCGATCTTCGCGTTCGCATTGCCTGCCTCCGCGCAGGATAATGCGGGCTGGTGGAACAAGGATTGGCCGTACCGCAAGGCGGTGACGATCGACACGTCGCCATCGGGCGTGAACCTTAGCGGCGCTATCGGCCGGACCGTCATGCTGGTGCGCCTGCACAACGGCAATTTCACCTTTGCCGACGCACTGGAGAATGGCGCCGACCTGCGCGTGGTGGACAGCGATGGCAAGACGCCCTTGCCGTTCCACATCGAGCGTTTCGACGCGACCAACGGCATCGCTGCCTTGTGGGTGTCGGTACCGAACATGAACGGCGGAGAGAAACGGCGTGTCTGGATCTATTTCGGCAACAAGAACGCGCCCGCGGGCAGCGACATCGCCGGAACCTATGATCCCGATACGGTCGCGGCTTATCACTTCAGCGAGAATGGCGGGCAGGCGGCCCGCGACCTGACCGCCAACAAGAATAACGCGCAGAACGCCGCCCCCGGCCTCGACGACAATGGCGTGATCGCCCGGGCCGCGCGCTTCCCCGGCCAGGGCGAATTGATCGTGCCGGCCAGCGCATCGCTCGCGATGCCGGCGGGTGCCCCGTTGACCCTCACGAGCTGGGTCAAGCTCGATCGGGTTGCCGGCGAGCAGGCCGTGTTCTCGCGCGGCCCGCTTATTGTTGGCGTTGCGGGCGGTGTTCCCTTCGCCCTGATCGGCGGGCAGCGAATCCAGGGGACGACGCCGCTCAAGCAAGGCGAATGGACTCATCTCGCCTTCGTCGCTGACGGGCAGGGCCATCGCCTCTATGTGAACGGCGTCGAAGCAGCGAAAGGTGCCGGTGCACTGCCTGCGATCGATGGCCCGATCACGCTGGGTGGTGCCCCCGGACGCCCCTTTCTGGGCGAACTCGACGAGACGCGGCTTTCGAAGACGGCGCGTCCAGCGAGCATGATCCTCGCCAATGCGCAGGCTGAAGGGCCTTCCAACAAGCTGCTGAGCGTCGCCGACAAGGCCGAGCGCCAGAGCGCGGGTGGCGGGAGCTTCTGGTTCGTCCTGAGCAAGGTCGAGATCATCGACGGATGCATCATCGGTCTGTGCCTGTCGATCCTGGGGCTCGCCATTGTCGTGATGGTCACCAAGACGCGCTATCTCAACCGCTCGCTGCGCGCGAACGCGGTGTTCATGAAGCGCTTCCGGGGGCTCCATGAGCATCTCGTCAGCATGAAGAACGTGGACGGGGTCGGTCCCAAGGAACTCGCCTTTATCGAGCAGGCGCCGCTCGCGCGTCTGTACGAGACCGGGGTCGACGAACTCGAGGTCAGGCGCGAGGTTCGCGGGCTGCGTCCGCTATCCGGCGAATCCGTCGAGGCGATGCGGGCGGCAGTCGATGCGGAGGTTGTCGCCGAGAACCAGAAGCTCGACAGCTGGATGGTCCTGCTCACGATCGCGATTTCGGGCGGCCCTTTCATCGGCCTGCTCGGCACCGTGCTCGGGGTGATGAACACCTTTGCCGGCGTCGCGCTCGCGGGCGACGTCAACGTGAACGCGATCGCACCCGGTATCGCCGCGGCGCTGATGGCGACGATCGCCGGTCTCGCCTGCGCGATCCCCGCATTGTTCGGATACAATTATCTGAACTCGCGGATCTCGGCGCTTTCGGATGAGATGCGCGTGTTCGTCGATCGCCTAATCACGCGCCTTGCAGAGATGCAGACCGAGATGGCGATGCCGCCAGCACCTCAGGCGGCGGAACGCCTGCACGTCGGCGCGGCCCAGTGAGCCAGAGATCGGGAGCAGGACCATGCAAGTAGGTGGACGCCGCAAGGCCTATGACGACATCAACATCACGCCGATGCTCGATCTGGCTTATGTGCTGCTCGTCATCTTCATCCTGATGGCGACGGCCTCGGTGCAGGGCATCAAGGTCGATCTGCCGAAGGCGAGCGCCGCGCAGAGCTTGGTGCAGCCCAAGACGATCGCCATCACCGTCACAACCGACGGACAGATCTTCATGGATGCGTTCCCGGTGACGCTGGCCGATCTCGAGACGCGGTTGCGCAACGCCAAGGCAAGCAATCCGGACGTGCCGATCGTGCTGAAGGGCGATCAGTCCGCCCAATATGGCAAGGTCACCGAAGTGCTCGACCTGTGCCGGCAACTCGACCTCAACAAGGTTGGCCTTGTTACCGGCAAGCCGAGTGCGGGCGCCTGACGTGAAAGATGACGTCACCTTGCGGCCAGACGCCACGTCCATCGGCCGGCACGTGTTTATGGGCGGATTCCGCTGATGGCTGCCGCAAGCATCGAACACGAGGACTTCACATCCGGCTCGACGGTCGGGGGTGCGATAGCGCTTGCCGTTGTCGGCGTGCTGCTGCTGCTTGCCCTTGTCTGGTTCATTTACAGCCAGTTGACGGCGGTGCGCGGCGTCATGGTCGAGGCGCCGTCGCCGCAGGTCGTCAGCATGCTGCCGCCCCCTCCACCGCCGCCCCCGCCACCGCCCGAACCGAAGGAAAAGCCGCCCGAGCCGACCGAGCAGGCGCAACCGAGCCCGAGCGAGGCGCCCAAGGCCCCTCAGCCACAGGCAGCGCCGGTTTCGATCGCCGCGCCGGCACAGGCGGGCAGCGACAGCTTCGGGCTGGCGGCGGGCAGCGGCAACGGCATCGGCTCGCCGGGCAGCACCGGCACCTGCCTCGGCACCAAATGCGGCGCCGGGACGGGCGGCGGCGGCATGAGCGAGTCCTTCTATCGGCGCTATCTGAGTTCGACGCTGCAGGAGCGCGTGCAGGACGACGACAGGATCAGCCGGCTCGTCTTCTCGGCCGACTTCACGCTTTCCGTCACATTCGACGGTCGTGTCACCGGGGTCCAGTTCCTCGATGCCCGGGGCCGCAGGGACGAAGACACCATGAAAAAGCTCTCGGCGATCCTCGCCGCGGTGCGTGGGCTCGACCCGCCGCCGTCGTCGATGCGGTTTCCGCAAAAGGTAACGGTTCGCGGGCGCCGCGCCCTCTGAAACGCGGCGCGCCGGAAAGGATAAAGGGGTTGAAGATGTCAGTTGGTTTCAGGAACCGCGCCTTGGGTCGTCCCTTGTGCGCGAGCGTGGCGGCGGTAGCTATTCTTTGGTCCTCCCCTGCCTTGGCTCAGCAGGCCGCCGCCACGCAGACCCCACAATCGGCGCCGTCCGACAGTGCGATGGTGAACCTGGTGCGGCTTCTCGTCGAACAGGGCGTGCTGACGGCCGACAAGGGC
Organism: Sphingomonas sp. P3_C6; assembly: GCF_056402595.1. Taxonomy (NCBI): domain Bacteria; kingdom Pseudomonadati; phylum Pseudomonadota; class Alphaproteobacteria; order Sphingomonadales; family Sphingomonadaceae; genus Sphingomonas; species Sphingomonas sp. P3_C6. The sequence continues at coordinate 23,694 of NZ_JBFUHB010000022.1, forward strand.
AATGCGCTGATGGCGCAGGCCCAGGCCGAAGCCGTACAGGTCCGCACGGCCAATGCGGGAGGATCGGCCGTCCCCGTCGCTGGCCAGCCGGGCACAGCGGTTGCGACCCTGACGCCGCCGCCCGCCGGAACCGTGCGCGTGCCTTATGTGCCGGAGACGGTGCGGACCCAGATCAAGGATGAGCTTCGCCAGGAAGTCATGGCGCAGGCCAAGTCCGAGGGTTGGGCAGCCCCGGCGCTGGCGGCACCGGGCTGGGTCAACAATGTACGGCTGACTGGCGATCTGCGCTTCCGCTCGGCCTCAGAACTCTATGCGAAGACCAACTCCAACCAGATCGTCGACGTGGCGCGGTTCAACGAGACCGGGCCGCATGACATCACGTCGGGCGCCCCCTTCGCCGTGCCGTTGCTCAACGCGACCAACAACCGGGTGAGCAAGTTCCAGCTACGGGCTCGGATCGGCCTGGAGGCGACGATCGCCGACCGGTTCCAGCTCGGCTTCCAACTCGCGACGGGTGACACGCCCGGGCCGATCTCCACCAATGCGACCCTCGGGGGCGGGCTGCGCAAGCGCGATCTCTGGCTGCAACTGGCATATGTGAAGGGTGAACTGGTCCCCGGCGTGTCGGCGATCGTGGGCAGGTTCGACAATCCCCTGACCACCACCGATCTCATGTACGATCCCGATCTGGCGTTCGATGGCGCTGCCGGTGAACTCAACGTCGCCAAGATCCTGGGGCATGACGATGACTTCGTGTTCGCGGTGCGCGGCGGGGCGTTCCCGCTCGAGCCGGGCGACGACAACTTCCCGTCGCGCTCGTTCAACAAGCGCAACTTCCGCGACCAGTATATCTTCTCCGGCCAGGTCGAGATCGGGAAGAACTTTCCGGGGGGCATCGAAACGCGGCTGGCCGGCGCCTTCCACGATTTCACCTATCTGCGCGGTCACGTCTCCGATCCGTGCGATGTGTACACGCTCGATGTCGCGAGCACCGAATGCTCTACCGATCAACTGCTGCCGATGTCGCCGACCAAGGGGAACACGCTGATGTTCCTCCGCACCTTCGACACGTCGCAGCAGGGTTCGCTGCCATTGTTCGAGCCGCAATATCTCGGTCTCAAATATGCGTTCCGCGTGCTCGACATCAACGGATCGGTGAGCGTGCCGATCTCCGAACATGTGCGGGCGAAGCTGACCGGAAACTATCTGCATAATTTCGGGGTCGATCCCGAGAATAACTGCCATGAAGGCCTGACGAGCGGCCCGATCAACAATGTCAGCGGGGCGGTTTGCGGTGCAGGCGCCAAGGGGCGGTGGATCGGCAGCAACGAAGCCTATGCCGGCTATTTCTCGATCGGCCATCCCGAACTGTTCACGATCAACCCGCGCCGTGCGGCGCAGGGTGCCTGGGCGATCAATGCTGGGTATAAATGGCTCGGCAGCGACGCGGTGCCGGATGCCTTCACCGACAGCGATTTCCATCTCGGCGGCACCAACGCCAAGGGTTATTTCATCGGCGGCGCCTTTGCGCCGTACCGGAACGTCACCATCGGCGGGCGCTGGCTGAGCGCGAACGAGATCGTCGGCGATCCCTTCGCGATCGATGTTCTCCAGCTCGACCTGAACGTGGCCTTCTGATGCGCGGGCATCGCATCTCGATCATCGGCGCCGTGGTGGCCGGGGTGTTCGCCGCGGCGACACCCATCGCGGGTCAGGAGGCGCCGGTGGCGGCGCCGGCCGCGGTGCCCGATCCGGTCGCCCAAGTCGCGGCATTGCGCGAAGACCTTGTGTCCGCGCAGCAGGAGATCGTCCGGCTGCGCGCCGAGCTTTCCAACCAACGCGATATCGAGGCCGCGCTCAAGGCGGCACGGGAGAAGAACGAACGGCTGGTCGGAATCGCGAACGAACTGATCGCTGCGTACGGGAAGCGCTACCAGAAGGGCCAGTTTCTTCCGTTCGATACCGGGCGCCGAAAGTTCGAAGACGAGCTTCAGGAGCTTGGCGACCGAGCCTATGACAGCCGTTGGGATGCTGCGCCGAAACGTACGGCGCCACCCACAGCCACAACGACACCGCCGGTCGAGGCCACGCAGCAGCCGAGGCCGGATGGGCAATAAGCGCGCCTCTTACACCACGTTTCTTAGCCTCCCGCGCCTGCCACGCGGCGTGAGCGACCATGCATGCCCGATGCCGGAGCCTTTTCATGACTGTCCGTAACGCGTTTCCCTTTCGCCCAGGCCGTCGCGCCGTCCTCATGATCGGTGCGAGCCTTGCGACGATCGCGTCGGGGCTGGTGGCGACGCCGGTGCAGGCACAGTCGACACTGTCGGGTATCCTGGGTGCACGGGCCGCTGCGCCCAAGCCCCAGGCTCAGGGGCCGGGGACGAATCCGCAGCGTTCGCTGACGATGAACCAGGCGCTGTCACGCCAGCGCTCGACGATCTCCCGCGCCGAGCAGATCCGTGCCTATGTCCTCTCGGCGCGGGACGCGGTCGTCGCGGCCAATCGCGGCAACGTCACCGACGGTCTTTCCGCAGACGGGCTCGATCCCACCGGCAAGATCCGCGAGGCAATCGAGGCCGCGCGTGCAGGCAATGCGGCCAGGGCGAACGAACTCCTGATCAGCGCCGGTGCCGGCCTCGACGACACGGGGCTCAAGACATGGCAGGGCGCGGGGCTCCCCACCCAGACGACCGGCGCCGGCGGCAAGATTCAGGTCACGATCGACCAGACTCAGGAACGCGCCCTGCTGTCGTGGAACAGCTTCAATATCGGCCAGAACACGACGCTGCAGTTCAACCAGAAGTCGAACGGCGTCGCCCAGCCGGGCTGGGTCGCCGTGAACCGGGTGACGAACTCCGTCGCGCCGAGCCAGATCCTCGGCAGCCTGACCGCCGACGGCACCGTCGTGGTGATCAATCAGAGCGGGATCATCTTCGGCCAGAACAGCCAGGTGAACACCCATTCGCTGCTCGCCTCGACGCTGGAGCTTGGGAATGCTGCCAGGTACGTGAAKGGCAGCAGCGGCACCACTCAGGCGACGACCCTTCTCGAACGCAATGCAGCGTTCCTGGCCAATGGTCTCTTCACGCCGGCGAACGGGACGACGGGCAGGACTAACGCCGGTTTTGTCCGGCCGCTGCTCGTCTCCGGAATGACTCAAGGTGACGGCACGGCGTTCCTCGACAGGCCGGAGGGCGGCATCGTCGTCGACCATGGTGCCAGGATCGCCGGTGGTACTGGCGGCTTCATCATGCTGACCGCTCCGGATATCGACAGCGGCGGCGTGCTGACGGCCGTCGATGGTCAGGTGAGCCTGCAGGCCGGTCGCGCGGTCAATTATCAGCAGTCTACCGGCGCCGACAGCGATCCTGACCCCTATGTCCGCGGCTATAAGCTCAACAGTTTCGTGTTCAGCGGCCAGGCCGATGGCACCATCACCAATAGCGGGCTGATCGAATCGAAGCGCGGCTATATCTCACTCGGTACCGGTGCGGACGGCTCGATCGCGCATAGCGGCCTCCTGTCCACCACGACCAGTGTGTCGCGCAATGGCAAGATCTCGCTCACATCGGGCGAGATCACCCTGGCTGGCAACACCAATGCGGCGATGGCCAGCGGCATCGAGATGTTGGCTGACGACAATGGCGAGACGATACCCCAGGGATCGGCCAGTGAACCAGCCGAGTTCAAGGCGTCGCAGCTCGAGATCGGGACTCAGGTCGCGTTTCAGGCCCAAGGGGTCGGCGCGTTGGTCGCAACAGATCTGAAGGTGGGTCAGAACGCATTAATCCTTGCGCCCGGCGCGAATATTTCTGTCGGCGTGAACAGGATCCAGGACCAGTCACAGAAGTTCATTTTTGATGCGGCCCATCCGGGACATGTCGACATCGCCCGCGGCGTGATGATCGACGTCAGCGGCCTGAAGGACGTTCAGCTCGCCGCGTCGCGGAACCAGATCGCGATTACGCCGGTCAAGCGCGGCGAGCTCCGCGATACCCCCAATTATCGCGAAGTCGCACTCGACGGCAATTTCACCCTGAACGGCGCGACGCTGTACGTAGATCCGCGCATCTCCGGTGTGCGCGATGACGGTGTCGCATGGGTCGGGTCGCCGCTGATCGAGGCCGGGAGCCTTGCGGGTCAGATCGGCAGCACTGCAGCCGAATTCATGACCAAGGGTGGCACGGTCAATCTCGCGACCAGCGCTCTCCAAAATTTCAGCAATGTGAGAGTAAGCACCGCGCCATCCATTCATATCGCGCGCGACGCGGTGATCGATTTCTCGGGCGGGTGGGTCAATTATGCCGCGGGCGCGGTGAAAACGAGCAAGCTCATCACCAATGACGGGCGGGTCGTCGACATCAGCCAGGCCAACCCGAACGATGTCTATGTCGGTGTCGCCGAAGGGTTCAGTTCGGTGCAGCCGCGGTTCGGCGTGCTCAACACCTATCTTAGCCCGACGACCGAGACGCGGCGCTACGACCAATCCTATGACGAAGGCCGGGATGCGGGGGCGCTGACGATCAATGCGGCCGCCGTGGCGATCGACGGCACTTTCTACGGCTCCGCCTTCACCGGAGCCCGCCAGGTCAATACCGGCAAGCGGCCGAGCCTCACTTCTTCGAGCGCCGGGCGTGCTCTACAACGTTCTCCCTATGAGTTGGTGTCGGGTGGTGCCCTGTCGATCAACTCGCTGGGCGACATGATCGTCTATCACGGCGAGCGCGGCACGGCGGAATCGAACTGGGCTGAGCTGTTGCTCAACGACGCGATGCTGTCCGGAGCGGGACTGTCCGAACTGTCGTTGAGCGCGACTGGATCCGTGACCTTCGCGAACGCAAATCCGGTCACGATGCAGTCGTCCGACGCGCTGTCGATTACGGGCATCTCGAAATTGACCCTGGCCCCGGGCGGTGTTCTGAATGTGATCGCCGGGCGCACGATCCGTTTCGACGGTATCGTCGAGGCCCCGTCGGGGTCGATCACGGCGAAGACCAGCTTCATCGGCCAGGGCCTGAACGGACTGGCCAACGAGGCGAGCAACGGTTCGGCGTTTCGCACCGGGCTCTATGGTGACGGAAACGGCGACGATATCAGTGCCGACTATCTCTATGCGAGCAATCCCGGGGACCCGAATCCGTTCGATATCCTGGTGACGGGCACGCTTTCGACCGCCGGGCTTTGGGTCAACGACCTTACCGAGGCCGGGATCAAGCGTGGCGGCGCCTTCAGTGACGGCGGCAGCATCAGCCTGACCGTCGCGCCGAATGTCTTCGTCGTGGTGGGGAAGAGCCTGGCATCGGCGAGCGAGGCCGTCGACCTCAGCGGTAGCATCCATGTCAGTGGTACGCTCAACGTCGCGTCGGGCGGATATGTCAACTCGACCGGTGGGCTCGTCCTCGATGGCAAGGGCGGCGACGTCTCCCTCATCAACAAGACCCTCTACGCGTCGACGCGCCTGACTCAGGACGGCCTGCTGACGAATGACGGAGCTGGGACGTCCGATATTCCACTTGGTGGCACCAGTCAGTCGATCGACTTCACCCCGATCCCGGCGAACGGGACGGGGACGGTTCGTGCTGTCCTGCCGAGCCTCGTCGCGACGCCCAGTTCGACGGTCGATATCGCGTCGGGTACGATCCTTGGGTTCGGTTTTGCAGGTGGCGGCACCTTCACGCTGGTTGCGCCCGACATCAGTTTTGGGTCCGGCAATCACGCAGGCAGCACGCATGTCAGCCTCGATTTCTTTCGGAAGACGGGGTTCGGTACGCTCAATGTGAGCACCTACCGTTCCCGGATCGTCGACGACGTGTTCGACAATGATCGCGTGAGCAAGTCGGCCTTTCTCGAGACGACCCGGTTCGTCGTCGGTGCCGGTGAGACATTCGATCTTACCCAATGGCTCTTGCCGTCGTTGCTCAACGCGGATCAGAGCAAGGCACTGCGCAGCCTTGCGAGCGACGCTGACATAACCACCCAATCCTTTCTGTCCCCGACGACCAACAGTTTCCTGCCGGACCGGCGCGCAGCGAATGTGGTGCTTGGTGGCCTGAGCGAACTCGATGTCCTTGCCGGCGGGCAGATCACCGGCGCGCCCGGTGCTACACTCACCGTCAGCAAGCTCTACAATGGCGGTAGCATCGTGATGCGCGGCGGCAGCATCTCGCAGCGCGCCGACCTGATCGATCCGCTGATCTCCGCCGGCCTCGGCGTGCGCGATATCGGTCTTGGCGGGCATGGCCTGGCCGATGCCTTTGGCGGGCCCATGGATGCGCAGGGCCGGTTCAACGAAGACGCGCTCAACGCGGTCGGGGTGACCGACTCGGTGGTTCCGGGGCGTGTGCTGACCAATCGCGAGCTGGTGACGCGGGAAGGGGCCGACCGCCTCGTCTATTTCCTCGGCATGCTCGACCAGTCGCAAGGTATCCTCCTCGATTCCGGCAGCGTGACCGACCTGTCGGGGATCGCACTGGCCGATCCCCGAGCGCCGTTCATGGGTAATGGCCGTCGCATCCGCTCCGGTCAGGTGCTTGAGGGTGGCACTCTGCAACTCGCGGCACCGACGCAGGTCGGGCGACAGACGGGCCCTGGTCAGATCACCAATTATCTAACCGGCCGCACGCTCATCCGTCGGGATGGCGCATCGCTCGATATCAGCGGCGCGAACATGGTTGTCGATCAGGCAGCCGGGCTGGGCATCTACGCACCCTATCTGGAATGGAGCAAGGCAGGCACCATCTCCGCGCTCGCCGGGGGCACTCTCGGCACCACGCCGATCAAGGCACAAGGTGGTGATGCGCGCGCCGAGGGCGGTACGCTCGAATGGTTGCGGCCTACGATCGGTAGTGGCCAGAATGACGGCGACCTGGACTATCTATCGGCCGGCCTCATCGCCGGAAGCGGATTCGACACTGTGATCGCCCGCGGCTCGTTGACGCTGGATGGCGATTTCTCGCTGACGGTGCGCAAGGCACTGATGGTCACCTCGCAGGATCCGCTCCTGCCGGGCACTCTTTTCAACCCCGATGCCGATATCTCGGTCAATGCCACGGCCGGCAGCAATGCCACGGTGAAAGCGGGCTATCTTCGTTTCGCAAGTCGGCGTGGCGTCGCCGGTTTCGATGGTGGCGCCGAGGGCGATGCGACGGTGTCTTTCGTCGCCGGAGGGCAGGGAATCGATATCGTCGGCGGCGTGGATTTCGGGAGGTCGATCAGCAGCCTCACCCTCGGCTCGTCCGGGGATATCCGGTTCATCGGCGTCAACGATCAGGCGGCCGGCAATCTCCTCGTATACAACGGTCAGCTGGTCGCCGGTGGCAACCTGACCATCGACGCGCGCCGCACCTATGCCACGACGGGTACCGGCAATCTCCAGGGCCTGCTCGAAGGGCTTTCTGCAGACCGGTCAAAGCCTTTCGACGTGCTTGCGCTCGGTGATCACACGATCACCTTCGGCAACAGCTATCTGGATCCAAATGCACCGACGCCTCTGTCCGCCGGTACTCATTTGCGGGTCCTGGCTGCGAGGATCGTCCAGAACGGCTTCCTCGCGGCGCCGCTCGGATTGCTCGAACTCGGTAGCAACGATGCGATTGCGACCGGAGGAGGGTACATCAGCACGCCGACTGAGTCGGTCACCTTCGGTGCCGGCAGCGTCACGATGGTATCGGGCCAAGGGCTGAACATCCCTTATGGCAGCACTACCGACCTGATCGAATATTTCTTCCCGACGGTCGGCACGCCCCTCACCAAGCTTCCCTCGGGAGAGCTCCGACTGGCGGGCAGCTCGATCGTTCAGGACGAAGGCGCTCTCTTCAACGGCCGCGGGGGCGGCGACGTCTACGCCTATGAATTCCAGTCCGGCGTGGGCGGCTCGCGCGACGTGCTCGATCGCTTCAACAACGATGCGTTCAGCAGCAACGGCTATGATCCGGCGACCGGTATCGGCTATCAATATGCCGATCGGCGACAGGTCTTCGCACTGGTGCCCGTCAGTCAGGCCGGCAAGATAGCGCCTTATGACCCGACCTATTCGGCCGACTATGGCAGTGGCGGTCCGGTCGACCTCTACGGCACCAATGCCGGTCAGAGCGTGTTCCTCGACGGCGGCAACGGGGTGCCGGCGGGCGAGTATCTGCTCGTGCCGGCCAAATATGCAATGTCGGTGCCTGGTGCGCTTCGTCTGGTCGAGAATACTGACGCGCCTGCGCCGATCCCCGGCCAGAGCACCCGACTTCTGGACGGCAGCGTCATTGTCGGCGGCACGTTCGGCTACGCCGGAACCGGAATCTCGGAATCGACGCGGCACTCCTTCACCATCCAATCGAAGGACGTCTTCCTCAAATATTCGCAGATCGAAACCACCAGCGGTTCCGATTACCTCATCGGCAAGGCGGTCAAGGCCGGGACCGGGCGCCCGCGCGTGCCGCTCGATGCAGCGCGCGTCGTCCTGGCGCCGCTTACGGCGTTACGTATTGCAGGTATGTTCGACACCACGCCCGTCAAGGGCGGCCAGGGTGGCCAGTTCGATATCCTGGGCCAGAATATCCTCATCACGGGTGGTGAGGCGGAAGCGGTCAGTGGCGCGCTGGTGCTCAGCGACGGCACCCTTGGCCGGCTCAACGCGGCCAGCCTGCTGATCGGCGGCCGGCGCACCGACAATGCGAATGGCACGACGACGATCAATGCCACCGCAACCAACATCCTGGTCGATGGCAGCGCGACCTTGCAGGCGCCTGAATTGCTGCTCGCGGTGGGCGGCAGCGGTTCGCGGCTGACCATCGCCGACGGGGCAAGTCTGACGGCGACCGGCGATGTCGGGACTCAGCCGGTCACTGATTATATCGCCGCGACGGCGGGCTCGATCCTCAGGCTGGCAAATGGTGGCGAGCGGCTGGTGGCGCGCAGCGGCACCGGGGATTCGACCATCGATATCGGTGCGGCCGCGATTAGCGGTGGCGCCCTCACACTTGATTCGAGCGGCAGCTTCGTCGTGTCGGACGATGCGGCCCTGAAGGCCAGGCTGATCGCCATCAGCGGCCAGGCGATCCGGTTCGACGACAGCCAGAACGCGCGCGGCAATGCCGGCGTGATTGGCGCGACCCTCGAGGCGAAGCTGGCGCTCGCCGATCGGCTGACGATCCGCTCCCCTGGCGCGGTACGCTTCTCGGCGGGCACCCATCGGTTCAACGATCTGGTGCTCGACACCGCTACGATCGCAACGGTCGCCGGCGCTTCTGCCGATAGCCTGGTGACGATCAAGGCGTCCGATGTGCGCCTGACCAATTCGGGTGCCACGGCATCCGGCTGCGCCACGGCCGGCTTCTGCGGAACGGGCAGTGCATTGCTGCTCGATACGTCGACGATCTCCTTCGGCTCGAACGACGTTCGCGCGACGGGCTTTGCCGATGTCACCCTTGCCGCCAGCGACGGCATGTACGTCGAGGGCAAGGGCAGCTTTTCGTCGGGCGCGGCCTCACTGACGCTCAAGACTCCGTTCCTCGCCGATCGCGCCGAGGCGGTCGACCCGCGTGAGCAAAAGGTGCGACCGGACTATAGTTTCCTGACCACCGGCGACTTCGCGCTGACTGCCGCCGGCACCAACGCCGCCGTCAAGCCGACAGGCAATGCCACGCCGGGCGCGCGGATCGGGATCGGCACGATCGACGCGCGGGTCCGGTCGGCGTCAATCACGGGCGGCCTGGTCCGTGCAACGGCCGGCATCATCGACATCCAGTCCCAGACCGACATTACTCTGACCGGGGCTTCGCTCGCGACCCCCGGCTATCAGGTGACGTTCGGCGACAAGGCCGATCCGGTCACCGTGTCGGCCGGCGGGGGCACGATCAATCTGCTCTCGGCGAACGGCGGCATCACCATCGATCGGCTTTCAGCGCTCGTTGTCGACAGCGGCCTCGGCACCGCCGGGACGCTCAACCTGCTCGCGAGCAAGGGAAACATCACGCTAGATGGCGCCATCAATCCGGACGCGAAGGGTGCGCGCCAGGGATCGTTCACGTTCGACTCCGGCAAGGGACGCTTCGACCTATCGGGCTTCGTCACTCGATACGGCGCGCTGTTCGGCGGAGACCTGTGGGTCCGCTCCGGGGTCGGCAATCTCGATCTCGGTGCCGGCCAGTCGGTCAAGGCGAAGAGTGTCTCGCTGACAGCCGATGGCGGTGCGATCACGATCGCCGGGACGATCGACACCTCGGGCGTGAACGTCGCCGGCATGTCGGCCGATGACGCACGCAATGCCGCGGTCAATGGCGGAGACATCGCCCTGTGGGGCGATGGTGGCGTCACCCTGGCCTCCACAGCGCGGCTCGACACCCACACGACCGGTTATGCCGATAAGGACAGTCGCCCCGCCTCGGCGGGCGACGTGACGATCGGGATCGAGCGCCAGGATGCGAGCATCACGATCGCAAAGGGCGCGGTCATCGATGTCGGCGCGCGCCGGAACCAGGCCGATCAGGGCGCGGGGCGGCTCATTCCGCAGGTGATCACCGATCCGGCGACCGGCAATCCCGTGACCGTCTATCGTTATGCGGAGCCAGACAAGGGCGGGACGGTAAGCTTTCGCGCACCGGTGATCGGCCCCGACAGGAACAAGGTGTCGGTCAGCCTCGGCGGGTCCATCCTCGGCGCGGACAGCGTCCAGCTCGAGGCGTTCCAGCGCTACGATCTCGACGGGATGGCCGATAGCGGCCTCTATTCGGGCATCTCGCGCGCCGCGGACGGGACATTGCTCCTCGACTTCGCCGACACCGGTTCGAACCCGTTCACCGAAAAGTTCGACCTGGCCGATGGTGCGCCGTCGCTGGTCAAGTTCATTCAGGGGTTCGGCGTTTCGACGGTCGACGGCAGCAGCCTTGACGGCATCCGGCTCCGTCCTGGCGTCGAGCTTGCCTCGAGCGGCAACATCAAGACAGAGACTCAATGGAACCTGGCGGCCGCCAATTTCTCTCCCGAGCAACTCAAGGCGGCAGTCGACGCCGGCGTGCTGCAGGTAATCCCGGAACTCAGCAAGGGTGGCCCGACCCAGTACAAGGTCGTGCCCGGCCGGGAAGGCGACCTGCTCGATCACTTCGCGACCTTCCTCTACCGCGTCGACGGCTCGGCCAGAGGCGAAGCGCCGGTCGTCACGCTGCGTGCCGGCGGTAATCTGACCATCGATCGCAGTATCTCGGACGGCTTCTTCACATTCCATGACAAGTCGGACCCGAACTATATCAACTATCAGCTTGGTGGCGGGGATCGCAGCTATTCGCCGGCGCTCCAGTTTTCCTGCGGCGGCACGAGCGGTTCCTGCAGCAGCATTCCCAGCTACGTAAGCGGCACGAATCCGGGCACGGCAAATACGCTCGCCATCTCTCTGAGCGGCGCTGCCGTACAGGGCGATTCAGACGATCCTGCCTATATCAATTCGCCACTGTCGCTGGTCGGGAATGGCGCGGCAGGCGGCGGAGAAACGCGCGATTCGCTCGGCTTCGGCGACTTGTTCCCGTTGCTCGACGGCGATGTGGCGATGCATTCGTCCGATCTGAGGCTGGTTGCCGGCGCAGGTGATACGCTGTCGGTCAACCCGTTCCAGGTCGACCGCGGGGCTGCCGCCGACGTGACGGTCGGGGGCGAGTACAGCTATCGGGTCAGTGCGACCGGAACGGTCACCTATAACGGGCCGCTCCAATTTCACCTTGCCAGAACCGACGCTTCGCAGGTCAACTTCAACATCGGGGATACGCTCAACCTGACAGATCCGACCGCGGGCCTGAATGGCCTGAAGGACGATGCCTATACGCAACTGAGCTGGGGCGCGGGTACCACCGGGCTGAGCAGCGACGCGCGCGCGGCGGCACTGCGCTACTTCGCCGGACAGGGCTACAGCTTCACCGGATCGGCCAATCAACCGTCCGGAATCATTGCGCCGCTTTCGGCCGTGGTAGGTTTTCTCCAGAGCTTCGAGCAGACCTATCAAAGCGGTCTTGCGAGCGGCAGGTCGGGCTATACGGCCAATCGAACACCGTCGATCATCACCTATGGTACTGTGGCTCAGCAGAACAGCCCGAACGCCCCAAATCAGGCGCATGTCCGAACCTTTGTCCGGACCGGAGACGGGGCGGTGGGCGTCGTCGCATCGCGCGATATCGATCTGCGCGGTGCAGCTGACCCGGTCTATCGCCGCAGCGACGGGACGACCGTGCAGGCTCCGAATTATAGCGGGCCTGCGCAAGGGCAGGCGGCCCAATTTGCCGGTTCGGCAATCTACACTGCCGGTATCCGGGTCGCGCCCGTCAATGTCAGCGCACGGATCGTCGGCAGCGATGTGCTGGCATCGATAACGCCTGACAGCCCGTATTTTGCACCGCGGCCGGAAACGTTGGATTTCATCCCCTCTCCCAAGGGGCTTACCGATACGTCCCCCGTACTGGCATATGATGGCGGGGATATCCTGCTTGACGCTGGTCGCGATGTTCTTGGGCGCCGCGATGCATGGACTCCGCTATTTGGCTTGGTGGGGCAGAACTACACCGGCGCGCGCAATGGCACGAGCACGAGCCCCGGCATCAACGCTGGGCAGACCGCAATGCCCTGGCGCACCGGCGTGACGGGTATCGATACCGAAACCGGCATCGCGCCCCGCTATTTCACCTCGGGCGTCGGCGCGCTGGCGGGCGGGGATGTGACCATCAATGCAGGCCGTGACGTCAGCGACCTGACGGTCGCACTGTTGTCCGGCATCAGTTCCACCGGCACGCAGACCGGCTCGGTCATGATGACCTTCGGCAGCGGCAACCTGTCGATGGAGGTCGGCCGGAACATTCTGGCGGGCGCGATGGACATCGCGACCGGCGTAGCGGCGGCTCACGCCGATGGCGATATCCTGGCGCTGGGCAACGAGCCGATCGAGGCATTGACCCCGCAATATCTGCGCGTGCGTCTATCGGATGGCGTCGTCGATGTCTCTGCACGCGGATCGGCGACGGTGGCGAGTGTATCGGCGCTTGGGGTCGACCAGTCTGCGAGCTCGGCCGGTTTTTTCAGCGAGGCGGCATCGTTCAGCCTTACCGCGGTCGAGACCGCACAGATCGCCCAGACCGCCGGCGTCGGCGGCAAGACCGCTTATGGCCAGCAGGCCTCGTTCTTTCCCCCCGACAATGAAGCAACACCTTCTTCATATATTCAGGTGCTGCCGCCGACGTTGGAGATGACCTCCCTTACGGCCAGCATCGAGTTGCCGCAGAACGCACGGCAATTGCTGTACCCTTCTTCAATCGGTCAACTCCGCCTGTTCAGCGATGGCGATATCAGCGGGCTGAATATTGCAATGAGCGACGCCGACCCCGGGTTTCTGGCCGGGGCTTTCGTGGCCGGTGCAGGGCTGGTCGTGTATCAGACGCCCTTCGTAACGGCGAACACCACCGACGCTCAGCTTCGCGCGCAACACAATCAGCGCGTCACCCATGCCGGCGATCCGGACCCGGTGCGAATCTACAGCAATGGCGACATCGACGAGACGGCATTCTTCCTTCCCAAACAGGCGCGGATCACTGCCGGCGGGGACATCCTCGATATGTTCTTCAATGGCCAGAACCTGGCGGCATCGGATGTGACCCGCATTCGCGCCGGCGGCGATATCCTGGGGGTGACGACATCCGGCGGTGGACTGCCATTCGTCAGGTCCAGTGATTTCATTCTTGGCGGTCCGGGGACGCTGATCGTGGAGGCGGGGCGTGACCTCGGGCCGTTCGTGACATCCGCGAACATCGTTTCGATCAACGACGGCATGACCTACAGCTTTGCGGGCGGTATCCGCACCATCGGCAATGATTATAATCCGTGGCTGGCCGATGAAGGAGCTGATCTCAGCGTCCGGTTCGGCATGGGGGCAGGCGGCGACTTTACGGCGTTGCGCGAGACCTATCTAAATCCGGACAATCTGGCGAAGCTGGATGGCGATCTGTTCGAGCAGGTCAAGGACAGTTTCGGCAACCTGACGCCGGATCGGAGCAGGTTCATCTACGCGCCGCTCCTTGCAAGCTGGCTGCGCGACAATGCGCCGGACGCATTCGCCGGGCTCTTCGCGGGGCAGAGTTTCCCGAACACCGATGCAGGCAATGCCGCGCTGGCCAATGCCGCCTATGCCCGGATGGGCGATCTCTATGCGGCTTTCGCGAAGATCGATCCGCTTCGCCAGCAGTCGTTCCTGGTCAACGGCCTCTATTTCAACGAGCTGGCGCAGGCCGGCAACCCGGGCGGCCCATCCTATCTCCAATATATCCGCGGCTATCGTGCGGTGCAGACGCTCTTCCCGCCGAGCCTTGGCTATACCGACAATCTCGCGCCTTATACGCTCGACCCGGGCACCATTTCCGCCGACCATCCGCTGGGGGAGCCGGTGCGCAACATCGTCGACGGGCAGCCGCAACGCGCGGCGCGCGTGGTTACCGGCAATGTCGATCTGCGGCTTGCGACGATCCAGACGACGCGCGGCGGCGACGTTTCGATCCTTGGCCCCGGCGGCGATGTGATCGCCGGTTCGGTCGTTCGGAGTTCCGAGCAGGCCTCGCGGCGGGCGACCGCCTTTGTCGATCCTCGTGGCGATCGATATCCGGGCCTGGAAAGCGGCGATCTGAATAGTAACATCATCGGAAAGATCGCGTCTATTCCGATCGGTTACGAGGGCGTCCTGACGCTGAGGGGCGGGCAGATCCGGTCCTTCACCGACGGCGATTTCATCCTGAACCAGAGCCGCGTCTTTACCGAGCAGAGTGGCGACATCACGATGTGGTCGTCCAATGGCGACCTGAACGCCGGCCAGGGGCCCAAGAGCGCGTCGAGCTTCCCGCCGATCACGGTCAGGCTCGACGAGAATGGCCTTGCCGAAGTGAACAGCGCCGGAAGCGTCGCCGGCGCCGGGATCGGGGCCTTCCAGCGCACGCCCGATGACCCACCCTCGGATGTGGTCCTGATCGCCCCGGTGGGCGAGGTGGACGCCGGTGACGCTGGGGTGCGCGCATCAGGCAACATCGTCGTCGCCGCCGCGCGCGTCGCGAACGCCGACAATTTCAAGGCGGCGGGCAACATCACCGGCGTGCCGAGCTCGGCCGTGACGGCGTCGGTGGCCACACCGGCCGATGCGGCGTCGGCCGTTGCCGCGCAGGCGGCGGGCGCGGCGGCGGCGAACGGCAATCAGCGCGACCGGCGCTCCCTGATCACGGTCGAGGTGCTTGGGCCGGCCGCGGGTGAGAAGCAGTGCCCCGATCTGAATAATAGCAATGATCCAAATTGCTCTCGATAGCCGAAATAAAAAATGATCGGCCGATAATGTGCGCTTGATGGTCAACCAAAATTTGAGCGGAGAAAAAATATGCCTACGAATCCATTCGATGTCGATCAGCTAAACGGCGTCACATTTAACAGCGACGCCCTGGGTTTTATTAAAGACGTAGATAGTTCCACATATTCTTCATCAGTAATTGTTACATATGTCTCTTCGGCCGGAAGTAACTCGCCGCCAGTAAATCCCGGAACTGTATCTGTATTAACAAACGAGTATACTCAAGGTTTCTATAGTGACGACGATTTCGTGTATATTCTTCCGACATTTGGAAGCATAACGTTCAGTGAGGTGCTTGATGATAATGGGCAGCCAAAGGTATTTTGGATTCACGGGTTTTCCGAGAACGGCATTCTGATCAATGCAGACGAAGTCTCGGGCCAAGGACTGGGTAATTTTTACAGTGCGAGCTATATGTTGAGCACTTATGGTTTCGGTGTGGATGGACCTCGATTTCCCGTCACCTTCGACAAGGATCCGACCGTCTACGCCATCCCGCCGGTGTGTTTCGTCGCGGGCACGCGCCTTCTAACGCCGTCTGGTCCAGTCGCCGTCGAAGATCTGCAAGAGGGCGATGTGGTTGTCACGGCCAGTGGTACGAATCGCCCGGTTACCTGGATCGGCCAGATGCTGGTCCGCCCGAAAATGCGCCCGCGCCCGAATGACGCAAATCCCGTGCTGGTGCGACCACATGCTTTCGGCCCCGACCTGCCTTCGCGTGACGTAAGACTCTCGCCCGGGCATTCCGTCCTTGTCGATGGTGTCCTGGTTCCGGTTGGCCTGCTTGTGAACGGCGTGACGATCCTGCAGGAGGAGGTCGACGAAGTCCGGTATTTCCATATCGAACTCGAAAGCCATGATGTGGTGCTTGCCGAAGGCCTGCCTTGCGAAAGCTATCTCGACGACGGCAATCGCTCCAGTTTCGCCAATGCCGATAATTTCGTGGCGATCCAGGGCCGGCTCGACCCCCAGAACTGGGAGAATGCCTGTGCTCCCATGGTGGCGGCCGGGCCGCAGCTCGTCGCGTTGCAGCAGCGGCTCAATGCCCGGGCCGAGGAGCTGGGCTGGACCAAATCCGAGGATCCGGCCCTGCGCCTCGAGGTGGATGGCACGACGGTTGCGCCAATCCACGTCGCGGGGAACCGCTTTTGGTTCGTCGTTCCGGCGACGGAGGCGCTGACCTTGCGGTCGAATGCCGGCGTGCTCGCGCATCTGATGCCGGGCCTGGCCGATGGCCGGCAGCTTGGGGTTGCCGTGGGCGAGTTGCGCATCAACGGTTTTCCGCTGGATCTCGACGACGCAATGTTCGGTGATGGGTTCTATCCGACCGAGCGACACGAGAATGCCGGCTGGCGCTGGACCGATGGCGCCGCCAGCGTGACAACCGGATCAAGCGAGCCGATGATAGTCGAAGTCGCAGTTACGATGGTCGCACCATCCTGGTCGCGCGCGGCACCGGACCTGCGGGTCGTAGCCTGAAAAGCAGGCCCGTCCGCGCCATGTTGCGCGGGCGGGTCGTCGACCGAATCGAGTAACCAGGCATGCCGATGTCCGAAACCTTGGAATTCCCCGCTAACTCGGCAGACGCGTCTATCCGTGACGGCTGCGCCTGCGGTTCGGGGCTAAGCCACCCGAAATGCTGCGGACTCGATCTCGAAAAAGGCGAGCCTGCCGGGAGCGATCGATCGCACGGCGAGCAACTCGGGGCGCTCGCACGCGCCTACCGATCCAATGATCGCGAAGCGGCCAGGCGGATCGCGCTCGATATCCTGGAGCTATCGCCGCGTCACAAGGATGCGCTTGGGACGTTCTTCAACATCCTGAGCGATACGGGAGAATTCGATACCGCCGCGATCATCGTGGAGCGGCTCACCCGGATCGATCAGAACGATGCCGTTTCGCGCATGATCGCCGCCCAATTTTTCCTCGCCCGCGGCGACTTGATACAGGCGCAATCGCATGCGCGCATGCTGGTTCGGCTGGCACCTGAAGCAGTGATTTCGCACTTCATCATGGGGCAGGTCTTCCTCGGCCATCATAACGGCAAGGCGGCGGAGCATCATTTCCGCCTTGCCTTAGGACTGCCGACCCCGAGAGGGCCGCAGGTGCCGGCCGTCCAACTTGAATCTCACCTCGCCTTCGCCTTGCGCGATCAGGGTCGGTTTGCCGAGGCGCGTGGGATCTTCGAGCGCCTGACCGAACACCATGGTCAGTCGCTCACGATCCTGATGGCATGGGCCCGGCTGGAAGAGGCAGCGCAGAATTTCGACGCGGCGGCGGGTCTGCTCGATCGGGCGATGGAGCTCGCGCCTGGCGATGCCCATGTGGCCGTGGCGCGCGCGACGCTCCTCCGTCGTACCCGGCAGCCGGAGCGCGCCTTGGCGGCGCTTGAGGCGAGCCGGGACGACGCGGAAAGCGCGGAGGGCGAGGCGTTGCTCCAAAGGGGGCAAATCCTAGACTCGATGGGCCGGTATGACGAAGCGTTCGCGGCGTTCGAAACGTTCAAGCGCCGATTGCGGGAGCGCAGCGGCCACAGCTATCAATCCGCGCGCGCTGCCCAATTGGTCAATTCGCTGCGGACTTTCTTCACCGAAGGGCGGAGCAGGCTGTTGCCGCGGGCGGAAGTGCGTGATGACAGCCCGCAGCCGATTTTCATTATCGGCTTTCCTCGTTCCGGTACCACTCTGGTCGAGCAGACACTGAGTTCCCATCCCGAAATCGCGGCCGGGGACGAATTGCCGATCATGCATATGCTGGCTGAACGGGCGAAGCATCTGCTCGGCAGCCCGTTGGACTATCCAAAGGCGCTGAGCGAGCTGTGGCTCGGCGACCGCGCTGGGCATATTAATACGCTGCGCGATTTGTATCTCAACGAAGCGGTGCGTTTCGGC
Source organism: Sphingomonas sp. P3_C6 (assembly GCF_056402595.1). Taxonomy (NCBI): domain Bacteria; kingdom Pseudomonadati; phylum Pseudomonadota; class Alphaproteobacteria; order Sphingomonadales; family Sphingomonadaceae; genus Sphingomonas; species Sphingomonas sp. P3_C6. The sequence goes on from NZ_JBFUHB010000022.1 coordinate 41,931, forward strand.
GCGATCGACCCGGCAAAGCGCTGGTTCACCGACAAGATGCCGCTGAACGAAACCCATCTCGGTCTGATCAGCCTGATCTTTCCGCGGTCGCCGGTCGTCCATCTGGTCCGTCACCCGCTCGACGTCGTGCTTTCCGTCTTCTCTAACGGACTGACGCATGGTTTCTTTTGCGCGTATGAACTCGAATCCGCGGCCCGGCACTACGCCCTGATCGCCGATCTGCTGGTCGATTATCGGGCAGCATTGCCGGTTAATTATCACGCAGTGCGCTATGAGGATCTCGTCGCCGATCAGGAGCGTGAGGTCCGGAGTCTTCTCGATTTCATCGGCGAACCGTTCGACCCGCGCGCGCTGGAATTCCACGCCAATGCCCGGCCGGCGAGAACCGCGAGCTATGCTCAGGTGACAGAGAAGCTCTACGATCGTTCCGTGTTCCGCTATCGCAATTATATCGAGCATCTCAAGCCGATCATCCCGATACTGGAGCCCGCGATCGCGCGCCTCGGCTATTTGATCGACCGATAAGCGGCGGGGGGCGGCCAAGTACGCCGCCACCGATAATGGCGGCTCCGATTGCTCCGGAGCCGCCCGTTTCGGCTTCGCTTCAGGAGCTACATGCCTGCTTTGGCAGTCGCGCCGCTGCCACACCCATTGGCGGAAGTGTTGGGCAAGCCGACCGGCGTCGAAGCGTCCTGGATCCAGAGATTCAGGCTTCCGAGCGTCAGGCCGGTGACGGGCGAGACTTCGGTGGATTTACGCAGGAACGTCTCCGAAATCGCATGCTGCCAGCCATTCGGCAGGAGGCCGATGTTCGACTGGGCGAGGAGCCCGGTCGTCGCGTTGGTGAAGATCTGGTTGCGATTGGTGTTGGTCGAATCGCGMGTCACGGCATCCATGTTCCAGCCGAGGAAGTTTGCGACGAACGGACGGTTGGTGCTGGTGTAGCAGGTGTAACCCAAGAATAGGGTGGTGCCCACGATCGGATAGCCGGCTGCCGGATCGGCCAGGGTGATGCTTTGCGTCGCCGAGGACGCGTAAAGCACGTCATACCAGGAGAGCGGATTTCCGCGTTGGGCGCCGCCACGATCGTCGGTGTCGCTCCAGGCACCATTGCTCGGCGACGAGACCGTCGATGCCGGCGGACGAATCGAGCTCATGGCTGCCGTGGCGTTCTGCGCGGTCGGCAGCCGGTATGACCCGGTACTTCTGTTCAGGCGGAGCGCCGCGGTGAACAGCGTCGGCGTACCGGTTGGTGAATTGGCGATGAAAGCGGCGGAGATATAGCCGACTTTGCCGTTCAGCTTGACGCTGCCGAGCGTGTAGTCGGGAGGAAAGATGATCGCGTCGCGCAGCTTGTCGCTGCCGTCGACGACGAGGAACAGGCCGCTACCGGCGTTGCCGGTCGGCATCGAGGTGGAACCGCCGCCGGTGACGCCCGAATTGCTGATGGCCATGCCGTTGAAATATTCGTTGCTGACCATGTTGGTGCTGCCGGCGACGGGATCCGTGCTGCTGGCGCTCAGGCCAGTGTCCGGGTCGAGGCCGAAATCGGGCGTACCCACCACGCCCCTGCTGTACGGCAGCGTTTCGGCGTTCTGGGTGTAGTTATTGGTGAAGGAGAAGCCGCCGCACTGGCTGGCCAGCGCGCGGGTGAAGATGTCGGTCTCGCCCGACTTGTCGAGGCGGCCGACCAAGCGGATCGGAACACCGTCAGTCGCCCAGCGCCCGACGGTGTCGTTGACGGTGTCCTGAAGCGTGGTCGACGCATTCAGCGCCGTGATGCGCGAATCGTTCCAGTTCTTGATCGCGCCGTTGAAGATGCCGCAATAGACTTCACGGCTCATGCGGATACCGCCGACACCGGTGGTGCCGATCGTTTGCGGGTTCTGGTTATTGAACGTCATGTCGACGTTGCTGGCGTTCTTGCCATAGACCGGAGTGTAGGCGATCGCGATCGGCAGGACATATTTCGGGAACATGATCGGCAGGCCGCCGATGGAGTCCACATTGTTGGTCGTGTTGTAGGCTAACAGATCAGCCGGCGTGATCGCCGAATCGGCGAAGGCGAACTGGACATGGTTCCAGGTGCCGAAGGGGTTGTTTGGCGACACGCCGACGACGGTGCTGAACTGATTGCTCAGGCTGCGCCATGCCTGGCGACCGAAGCCAGAGCCGGTTGCGACATACAGGCCCTCGAAATTCGGCTGAAGCTCGGTCGTGGCGCAATTGAACGGGCCGGCCGGGGTGGATAGAGCGGTCGGCTCTGCGATCACCGTCGTGATGCCGCTCTCCTTGCCGAGCGGATTGAAGCCGCCGATGCAGTTCATTTCCTGCACGAGAAGGTTCTGAACCGAAGCCGTGCCGGTGCCGAGCAGCTTGAACGTGCCGCCGCTGGCGTCATTGCCGATAATTGCGTTCTGGCCCGGGCTGACCGGGATAAGAGTCTGGGCTTGAGCGGTCGAGGCGAAGGCGCAACTGGCGACGGTCGCCAGCAAGAGCGCGGTACTGAAGCGCTTCATGGACGTTCTCCTGGTTAGGGTGTCATAGGGACACGAAAGAGGAGTCAGCCTGCAGCTAGTTACTCGCCACCTGGGGGCCATTACGCGCGCTCCCATTGCCACCGCAAGCATCGGGGTAGGTATTGGGTGTCCGGCCTGAGAAAGGCCGGTCGCCCTTCGGATGGACTGTCTCGAACATCTTTGCCTTGAAGAAAAAGGGCGACCCTGGATTGCTCCAGAGTCGCCCCGTTAGTGGCGTTGCCGCCTTGTATTACATGCCGGTCTTGGCAGTTGCGCCGCTGCCGCAACCATTTGCGGACGTGTTGGGCAGGCCGGCCGGGGTCGGAGCGTCCTGGATCCAGAGATTCAGGCTGCCGAGCGTCGCACTGGTGACGGGTGAGACTTCGGTAGAGTTGCGCAGGAACGTCTCCGCTACCGCATGCTGCCAGCCATTCGGCAGGAGGCCGATGTTCGACAGGGCGAGAAGGCCGGTCGTCGCGTTGGTGAAGATGCCGGTGCGATTGGCGTTGGTCGAGTCGCGCGTCACGACATCCATGTTCCAGCCGAGGAAGTTCGCGACGAACGGGCGGTTGGTGCTGGTGTAGCAGGTGTAGCCCAGGAACTGGGTGGTACCGACGATCGGATAGCCGGCGCCCGGATCGCCCAGGGTATTGGCCTGCGAAGTCGAGGTTGCATAGAGCACGTCATACCAGGCGAGCGGGTTCGCGCGGTCGGCAATGACGGTCCCGCTGATCGGGTCACGCACGGTACGGTCGTCGGTGTCGGTCCAGACACCATTGCTTACCGTTGCGATCGTCGATTCCGGCGGACGGATGGAATTGACTGCCGCCGTGGCATTCGCCGCGGTCGGCAGGCGGAACTGGCCTGCGGTCCGGTTGAGGCGGAGCGCCGCGGTGAACAGCGTCGGCGAACCGGTTACCGAGTTGGCGATGAAGTCGGCGGAGATATAGCCGACCTTGCCGTTCAGCTTGACCGCGCCCAGCGTGTAATCGGGCGCGAGGTTGATGGCGTCGCGAACCTTGCCGCTGCCGTCGGCGACGAGGAACAGGCCGCTGCCGACATTGCCGGTCGGCAGCGAGGTGGAACCGCCGCCGGTGACGAGTGCGTTGGTGATGGCCGTGCCGTTGAAATATTCGTTGCTGACCATGTTGGTGCTGCCGGCGACGGGATCGGTGCCGCTGGCGCGCAGGCCAGTGTCAGGACGAACGGCGCTGAAGTCCGGCGTACCCGCAACGCCCTTGCTGTACGGCAGCGTTTCGGCGTTCTGGGTGTAGTTGTTGGCGAAGCTGAAACCACCGCACTGGCTGGACAGCGCGCGGGTAAAGATGTCGGTCGTGCCCGACTTGTCGAGGCGACCGACCAGACGGATCGGAACACCGTCAGTCGCCCAGCGCGCGGCGGTGTCGTTGGTCGTGTCCTGAAGCGTGGCCGACGCATTCAGCGCGGTGATGCGCGAATCGTTCCAGTTCTTGATCGCGCCGTTGAAGATGCCGCAATAGACTTCACGGCTCATACGGATACCGCCGACACCGGTCGTACCGATCGTCTCCGGGTTCCGGTTGTTGAATGTCATGTCGACGTTGCTGGCGTTCTTGCCGTAGACCGGGTTGTAGGCGACGGCGACGGGAAGAACATATTTCGGGAACATGATCGGCAGGCCGCCGATCGAGTCCACATTGTTGGTCGTGTTGTAGGTGAGAAGATCGCCCTGGGTGATCGACGAGTCGGCGAAGGCGAACTGGACATGGTTCCAGGTGCCGAACGGGTTGTTGGGCGACACGCCGACGACGGTGCTGAACTGGTTGGTCAGGCTGCGCCATGCCTGACGACCGAAACCGGAGCCGGTGGCGACATATTCACCTTCGAAATTCGGCTGAAGCTCGGTCGTCGCGCAATTGAACGCGCCGGCCGGGGTAGAGAGAGCGGTCGGCTCTGCGATCACCGTCGTCGTGTTGTCCTGCTTGCCGAGCGGGTTGAAGCCGCCGATGCAGTTCATTTCCTGTACGAGGACGTTCTGGACCGAGGTAGCGCCGCTGCCGAGCAGCGCGAAGGTGCCGCCGCTGGCGTCATTGCCGGTGGTGGCGTTCTGGCCCGGGTTGCCCGGGATGACGGTCTGGGCTTGCGCGGCCGAGGCGAAGGCGCAGCTGGCGACGGTCGCCAGCAAGAGCGCGGTGCTGAAACGTTTCATGGATAGTCTCCTGGTTGGATTGTATTCAGGCACAACAGATCATTCCGCCAATAATTATGGCGGTCACTCGTCCTTCTATTTTGGGTCACGCAAAGTCCCATCCGCCGAATCCAGAGGAAGCGGCGTGGACCCTCGTTCAATACAAGTCACCGGCACGCTAAAGTGATGCCGACGAACGCCCGAGCTTATCGGGATAGTCGCCAGAAACAGAATTTCCGGCGCATATTTGTCGGAAAGGAACGACTCGATCCTTTCCAGACGCTGAACAACTACCGCCATCAAATGACAATTTTGTGATATATCGGAATTATGCCGGAGAGTTTTCGAATAAAATCACAGCCATATTGGTTATGTATTCAACGAAGTGTGGATGTTTCGTGGGGGCTTGGATTTTCACGTGCCATTTATCTGTAGCAATATTTGGATATGATACTTCTATAGTTTGAGTGATCTCACTCATTTTCCGGCAATAGGGCGGAAGGGACCATAGGAGGCACGTGGGCAGCGATAGCATTTTCCGTGCCGCAAATATTGGAGGTTCCTGGCATAAAATGCAGGAGCCTCCGGTTTTGTCCCGCCTGCCTCAGGCAGATCCGATTCCGCAGGGATTCGAGGCGATGTTGCGCGCGCGCGCATTGCTTTCCGAAGAGGCGCTGCAGCGGGCGTTGCTGATCGAGCGCGAAACCGGCGAGCGGCTCGATGCGGTGGTGACCCGACTTGGCATGCTGTCCGAGGATCGGCTCGTCGTCGAGATGGCGGCGCACACCGGCCTTCCGGTCCTCGCATCCGGCGGCATGCCGGCGCAGGCGGTCGACGGCCCCGATCTCTCCATCGCGTTCCTGCGCGACGTACGTGCGCTGCCGGTCGCGGCCGAGGCCGACCTGCTACGCGTTGCCGTCTGCAATCCCTTCGATCCCTTCGTCGAGCGCGCTTTCGCTTTCACTTTTCGGCGGCGGGTGGAACGTGTCGTGGCGCGCTCGAGCGATATCGATTCGGCGATCGAGCGCCTTTATCACGGCCGCGGTGCGGCCTCGGAGGAGGCCGACTCCGAGATCGACGACGACGATCTTGAGCGGCTGAAGGATCTGGTAAGCGATGCGCCGGTCATCCGCGCGGTCAATCGCCTGATCGCACGCGCGTCGGACGAGCGGGCATCCGATATCCATGTCGAGCCGGGCGATGACGGCCTTGCGATACGATTCCGGGTCGACGGCATGTTGCGCGATTCCGGGAAATTGCCGGCGGCGATGCGCGCGCCGCTGGTGTCCCGGATCAAGGTCATGGCCGGGCTCAATATCGCCGAGCGCCGGCTGCCGCAGGACGGGCGCCTGCGCATTTCCGTGCGCGGCAACGAAATCGACCTGCGTGTCGCGACCGCGCCGTCGATCCACGGCGAAAGCGTGGTGATGCGGATCCTCGACAGGTCGCAACTGGCGCTGGATTTCGTGACCCTTGGTTTCCCCACTGATCTCGCGGGGCGCCTTCGGGAGGCGATTGCGCGGCCGCACGGGATCGTGCTCGTCACAGGCCCGACAGGCAGCGGCAAGACCACCACTCTCTACGCGGCGCTTGCCGAACTCAACGCGCCCGAACGCAAGCTGCTGACCGTCGAGGACCCGATCGAATATCGCCTGCCCGGAGTGATCCAGACCCAGGTCAATCCTGCGATCGGCTTCACCTTTGGGACGGCGCTGCGTTCCTTCCTGCGTCAGGACCCCGATGTCATGATGGTGGGCGAGATTCGCGATACCGAAACCGCCCAGATCGCCGTCCAGGCCGCGCTGACCGGCCATATGATCCTTTCCACCTTGCACACCAACACAGCGGCCGGCGCCGTGTCGCGCCTGCTCGACATGGGGGTCGAGCCGTTCCTGCTCGGGTCTGTGCTGACCGGCGTTCTGGCGCAGCGGCTCGTGCGGCGGCTCTGCACTGCCTGCCGAGTCCAATATGATCCCGCCGGCGACGTGCCCGAAATCCTCCGCCCGCTGATCGAGGGACAGAAGATCGAACGCCTGTATCGGGCCGTTGGCTGCGCACACTGCAGCGGCGGCTATGCCGGGCGTGTCGCGATCCTGGAGTTCCTGCGCGTCGACCAGGAGGTTTCCCGGCTGATCCTGCGACGCGCCGACATCAGCGATCTCGTCGTGGCCGGGGAGGCTGGCGGCATGCGCAGCCTGGCCGCGGACGGCGTGGCGAAGGCCGGCGCCGGCCTGACGACGATCGAGGAAGTCCTGCGCGTGGCAAGCGGGGACAGCTGATGGCGACGTTTCAGTATCGTGCCGTCAAGCTGGACGGATCAACGCTGTCCGGGCGGATCGAAGCATCTGATCGCAGCGACGCGATCGCCAGTTTGCGGCGTACCGGCGCAACCCCGCTCGAACTCGTCGCCTCCGCGCCGCAAAGGGCCGGGCGGCCGCGCCGGGCCACGGGCAAGGGCCGGGCTGCGGCCGCCACCAGCATCGGCGAGCTCGCCGTGCTGCTCGATGCCGGGCTCCAGCTCGATCGGGCACTCTCGCTCGCCGTCGAGAATATCGAGGACGCCGATGTCGCCGCGCACCTCGCCGAGATGCTGCGGGAGGTGCGCGAAGGCGTCCCGCTCTCGCGGGCGATGGCGCAGAAACCCGATCTGTTCTCGCCGACTGCGGTCGCCATGACCGAGGCGGGGGAAGCGAACGGCCGGATGGGCGAGGCGCTGGCGCGGCTCGCGGCGGCGTTAGAACAGGAGGCGGAGCTCCGGCGCCTTGTCATATCGTCGATGATCTATCCGATCGCGCTGCTGGTCATCGCCATCGGTGTCGTGCTGCTGATGCTGCTGTTCGTGGTGCCGCAGTTCGAGGGCATGTTCGCGAGCACGACGCAGAAGCTCCCCGCCGCGACGATGGTGGTGATGAATGCGAGCCGGCTGCTGCGGCAATATGGGCTCGCCATGCTGCTTGCGATGGGCGTGGCGGGCTTTGGCATCGCGATTGCGATGCGCCAGCCCGTGGTCCGTTTCGCCCGGGATCGCCTTGTCCTGGTGATGCCTCTGCTCGGGGAACTCGTCAGGCGGATCGAGACCGGGCGCTTCGCCCGGACCCTGGGGGCGCTGATCGAGGGGGAGGTCGCTCTGCCGGTCGCGATCGCCCTGGCACAACGGACGATCGCCAACCAAGTGCTTGCCCGTGCGATCGGGCGCGTTGCCAACGGGGTGAAGGAGGGTGGGGGGCTGGCCGCACCCCTTGCCGCCTCGGGCGTTCTGCCCCGGCTCGCCATCGGTTTCCTGCGTACGGGCGAAGAGACGTCGCAACTCGGCATGATGCTGACCAGGCTCGCCAATGTCCTGGACCGCGACGTCAGGACGCGACTCGAACGCCTGATCGGCATCCTCACGCCCCTGATCACCGTAGTGCTCGGCGCGACGGTTGCCGGGATCATCGCCTCGATCATGTCGGCGATCCTGGGATTCAACGATCTGGCACTGCCATCATGAAGCGAGACGGGAACATGCATCAGAAAAGACACCGCGGAGAAGGCGGCTTCACGCTGCTCGAGTTGCTCGTCGTGCTGGCGATCCTGGGGCTGCTCGCCGCGATCGTCGGCCCCCAGGTCATCCGTTATCTCGACAGCTCGAAGTCGCAATCGGCCCGGGTCCAGGCCAAGAACGTCGTCGCCGCGCTGAACCTCTTCAAGCTCGACGCATCCCGGTACCCGACCCAGGAAGAGGGGCTGGCCGCACTGGTCAAGGCGCCTGCGACCATGCCCAACTGGAACGGACCGTATCTCCCCGATCAATCGGCCATCGTCGATCCCTGGGGGCGAACCTATCTGCTCAAGGTCCCGGGCGAGCATGGCGAGATCGACGTCTATAGTCTCGGCTCCGACGGACAGCCTGGCGGCACTGGCGAGGCGCGAGATGTCGGCAGCTGGTAAGCGCGTCCCGCCACGGCGGCACCATAGCGGCGGCTTCACCCTTCTCGAGATGCTCGTGATACTGGCTATTCTTTCTCTGATTGCCGGAATCGCCTTCCCCTCGGTCGACAAGGCGATGCGCCGGCAGGCTTTCGTCGAAGCGGCGACACGGGTCGAGGGCTTGCTTCACGCCGCACGGGCGCGATCGATCGCCACCGGTCGCGCCGCGCGTTTCGCGGTTTCCGCCGACCGGCATGGCTTCGGTTTCGGCGACACCGTCGATCATTTGCCGGATACCGTCCTGGCGACCTTGCCCGATGGCGCGATCCTCTTCTTTGCGGACGGTACCGCTACTGGCGGCCGGGTCACCGTTGCCGGCCAAGGCCAGGAGCGGCGCTGGACGATCCGGGCCGCCACCGGCTCGATCGAGCGCACCCGATGACGCGACGCTCCTCCGAGGCGGGGTTCAGCCTGATCGAGACGCTGGTCGCGCTGCTGGTGATTTCCGGCATGGTCGGCATGTTGTTCGAGGCGATCAGCGCCAATGCCCAGGCGGCACACGGTCTTGCCCGAAGGCGCGAAGCGGTGATGCTGGGGCAGTCGCTCCTGGCGCAGGCAGGGATCGCGCGCGGGGCGGGGCGGCGGCTGGACCAGGGACAGTGGAACGGCCTGTCCTGGCGGATCGCCCGTCATGGGGGCGAAAGCGGCGCGCGCAGCAGCGGCGTAGCACTTGAAGAGCTGCGCATCACAGTGGCCGAAGGCGCCAGCGGCCGTGAGCTCGTCAGCGTGCGCACATTGCGGCTCGAGCAATGACGCCGTGTCGGCGCCCGCATCGGAGGGACCGGTTCCATCCCGGCGAACAGGGATTCACCCTGATCGAATTGCTTGTGAGCCTCGCGCTGATGGGCATGGCGGCCGCCCTGTTGCTTCAGGGGCTGGCCATGGCCGGCCTTGTCGCCGCGCGCGAGCGCACGGACACCTCCAGCCTGGAAAAGGTGATTGCGGCCCAGCGCGTCTTGCGTGCAACGATCGAGCGGCTGCGTCCGGTCACGCGCACCGACTCGGCGCGGTCGATCATCGAGCTTCGCGGCACGGCGGGCGTCCTTACCTTTGTCGGCCCGCCGCTCGATCGCCTGGCGCCTGATGCGCTGCAGCGCTTCCGGTTGACCCGCACCTCCGTCGGGGAGCTGGTCCTCTACAACAGCAGCATCCGCAGCCTCGCCGTCCAGTCCGGGGAAGGAGGCGACCTGATCGGCTGGACGCCGAACACGCTGCTGCGGGGCGTGCGGGATATATCGATCAGCTATCTCGGTCCGCCGCGCGCAGGCGTCGAGCGGGGCTGGCAGGATCGCTGGTGGGATCGCTCGACCCTGCCTGACCTGATCCGGCTCCGGGTCGAGTTTGCCGATGCGGGGCGCCGGACCTGGCCCGACCTTATCGTCAGGCCGCGCGCGACAAAGAATGCGCCATGCCGGATCGATGCTTTCACCGGCCGTTGCGGAGAAGAATTGTGAGTGGCCGGGGGCTTCTCGACGCCGACATGCACACCATCGGGCGATGGCTGCTGCAGGGATGGCATTGGTGGGTCAATGAGTTGCAGGGGCTTGCCCCCGTAAACTGGCGCCGTCACCGCAGCGATAATTTGCCGCGCCTCCTCTTCCAGGCAGGCGAGCTCCGGTACGAACGCAGCGTCGTCGGTGCCATGGGGGCTGCGCCACGAGCCGGCCTTCGCGCCATCGTCACGGTGCCGCAGGCGCTTTGCCTCACCCGCCTGATCGAACGGCCACCGCTCAGCGCCCGGGACCTCCAGCATATGCTGGTGCTGGAAAGGGACATGTTGCTGCCGTTCGCGGCCGGCTCGACCGTCGTGGCCGCGCGCCTGCTCGGGCCGGCTCTCGTTTCGGGCAGGACGATGGTTGAGGTCGCAGGATTGCCGGCCGATATCGCGCAGGACGTTGCGACGGCGATCACCGCAACCGGCGTGATCGCCGTACATGTGCTGATACATGAAGAGCGAACGACGCCTGTTCCCATCGACTTCGCTCCCGCGATGCGCGAGGCGGGCCTGATCGCGAAGCCGCGCAGCGTGACGCCGATGCTCTGGGTGCTTGTCGCATTCCTGGTCGCGCTCAATCTCGGGGTGCTGATCTGGCGCGATGCTGCATCCGCCCAGCGCCTGGAGCAGATCGTGCAGGAGCAGCAGCCTGCCGTATCCGTCGCGCAGATCATCGCGCGCCGTATCCAGCGCGACGGAGCGCTCGTGGCACGATCCGCGGCGCTCCGACAGGCTCATGATCCGCAGCGCAGCCTTGTGGCGGTAAGCCGTGCTTTGCCCCCCGGCGTGTGGCTTCAGCGCTATGTGTGGGACGGGGCGACCGTCAGGCTCACCGGATACAAGCCGCCGCGCACCGATGTCGCGACGGCACTCCGCCGTACAGGCGATTTCGCCGAGGTCAGGTCGCTGACCGATGAGAGCCAAGCAACGGTGCCGGCGGGCGATCCGTTCGATCTCTCGGCGAGGATCGTCGGCAGATGATCCGGGCCACGTCGCCCCGCGAACGACGCCTGATGGCGTTGTTGATCCTCACGGGCCTGGTCGCACTTGCCTATCTCGGCGTGGTCGCGCCGATCATGGCGGGCTTCGCGGCACGCGCCGAACGGCGGGACCAACTGACCCTGCGCTATGTCCATAACCTGCGCACCATCGGATCGATCCCGCGATTGCGCCGGCAGGCGGAAGAACGGCGCCGGGCAATCGGCTCCTTCGTGATCGAGGCGCGGGGCGTTGAGGCGGGGCGCGAGCAGCTGAAGGAGCGTCTCCGGCGCGCGATCGAGCGCGCGGGCGCCGAGTTCCGCGAAGCCGGTGACGGGGAGGGGCGACCCGGCTGGGTGCGTGCACGCGCATCCGCCCGAATGACCCTTCGGCAACTGACGGCGACTCTCGACCAGTTGCAGAACGGCCCGCCCTGGCTGGTCGTAGAAACCCTCTCGGTCGGCGCGAACGACGCGCTCGTGAACGGCCAGCTTTCAACCATGGATGTGCAAATTGAAGTTTCAATTCCCCTCCGCCCCGCCAGCGCTCGATAGGACTGCGAGCCTGCCGTTGTTGCTGACGGCGCTGCTGGTCGCGGCGCTTGCCGTCCAGCTGCTGACGGTCGACGCGATCGAATTGCCACCGGCCGGCCCGGTCGGCGGGCGGCGCACGGTCGCGGCCGTCCCGGCCGTCTCCGGCGCGACGGGCACCTCGATCATTCTGGCGAGATCGATGTTCGCCCCCGTCGCGGTGAGCGCGGGCGCCGGCGCGAGCCCCCTTGCCGGCATCGCGATCATCGGTTCGGTCGGCATCGGCCGCGATGTCTTCGCCGTGGTGCAGCGGCCGGACAATCGAACCGCCAGGGTGCGGATCGGCGGACAGATCGGCGAATGGCGGTTGAAGGCCATTCGCGACAATCAGGCGCTGCTTACGCGCCAGGAAGAACAGATATCTGTCCCATTCGGTGCGAGGGCCCCCCTCCCGGCGACTGCGGCGGCGACGGGGAACCCATGATGAAACCAAGGTCGATACTCATGCTCGGCGCCGCGACGGCAAGCCTGGCGATCGGGGGATGCTCTACCCCACAGGCCCGGCAGCCGATCGAGATGCCCAAGCCACCGGCGATCGTCGCCCAGGCCGAACAGGCGACGTCAGACGTCCGCTCGACGATCGTCGGCGGCGAGGCGCCCGTGCCGCAGACGTCCCCGGCGAGCACGGCGCGGTATCCCCGGGCTGGGACGATCAGCGTCAATCTGCCGAACGCGGATGTCCGGGCGGTGGCTGAGTCGGTTCAGGAGATGACGGGCATCCCGGTTGCGGTCGACCCAGGCGCAACCGGCCAGGTCTCGCTGGTCACACCGGGCACGATCGCCCGATCGGAGGTGTTGAGCCTGTTCGAGACCGCGCTCCGTGCGGCCAATCTCGCGCTCGTGCCGGTTGGCGACGGTTACATGGTCCGTACCACAGCGGCAGCGCAAGCACCGGTTGCGGCCGATACCGTCGGATATGGTACCGAAGTCATAAGCCTCCAGTTCATCAATGCCGAGGAGGTCCGCAAGGTCCTCGACGGCGCCCTGCCGGGCGTTGTCACGGCAGTCGATGCGACGGGCAATCGCGTGACGATCGCCGGAACGACCGGGCAACGCAGCAGCGCACGCGACCTGTTGAAGCAGTTCGATGTAAACTGGCTGCGGAACATGAACTTCGCGCTTCTCGTGCCCCAACGGACCGATGCCCGGCTCATCGTCCCCGAACTCGAAAAACTGATCAACGCGAGTGACGCCCCGACACGGGGGCTGGTGCGCCTGATCGCGATGGAAAGGATGAACGGCATCCTCGCGGTGACGGCGCAGCGGCAATATCTCGACGATGTCAGGCGCTGGATCGAGATCCTCGATCGGGAGGGCGAAAGCGCCGAATCCCGCGTGTTCGTCTATCGGGTCCAGAACGGGCGCGCCCGCGATCTGGCCCGCACCCTGAATAGCGCGCTGGGCAATGGCGGTGATTCCGGCGGCGATATCGATGCCGACCCCTTTGCCGAGCCCGATCGCGCCGTCGGCCGGACGACGAATACCGCTGCGGGGAAGACGCCGGGTGCCGCCGCCCAGGCACCTCGTGGGGCAGGTGCCGCACCCGCCACCGCCCAGGGGGATCAGACCGCGTCGCGGGGGCTGGGGACGGGCGGTCGTATCACCGCCGATGAGGTGAACAACGCGATCGTCATCTATGGCACGCCACGCGACTATGCGATGATCGAAGATGCGCTTCGCAAGCTGGACGTGGCCCCGGTCCAGGTCCTGATCGAGGCAGCGATCACCGAGGTCACGCTCACCGACCAGTTGCGTTATGGCCTCCAGTGGAATTTTCTGAGCGGCAACAGCAATTTTGCCGGGACCCCGACCAAATCCCTCGGCACCCTGGCATCTCCCGCGCCCGGCTTTTCCTATTTCTTTTCGAACAGCGACATCTCGGCGACGCTGAACGCGCTCGAGCAGCGCACCAACATAAAGGTGGTCTCGGCGCCGAAGCTGGTGGTGCTCAACAACCAGACGGCAGCACTCCAGGTCGGCGATCAGGTGCCGGTGTCGGCCGGCAACGCCGTCAGTGTCGATAATCCGAATGCGCCGATCGTCAATTCGATCGAATATCGCGACACCGGGGTGATCCTGAAGGTCACGCCGCGGGTCAATGCGGGCGGGCTGGTCCTGCTCGACATCTCGCAGGAGGTCAGCGACGTGAACCCGAATCCGACCTCGACCACCAGCGCTTCAGACACATCGCCGACCATATCGACCCGCCGGGTATCGACATCGGTCGCGGTGCAGGATGGCCAGGTCATCGCCCTGGGTGGATTGTTCCGGGATTCCAAGAGCTTCGGGAAGAACGGTGTTCCGTTCCTGTCGCGCCTGCCGGTCGTCGGTGCGCTGTTCGGCGACCATAGCACCATGCAGAATCGCACCGAATTGATCGTCCTGCTAAAACCGCACGTCCTGCGCACACCCGACGACGGCCGGGCGGTCACTGAAGAGCTGCGTGCGAAGCTGCGTACGCTCGAGCCCTTCAAGACACAGGGCAAGATACCGTGAGGCGCAAGCGGGAGGACGGTTATGCCCTGGTGGCCGCGGTGGCGAGCATCGCCGTATTCTCTGCCATGGCGCTGACGGTTTTATCGGCCACGCGCATGGGCATCGAGGATGCCGGCGCCGAGCAGGCCCAATTGCAGGCGAGCGCGGCTGCCGATGCAGGCTTTGCGCTGGCGATGACCAAGCTGCTCACCGCCGACGCGACCCAACGCTGGTCGATCGACGGTCAGGCACGAAGCGTGACCTATGGCAAGGCCCGGATCGGCGTCCGCATTGAGGACGAGCGGGGTAAGGTCCCGATCAGCCAGCTCGACGAGAAACAGGCGCTGCGATTGCTCGAGATGGTCGGGCTGACCGGCGACCGGCTGCTGATCGCCCGCGATTCCCTGCTCGACTGGATCGACGACGATGAGGATGTCAGGCCCTTCGGCGCCGAGGACGGGTATTACCGTTCGGTTGGGCTCCGTCCGCCGAACGGCTTCCTGGCGTCGATCGGGGAACTGCGCAGCATTCGCGGATTCGATGCGGCGACGATCGACCGCATCGAGCCGCTGGCGACCACCTACACGGCAATGGCCGGCTTCGACCCACGCTACGCAAGTCCGCGCACCCTGGCGATCATGGGAGAGGGCGGCCATGAGGGTGGCGCGGAGGCGATCGATCGCGCGCGCGAGATTGCCGGGCAGCGGGTCGCGGTCAACTTCACCGAAACGGCCGATCTCAAAGGCAGGCCGCTCACGATCGTGGCGGATGCCGTCTTGCCCGGTGGCGCGCGTGCGACCCGACGCGCCGTCGTCGAACTGACCGGGGACGAGGAAAGCCGCGCCTATCTCATCCGTTCATGGGACTGACGCCTGGGGCAATCCGCCCTGCTGTGGCGAAGCGATACCCGAAGGCGTCAGTCCCCAGGGTGCAAAGGGTGGCGGGTTGCCTGGCGTCGAGCCTGTTGCGGCGATAGCCGGGCCCGCCATCGCGGGAAGCGGAACCGCTCCCGGAGTCCCCGCGGCATTCGCCCCGGTGGGATGGTAGAAGATGTGGGCGCCGATCTTCGCTACGCGCACAAGCGTCGGGGCCCAATAAGGATTCACATAATCCGCGTGATAATGAGTCGCCCCGGGGACCCGGGACGGAATGCGTCCGCCAAGCGCATCCTCGGCGACGGTTCGCGCGGCGAGCATGACCCGGCCCGGCAAACGGCGATACAATGACCCGTCGCACGTGAACGAGAACTGGCATCCTGTGCGCCGGGTCGAGCCGGCGAACACCACGTCGCACACCGTCTTGGGAAAGGATGGGTTGCGGACGCGATTCAAGATGACTTCGGCGACCGCCTGCTGTCCTTCGGTGCTTTCATATCCCGCTTCATAGGCTACGGCGAGCGTAAGGCATTCCGCGGCACGAGTCCGATCCTCGACGGGTGCCGGCTGATAGCTTTGTGAATGGGCCGGTACTCCCATTGCCGCCACGGCCGTGACCGGCACTAGATGCGCCATGAGCCGTGCCAGCCGGGAGATGACGCTGTCCCGCCTTCCAGTCCGATCCGACATGCGAGAACGGCTATCGTGCGCAGGATCGACCAAAGTCTTCACCGGGCGCGCCCGGCTGAGACATGGGCCATCCCACGATATGCTGATCGTTAAACGAGCCCTTCATGACAAGTAAATGCTTTCGCGAATCGTAAGTAACTTTGGTATTATATGAACTTAATTGGCTCAATATTCAACAAATTCAGTGAACAATGTGTTTGGCATCAAGTTTAAGTTGAAATTGAACTGCAATGTCATTCGCGTGCAACATGATGATGCCATTTGCTTATAGATAATTCCCACATCTGATCTCTTTGATCGATGGAGGATTTGTGAAAATTGTAGAATTCTGGCAAAAACTTTCACCGCAACGGATCCGGTCAAAGGTCTATGAGATGTCTGCAGCTGCGAAGTGGAACAGGAAAATGATCGTCAAGCTCGGCGTGGCGGCGTCGATCGCCGTCTTGGGAATCTCCGCGGTCGTCAATCGGCACGGTGACGATGACACCCGCAGGCACGCCGGAGCCGTGGCCGCGTCGACCGTGTCCCCGGCAACTGTGGCGCCGTTGCCCGTGCAGGCGGCCGCAACCCCCGCACTTGTGGCGGCTGCAACGTCTCCGCCGACCTTGCTGCCGGCGCGGCTGCTGAATTGCACGCTGGGGCGAATCACCAACTTCGATCCGAGCCGGATTCAGGCACCGTCGGAATATGTCTATGAGGGGCGCCATCCCTTCAGGCTATTCCTGCCCGCAATTCCGACACGCACCACGCCGCCGCCTTCGGCAACCGCACCCGCCGAGCCGGTCAATCCGCAGACGAAGATCGTGGCGGATCCGGACGGGATCGCGATCGAGGCCCATGATCTTCCATTCGATCGCGTCGTCGATCTCTGGCCGGAGCGGGTCGAGATGACCACGCCGATCAGCGACGTGGCGAACAATCTCATCATCATCGATCGGATCGATGCGGCCAAGGGGCAGGCGACCCTGTTCATGACGAAGGCGAACGACGCCGTGACGTTCGACCTGAAGCATCTTTACCTCGGGACTTGCCGCGTTTCGCCGGGCGCCACCCTAATCGCCGCGGCACGCTGAGGTCTCATGTCGTGCTGCCCAGGTGACGACGTGTCTTCGGTCGAAGGGACTGCCATGCCGGCACATGCAAAGGGCTGGCGGGGGCGGCGCGTTGCCATCCCCGCATCGCGCAGCGATCGGAGAGCCGGTCGATGAGCCGCGGGGACCAGCCTGACATGATCGCCCTTCTTCAGCGCGCTGCGGGGCTCCATCAGGCCGGCGATGCCGAAGCGGCGTTGCGATGTTACGATGACGTCATTGCCATGAACCCGGATGCCGCGCCGGCACATTGCCACCGCGGCAACGTCCTGGCGGATCTGGGGCGGGTGGAGCCGGCGCTCGCCAGCTACGACCAGGCGATCACTTTGGATCCGACGCGGGCCGATCCCTATGATTTTCGCGGTATTGTGCTGGCACAGACGGGCCGCCTGCATGAAGCACTTGCGAGCCTCGATCGCGCCGTCGCGCTCGACCCCGACAACCTGAACGCATTGAACAACCGGGCAAACGTCCTGAAGGGCCTTGACCGGCTCGAGGAAGCGCTCGACGTCCAGAGCCAGATCGTCGGCGCACTTCCCGATTTCGCGCCGGCCCATAACAACAGGGGCAATACGCTCATCGCGCTCGGCCGCCTGGGAGAGGCGATCGCCAGTTTCGATCGCGCGATCGCGTTGGATTCACTGCAGGTCCAGTCGCACAACAATCGGGCCAACGCCCTGGTCAAGCTGATGCGGGTCGAAGAGGCGGTGGAATCCTATCGCAAGTCCCTGGCGATCGAACCCAGGCAGCAGGAGATTCTTGTCAATCTGGCCGAACTTCTGTCGACGCTTGCCAGACCTGAGGAGGCCATATGGTGCTATGAGCAGGCACTGGCGCTCGATCCAACAGTGACGGATGCGCTGCTAGGTCTCGGCGACATCATGCTCCAGACCAACCGGCCCGATCTGGCGATGTCCTGCTATCAACGGATCCTTGCGCTGGATGCGGGTAATGCGGATGCGTTCAGCCATCTGGGCATGGCCTGTGTGCAGCTCGACCGGCGTGCGGATGCTCTGAGCTGTTTCGATCGGGCCCTGGCGCTCAATCCACAGGATCCGCAGACGTGGCACAGCCGAGCGCATCTTCTGAATGAAATGGGTGATGTCGAGGGCGCGCTGGCCAGTCACGATCGCGCCCTGGAGATAGCACCCCAATTTCCTTACGAGTTGGGCAGTCGCTTCCACGCGGCGATGCGGCTTGCGCGGTGGCAGGATTTCGACCTGCAGCGCGAGATGATCCGACAATCGGTCCAGGCCGGCGGCCGGCTGATTGCGCCTTTCGACCTTGTCACGACGATCGACGATCCCGCCCTTCAGCGGCAATGCGCCGGATTGTTCGTGCACCACGAGCTCCCCAACCTGAAGGCCCGGCCGATCGGGCCGAAATATCCGCGGCGGGATCGTATTCGCATCGGCTATTTCTCCGCTGACTTTCGCGATCATGCGACGATGCGATTGTTCCTGGAGACGCTGGAGGCGCACGACAGGGAAGGCTTCGAGATAACGGCGATCTCCTTCGGTCCGGATGTCGCAGACACCACGCGGCGGCGTACCGAGCGTGCTGTCGATCGGTTCATCGATGTCAGAAAGCGGGATAGTTCGGAAATCGTCCGGCTGTCGCGCGATCTCGGTATCGATATCGCGATCGACCTGAAGGGATTTACCCAGGGGAACAGGACGGCAGCCTTTGTCGAGCGGGTGGCGCCGGTCCAGGCGAGCTATCTGGGTTTCCCCGGGACATGCTCCATTCCCGCCATCGACTATCTGATCGCCGACGAGTCTATCATTCCCGCCGGGTCCGAGGCTTATTATTCCGAGAAGATCGTTTTTCTTCCCGGCAGCTATCAACCCAATCTCGGCCTGTTCGACGTGCCCGAACGCGCCACGCGCGCCAGCATGGGCTTGCCTGAAGACGCCTTCGTCTATTGTTGCTTCAATCAAAGCTACAAGATCACGCCCGACATCTTCGACGTGTGGATGAGCATCCTGCGGCAGGTTCCGTCCAGCGTGCTGTGGCTGTGGATGAACCAAGATGCGGCGCGAAGCGATCTGCAGCGGGTCGCCGTCGAACGAGACGTGCAGGCCGATCGCCTCGTCTTCGCGGGGCGTCTGCCCGGCGACCGGCATCTGGACAGGCTGAGATTGGCCGATCTCTTCCTCGATACATCGCCTTGTAATGCCCACACCACGGCGAGCGACGCGTTGCGGATGGGGCTGCCGCTCCTGACCTGTGCCGGTAAATCCTTCGCTGCGCGTGTCGCGGCAAGCCTGTTGAACGCGATGGATCTTCCCGAACTGGTGACGACCGACCTGGCGGAGTATCAGGCGCGGGCCGTCTCGCTTGCGCTCGACCGGACGCAGTTCGTCCGAATCCGGGAGAAACTTCGGTCCAGCCGCGAGGCGTCGTCGCTGTTCGATCCGGCCTCCACGGCCCGCAAGCTGGAGGCTGCGTACACTGCCATGTACGGGCGGTATCAAAAGGACCTGCCACCCGACCATATCCGCCTTTGATCGCCGCCCGGTTCCTTCCGATGTGCGCAATGATAGCGGTTCACCCGCTTACCGTCTTCCGCACTCTCCGGTGCATGGCCCACCGCGCCTGCAGTGCAGTAAGTCGCTGAAATAAAATAAATTACGGAAATATGGATTCGGGCCTGCCAAATCGCTCCGCTCAGGTGTCCTTTAAGTAGGAGCAATAGAGCAACGATGGCCGGAGCAGCGGATTCCTCCGCTCCGGGTATCCGCGCCGCAGGAGATCGACCTCGATCGCCCCCGCGATCGGGCGCTTTCCATTGCGTCCCGAGGAGATGACGATGGCGAGACAGGATCCCGAATCCGGTGATTCTTCGCGTACGGCTGATCAGGAATCCCGTCGCGGATATATGGGCGCACGGTTGGCGCCATGGCAGGTGAAACTCGCGCTGGACGTGATGTCGCTGCAGCTCAAGACGGGCCTGTGCGTCCCCGACATTGCCGCCAGGCTCAGCATATCGGCAACGCATTTTTCGAAGGCGTTCAGGAACTCCGTCGGCGTGGCGCCCGGTCGCTGGTATCAGCGGGAGCGGATCAGCAAGTCGCTCGGGCTGTTGCGGGACGGCGAACTCAGCCTGGCGGAGATCGCGTCGGAATGCGGCTATTTCGATGAGAGCCACTTCATCACGTCCTTCTCGCGCGTCATGGGAACACCCCCGGGTCGGTGGCGGCGCAGGCAGCGGGCCGGTCTGCCGGTGGCGGACATTCCGGCGGCGGTTCCCGTCACGCGCTGATAGCGAAGCGCGTCGGGGTGCCGTCAGTTGGGCTGTCGGCCGGTCGATAGGCCGATCAGGTCGCTTCCGGCGCCAATCGCCCGGTCGATCGCCAATTGCAGATGGGTGACCGGGACCGGATCGTCGATCTGGTCCAGCAGCGACACCGCCTCGATCATCAGCATGATGGCGCGTTGAAGTTTGGGATCGAATTTGGCCGCCGGGGCATGAGCCTGCCGCTTGTTAAGGCGCGACGAGGCATCGTTCGCCTGCTGCATTTCGGTTTCGTGCAGCCGTTGCTGCACCAGCAGATCGATGGCCGATGCCGAAAGCGCGGGTGTGAGCACCTGTCCGTCATCCGTGCCGGCGGCGGCGAGCGCGACGAGGATGCCGAGCGCGCGCCGAAGAAGGGGATCAGCCTCACATTGCATGCCATCGAGCAGCAGGATCGCATCATTCACCGACGCAGCCGCAACAGCGCAGAGGAAGGGACCGGTCTCCTCCTCGTCATCCATCAATGGGCTGCCAGGGTACATCCATAGCTGACGGTAATCCAGTTTGCGTTCCCGATACACGGGCTGATGGATGGACGACAGGCGACGCGTTCCAAAATTGGCCAGAACCGGATTGCCCGACATCGGCCTGGGCCATTTTTCCGGGCGCTGTGGAAACACCTAGCGGAAGCCCGCTTGGATTCGAATACATCCGAGTCGCCGGCCAGCGGGCACGCTCGTGCTTCCGGCGCGGTGTGAACAAGCCGTTGGCCCAGGCGGTATCGGGCGGGGAAGCGGACAGGTGGTTCAAGCCATTCATCGGTGTACGACCGGACGCGCCCGTCTCTCGATCCCCAGCTTTAAGGCGCGCCCGCCTGTCGGGCGGCCGCGACCGGTGCTTCAGGCGGCCTGGAGCTGCTGCCAATGATGGACTTCGAGGGCCTCGTTGATCGTATCGTAGAAGGTCAGCCGACCGTCCTTCAGCACCGCCCCCCTGTCGCAATAGGTCAGCAGCGTAGCCGGATCATGCGACACCATGATCAGGGTGCTCCTCTGGCGGCGCTCGGTCAGGGCGATGTGGCAACGCTCGCGGAAGCGTTCGTCCCCGGCGCCGGTGACCTCATCGACCAGATAGCATTCGAAATCGATTGCGAGGCTGACGGCGAAGGCCAGGCGCGCCTGCATGCCGGCGGAATAGGTTTTGACGGGCTGACGAAAATAGGGGCCCAATTGGGCGAAGCTTTCCACGAAATCGAGCATCGGGTCGATCGGGCGTCGGTAGATCCGCGCGATGAACCGGGCGTTGTCGGCACCGGTGAGGCTCGCCTGGAACGCGCTCGTATAACCGATCGGCCAGGAAACGGACATTCTGCGGTCGATCCGTCCTGCCGTGGGCATCTCCACACCGGCGATCAGCCGCAGCAGCGTCGATTTGCCCGCGCCATTGGCGCCGCAAATGCCGATCGCTTCGCCATGGCCGATCGTGAAACCCGCTTTCCGGAGCACCGTCTTGCGCAGGTTCCGCGCGTGATAGGTCATCGAGACGCTCTTGAACCGGATCATCGTGCGAATCCTTGCAGCCGCCGCGCATTGTCGGTGCACAGCACGGGTCGTCAAGCCGGATTTACGCATGTCGGACGCAACCTTGCATGACGGGGGTCCTTTCCAACAGCGAGCGGATACGCCAGCTCTACGATTCGAATTTCGTCCGGCGCGTCGAGTTGCTCAATGATGGTGCGCCGGTCCAGGTGTGCCTGGACAGCCGGATGCTGTGCGATGTCGCCGGAACCGGCGTCGCGACATATGCGCGTGTGCTCGCCGGCTGCCTGGCGGGGGCGGGGGCGGTATCGGTGGTCCTCGACGATGGTCGCGGGCAAGGCGGGCCGCAGCGCTCGCGCGTTGCCCGCTGGATAGCGGCGGCGCAGACATCGACCCGGGCGGCCGTCGCGCATCGACAGCTCGAAGAGGCGCCGGTACAATGGGTCGCGCGGGACATTTTCCGCGAAGCACAGATATTCTTCAACCTGCATGGCCGCTTGCTGCCCGTCGCCTTCGACCGGCCGCCGGAGGTGATGCACTGGACCTACCCCGTTCCGCTCCATGTGGTGGGCGCACGAAATCTCTATACGATCCATGATCTGATCCCGCTCACGGATCCGGATCTCACCCCGATTCCGCAGCCGCGCCACGCCGCGATCCTGCAACGGATCGTGCGTAAGGCGCATCGCCTGGTCACCGTATCCGAGACGGTCCGGGACCTCGTGATCGATCGCCTGAATGTTCCGGCGGACAGGGTCACCAATACGCTGCAAGCGATCGAGATGCCGCTCCAGTCGGACCCGCCGCTTCCCCAGGTTCTGCAGTCCGGGCGCTATTTCTTTTTTTGCGGCCGCGTCGAGCGGAGAAAGAATCTGGGCCGTATCGCCCGGGCGCACGCCCTCAGCGGTGCCCGGCTTCCATTGGCGATCGTCGGTCCCTCGGTCGCGGGCGAGGAGCGGCTGGAAGCCGATCTGCGGACTTTCCCCGGCGTCATCCGGCTGCCCTGGATGCCTCGGGCAAATCTTATCGGCATGATGCGTCGGGCACGGGCGCTGCTCTTCCCGTCCCTTGCCGAAGGATTTGGCCTGCCGGTGGCCGAGGCGATGACGTTGGGGTGCCCGGTTCTCACCTCGAACAGGGGGGCCACCGTCGAGGTTGCCGGCGATGCGGCGTTGCTCGTCGATCCCCTCGATCTGGATGCGATGGCGCGGGCGATCACCCGGCTCTGCCATGACGATGCCCTGTGCGCGCGCCTGCGTGCCTCGGGTTTCGAGCGTGGGCGTCTCTTCGCGATCGACCTTTATGAACGCCGGTTGCGCGCGCTCTATGCCGATGCCCTGGCCAAAGAGCCGACCATCGACGGCGACCTGCGATGACAGACCCGCAGCCTGGTCGGATCGGCATCGACGGCTTCAACCTCGCCATGCCGCATGGCACCGGGGTGGCGACCTACGCCCGCACACTTGCCCAAGCCTGTTCGGGGCTGGGGCGTCGTGTCGATCTTGTCTATGGCCTGAATGTCGCGCCGAACTCCGCGCCGGAACAACGCGAAACCCTGTTCTTTGCCGCGCTCGCGGAAGGGCGGTCGGGCGCTGAGGCCCCGACACGCCGGAGCCCAGTCGGCCATCTTCGGCGGCTGATGCTCAGCCCCGCAACACGGCAGCTCGTAGAGGTCCCGATGGGCGGTCGCGTGATCCGCAGAGGCATCGCGGACCGGGTGCCTGCGTTCGACCGCCTGTTCACCCTCGACCGGCTCTTCTATCTGGGCGCGCGCTATCTGCGGCGTTATGGCAGGCTTCTGCCGGTGCGGGTCCCTGATCCGCCTGCGATCATGCACTGGACCTATCCCGTACCGGTCCGGATGGTCGGCAGCCGGAACGTCTACACGATCCACGACCTGGTACCGCTCCGTCTTCCCTATCTCAGCCTTGAGGACAAAAGGTATCACGAGCGTCTGCTGCATGCCTGCGTCGCAGAAAGCGCCCATATCCTGACAGTCTCCGAGATATCCCGCCGCGATATTCTCGCTTACCTGCCGGTTGCTCCGGAAAAAGTGACCAACAGCTATCAGGCATTGCCTGAACGGCGTGCTCCCGTCCCGGCCGCCGCGGACGATCGCAGGAGCCTGAGCGCGATCTTCGATCTCGCGCCGCAGGGATATTTCCTCTTCTTCGGCGCCATCGAGCCCAAGAAGAATGTTGGTCGCCTGATCGAGGCGTATCTGGGCGCCGCTATCGACACCCCCCTGGTGATCGCCGGTCCCGATGCGTGGTGCGCGCAGGAAGAATTGCGGCTGCTCACCGCTCCCCATGGCGCGCCGGCTGGCGTGAGGGAACGAATCAGGCGCCTTGGCTATCTGCCGACCGACCATCTCGATCTGCTTGTCCGTGGCGCACGGGCGGTGGTCTTCCCGTCGCTGTACGAGGGGTTCGGGTTGCCCGTGCTCGAGGCGATGGCGGCGGGTGTACCGGTTATCGCCGGCACCGAGGGGGCGCTGCCCGAAATCCTCGGCGATGCGGGTCGTCTCGTCGACCCCTATGACATCGTCGCGATCCGTACCGCCCTGATCGAGTTGGACAGAGACGATGGCCTACGCGCGGCCCTGGCTGCGGCCGGCGAGCGCCGCGCCCGGGATTTCACGATGGCGCACTATCAGGCGCGCATCCATGCCCTTCATCTGCGTCTGATGGCCCGGCCCGTCCCGACGATGCGCTCGCGCAGGCCGGCCGACCCGAAGATCGCCATCACCGGAGAATCGATGTGACGTTCCGCGCCAGACCGAGCCATGCCCTGCGTGTCCTGATCGTGATCGCGCCGTCGCTGCTGATGGGCGGATGCGCGACCCTCCCGTCCAGCGGACCGACCGCGGGCGATATCAATCGTGCGCAGAAGCAACTCGATGCGTTCGACATCGTCGATGTGGACGAAGGCGCGCTGGCACGGATCACGGCGGTGCCGTCCACCGGTCGCGGCCGGCTTGCCACGCTTGCGCTGCCCGGCGAGGTCGACACGATCGGCCCCGGTGATGTGCTGCAGATCTCCGTCTATGAGGTCGGGTCGACCCTGTTCGGATCGCGGGCGGCATCGATGGGATTCACGCCGGCGACGGGATCGGGCGAGAATCTGCCGCCGGTCACGGTAGGCCGGGATGGCCGGATCACCTTGCCCTGGACGGGCAGGATCGATGCCCGTGGCAAGACGCCGGACGACCTCGCCGAGGAACTGACCCAGGTCTATCACCGCTCGTCCGAGAATCCGCAGGTCATGGTCAGCATTCGCGAGAATGTGAACAATACCGTGATCGTCCAAGGCGATGTGAAGAAGCCGGGACGGATCCCGCTCACGCTTGCGCGGGAAAGAGTGCTCGACGCGATCGCGATTGCCGGCGGCTCATCCAATCCCGGCCTCGACAGCATCGTGAAGGTCAATCGCGCCGACCAGTCGGCCGAAGCGCCTCTGAGCGCCATAGAGCCAGGCGGGGGGGACGATCTCCAGCTCCTGCCGCAGGATCGCGTGTCGATCACCTTCCGGCCCCGCACTTTCACTGTCCTGGGCGCTTCGGGCAAGGTTTCGGAGATTCCGTTCCAGAGTCCCCGCGTCTCCCTCATCGAGGCGATCGGACGTGGCGGCGGCCCCACCGACGAGCGGGCCGACCCCGCGGCGATCTATGTCTTTCGCTATGAGCCGGCGGAATATGACGGCGCCCCGGCTTCCGGAGCGCGCCCGGTTGCCTATCGCCTGAACATGCGCCGGCCGGAGAGCTATTTCCTCGCCCAGCGCTTCGAGATGCATCCGCGCGACGTGATCTACGTGGCGAACGCCGGCGCGAATATTCCGACCAAGGCGATTCAGGTGCTCAGCCTGTTCTTCTCGCCCTTCTATACGGCCAAGGTGCTCAGCCAGTGACGGGTATGACGTCCCGCCGGGCGCGAGCGCACCATGCCTTTGTTCCGAATGCGCCGAACCGGCCTGCGGCCATTCGGTCCGCGTGCGCGGGTTAATCTGTCATGGATCGGCCGCCCACGCTCAATGATGTTGCGCAATGCTATAGCCTGTTCCTCGAACGCGAGGTCGAGAATGCGAGCATCGCCGTCATGCAGATGGCGAATGCGTCGACGCTTTGGGAGCTGATCCGGCGATTTGCGGCCTCCACCGAGGCGGTGCGGCGCAGAATTCATCGTGCATCTGGGATGATCGCTGACATGTACGATCCCGCCAGCATCTGCCTTGATGCCAGTGAAGAGCAGCGTGCCGATCTCCTGCTGCGGACAGTAGCGAGATGGGAGCGGGACGGCCGTGGCGTCGCTTATGACCAGCTTTTTCGTGACCCGCGGCTGTTCGACGAACGAAGCGCGAAATGGAACCGGGCCAGGCGTTTTGAGATCGGCGCCGAGGAACTCGATCGTGTGTTCGCCGTCGCACGGCGTAACGGCATCTCGCTCGATCCCGGCGCATCGGTGCTGGCGCTGGGATGCGATGTCGGTTTCCTCGCTGCAGCGGTGACTGACCGGCTTGGCCGCTTTGTCGGCGTGGAGGTCGGCAAGGCCGCGCTCGAACGTGCACAGGGTGCGATTGATTCGGATAGTCTCAACGGTTGCGAGCTGCTGGCGCTGCGGGATTTTCTCGATGCCGGCTCGGGCACGCGGTGCGACATCTTCCATTCCGTCATGCTCCTGCAGCATGCGCCGCCTCCCGTGATGGAGGTACTGCTCGATCGGTGTCTCGCTCTGGTCGAGCCCGGCGGATATGCCCATTTCCAGCTGCCCTGCCATATCTACGAGTATCATTATGCCACGGACGCCTATCTGGCGGCGGCTCCGGCATCCGACAGGTCAGGCGAAATCCATGCGCTGCCCCAATCGTCCGTCCACCAACTTCTGGCAAAACACGGCCTGGTGCTGATCGAGGTCACACCTGATCACCGGCTGGGGCCGATGGGTTTTTCCTATACATTCTTCGCCCGGAAACAGGGTGGCAGGGATCCACAATCACAAAATGGCGGCCGTGTCGGTGCCGCCATCCACCATATGAGGATTTGACGATGCGCAGTACCGATTCCGACTGGGCAGCGATCGGCGACGCCGAACCCTATTTCGGTGTCCTTTCCTCGGCCGATTATCTGCGGGAGAATCTGACCGCCGATGTTCGCGACCAGTTCTTCGCGAGCGGCGAACAGGACATGAGAGCCGCGCTCGACCATATCCGCCGGCTATATGGAGAGGGCTTCCACGCGACCCACGCGATAGACTTTGGCTGCGGGGTAGGGCGGCTGGCCCTGGCCATGGCGAAAATGGCCGATCGGGTCACGGGTATCGATATCTCGCGCGGCATGCTTGCCGAGGCCGCGGTGAATTGCGAACTGCGCGGGGTAGCGAATGTGAAGTTCGCCGAGGGCTGCCTCCTGGCCGAGCGGGCCGACTGGGTGAACAGCTTCCTGGTATTCCAGCACATCATGCCCGAGCGCGGCTTTCCGTTGCTGCGGCAATTGCTCGATCGCCTCCGGCCCGGCGGCGTGGCGTCGATCCATCTGACGGCCTATCGCACCAACGACCATCTCCAGCCCTCGCTCGAGGACGTGCGCTATTCGCGTTTCGACGGGCGGCATTTGGAGGTTATTGTCGCGACCGACGTCATGCCGACGGGCAGAATGCGCATGTACGACTACGACATGACGCGCGTGCTGCAGATCTTCGTCGATGCCGGGCTCGAAGGCCTGAGCCTTGAGCATTTCGATCACGACGGCCACCACGCCTTCCGCGTGTACGGGCGCAAGGTCAGCTAGCAAGATTCCCGCAACTCTTTGATGCACGGCACTTGCCGTGCGGCCGGCTTCCTAAGGAAACTCCCATGGCAACTCCGATGCCGATAGAAAATGCGCGTGCGGTCGTGGACCTGTTCTATCGATCCCTGCTCGGTCGCCCAGCGGATCCGGTGGGCTGCGACCTGCATACGAACCTCCTTGCATCGGGACAGGTCGATGAGCGGGGGCTTGCGCTCGCCTTCGTCAACTCGGCCGAGTTCAAGATACGGTCGGGTTCGAAAGAGGCGTTCGCCGATCAGACGGTCATAGAGGCGTTCGGCTGCAAGTTCCTGCTGCCCAGAAGCTGGACGACCGAGCTCAACGCGCCCGAGGGATATGAGAACTGGGTGATCCCGTATTTTCTCAGTCTCTGCAAACCTGGCATGACAGTGGTCGATGTCGGCGCCAGCATTGGCGCGCTGACCTTGCCGGCGGCCCGCGCGGTGCTGCCGGGCGGCTCGGTCTACGCAATCGAGGTCAGCTCGCTGAATTGCGGCCTGCTGGCGCAGAGCATCGTTCTCAACGGTTTGGGCAACGTCCATCTTCTTCCACTTGGCGTCTCCGACTATCTCGGCTTCGCGCGCCTGCCGCGCCAGGGCATGAGTAACAACAACGTGATCGACCGCGACCGCGACACTAAACGTACTGACCAGCAAAGCCACGATATCGTGCCGATCATGCCGTTCGACCTGCTGCATTCCGCGATCGGCAAGGTCGATCTTCTGAAGATGGATATCGAAGGCATGGAATATCGCGCGTCGATGGGCGCGATCACTATGCTCAGGCATGATCGCCCGATCGTTTTCCTGGAATATTCTCCTGTGTTCCAGAGTCAATGGTCAGGCGTGCCTGGAGCGCAGCTTCTTGGGCTCTTCCAGGAGCTGGGATATCGGTTCGAGATCCTGCATCGCAACAAGGCGCGCGAAACGGTCTTGGGCGACGATCCGGTTGCTCGCATTGAAGTCGCATGGGCGGAGCATCGCGACACCGACGGCGGCACACATATCGATCTCTGCCTCCGTCCGGCGGCCTGAGCGCGACGGCGTCGGATGGCCCGGGGCGAGGCGTCGCTAGTCGCGCTCGACCGCGATGCCGCTAATCTGAAACGCGAGGCGCCGCGTGTCGAGATTGCCGATCTCCTCGGCGGGAATCCAGGTCTCGGAGGTGATCGAGAGTATGGCGTCCGCCGCATCGGCTTCGATCGGCAACCGGGTTTCTCCCGGCCCGATCGAGAGCGTCTTCCTTGCGCTGCCGCTCCAGCACAGGCTGGCTTCGACGGGCCGGCCTCTGAAGTTATGAATTACCAGTTGCGCTCTTCCCCGGTCAATCGGTGTACGGAAAGTGATCTGCGCCTCTTCGCCGGCCACGAGATAGTCCCCGTCGACAATCATTCCGGCGATCTCGCAGTTCCGCAGCATCCAGTCGGGCGTCAGCAGCGTGTCGGCGGCCGCGATGATGAACTGTCCGATGGCCGGGTCGGGATCGGTGACGACCCTGGTGTTGAGCAGTGCCCGATCCATGCAGGCGACGATGAAATCATGCGACCAGCCGCTCTCGAACCAGCCATGTTTGCGGATGCAATAGACTGACATCGGGTCGAGTCTCAGTCCCCAATAGGGCCACCAGAAACTGTTGATCGGTTCGCCACAGGCAACGATCTTGCCACCGGCGGCAAGCATGGGTCCCAGCCGCTGAACGAGCGCCCAGGGCTCGACCGCGTGGTGCAGGCATTCGTAGAACAGGATCAGGTCGATAGGCGCGTCCGAAACATAGTCGTCGAACGCGGCGTGGACGGTCTTTATGTCGTATCGATATCGCTCCGATCGCTCGCTGACCAGCGCCACGAAATCGGGGTTGATATCGACCGCCTCCACCTCCAGTCCGACATAGGAGGCCAGTTCCGACGACAGGCCCCAGCCGCATCCCATATCGACCATGCGCGCGCCGCGGCGGGGATTTGCGAGGCGCAGTGCCGTTGCGAGCTGTACGAGCTGGGTGGCAAGGACGCCGGGCTCGCCATGATTATAGGGGTTGCGGGACATTAGGTGCGGGACGTGGTCGAACACCGTATATTCGTTGACGTTCTGGTCGAGCCCGCGACCGGCGATTTCATGGTAGAGCGCGATCTGTTGCGCGAAATATGCACTGCCGAAGGGGTCGAGGCCAGTGTCGACCGGCGTCTGGGGCGCGTAGGTGAAATCCCGCCAATACTCGTCGACGCCGGGAAAACCGGGGCCGCCCAGCGCATCGACCCGGGACACGAAGATGTCGAGGTCGGCCGGACCGAAAGCCGTCATCTGGAAGCTCCGCTGAAAAGCATTTCGGGGCATGTGTCGGCGGGATCGGGGGGGATCCGACCGTCCGGTAGCCTGTCAGACAAGGGCGCCGCCCTCCATATAGGTCTGGAGCGACATGAAGTCGGCAGGCGGGCGATTGGCGGACAGGCTGTCGATCGTGGAGAGGGTAATGGCTTCCATAAGGGCCATCCGCGCGGCCACATTCCCTGCCTCGCATAAATAGAAGCCGCGCACGCCGATGGCGATCATCCGAGTCTCGCTTCCGACAGTTTTTGTGAGATCTTCGAAGGTCGTGCATTGGAGATCGACCGTCATCGGCTGATCGGGTGCGGTGAGGCCGGGAAGCTCGACTGAGAGCCACCGGCGCTCATTGGGCTCGAAAAGGGCCTCTTCGAGCCCTTCGCGACCGTTCGCGTCTATGCGCAGTTCGCAGGCGATATGGGGCATGCCCAACAGGTCGAGATAGAGGCGGTGCGGCTTGGTCGCGTCGGGTACGGTGAAACGCAACGTCCCGCCGCCCGGCTTGGTCCAGCATCCCCATGGGTCACGGCCCCACCAGTTGAATCCGGACCGGAAACCGTCGGTCGAGCGCAAGCCCGGCCACAGGCGCGGGGCGAGGTGGCGGCTAAGCGAGTAATATCGCCCGGGCTCCGCGATCGGTGTCTCGACCGAGATGTCAGTATCGGCGTTCGCCCACCGGGATACGCTGCCCAGGATTTGGCCTGCGATGTCGTCCCATGATCGCGGGCTGAACCTGCCCGTGATATGTCGCTCGCGTGAGCGCCGGTACTCGGCATCGAAAACGAGCCGCCCTATACTTTCGATGAGCTCGGCTCGCGATTCTAGGCTGAAATAGTCCGCGAAATCTCCGCCGGCCTCGGGAATCGAGGAGATTCTGGAACAGAGCGGAACCTTGCCGTGCGACAGGGACTCGGTAACCGGAAGACCCCAGCCTTCATAGTTGCTCGGATAGAGCGTGAAGAGGCAATTTTCGTAAAGCTGGTCGAGATATTCATCGGACACGTTGGAGAGGATTTGGACCTTCGCCTGCAGATCGGGGCGGGCTTTCAGATGATCGTGGATCGGTTCGTTCATCCAGCCAGAATTGCCTACGCAGACGAGCTTTGGCAGTCTCCTGGCACCATAGCGATCGAGCAGCTTCGACCACGCCTCGAAGGCGAGGAGGTGGTTCTTGCGCGGTTCTATCGTCGAGACGAACAGAACATAGGATCCGCGGGGCAGTCCAATAGGGCGCGGCGTCGCAATATCGCCTGGGGCTGGACTTTTTCCGGGGACGGCATCCAGTCGAACCACCTCGATCCGACTGCTTTCGATAGGACGACCCAGATAAGCGCCGACCTTTGCGAGGTCGTTCATGGTCGACTGCGAGTTGACCAGATAGAAATCGGCATGATCGAAGACGCTGACGATCCATGTCGTGAAGTCGCGCACCAGCAGCGGGGGACAGAGGTCGGACCGGACCAGCGGGATCAGGTCATGGATGAAGGGGATATAGCGAATGCCAGCTTCCTGCTTCGCCCTGCGCACGTACATGAAATAGTTCGCAATCCACCAGGATGTGCCGAGATTGACCAGCGATGCGCCGCGCGGGAAGACGAAGGGCGGCGCGACGTTCATCAGGACGGTCAGCTCAGTGAAGGCGAGCGACCAGTCCGCCTCCCCGCCGGAACGATTGAGCCGGCATAGATCGAGGAACTGAACGGGCGGGATCTCGATCCATTCCTCCCTGATTTCGTGAACGGCACAGATGCGTACGTCGCCCGTAGCGTCGTCCAGCGCTGCCTGCAGGGTCTCGAGCTGGACGCGCTGAATTCCGCTCGGCGTGCGGGAATGGTTGAAATAGGCGATCAGGTCGGAGACGTCGAACACCACACAGGGTCGTGTATCCGCCTTGTCGGTGTGTGGAGGTTCGGGCCGACGCTCCACGATCCCGACCTTTTCGAATGCGGGCCGCTCCCGCGGGGCGGTCGCTCCCCGCGGTTCCCCAAACAGGGACCTGAGCTCGTGCATGTCGATCTTTGCGCCTTTCATGGTCAGGGCCCGCAATTCCGCGATCGCGTCAGTCGCGGGCGGCACGTTTCGTGCTGCATCGAAATAGTGCCGGGTGGCCGTCGCGATATCGCCGCGCAGCTTGGCAGCGTGCCCGAGATGCAGATGAGGATCGGCGCTTTCCGGACGAAGTTCTTGCGCCCTTTCGTAATTGGCGACGGCGCCGGGCAGGTCGCCGGCTTCCTTCAGGGCATGGCCACGCTGGATCCAGATGTGGAAAAGCTCCGGCGCCCGTTCTAGGGCCGCCCCATAGGCTGTCGCCGCGTCCGACCAGGCATAACGGTCGCGCGCCGCATTGCCTGCCGCGATGTGTCGGTAGACGGCGCCGGTGACGCTCACGCCGCTCGATCGTTTTGTCTTCACTGCCGGCAGCAGCGCGAGACCGCGAGCGAGAGCGTCAAGCCGCATGTTCGCGCACTCCGGCGAGGATGAGCCAGCCGATCGCGAAGGCGAGGAGCAGGCCGCAGAACACCGTGGCCACGATCACCAGGCGTTCGGGATACAGAGCCTTGCCCGGAAGGTTCGGTTCGACGACCGAAACGATGAACAATTGCTGCTTGAGCAGTTGCTCGCGCGCGGATTGATAGCTTGTAGCGGCCGCCTGGAAGCGCTTCGCGGCAAAATCCTGTCTGACCTTGAGCTTCTCAAATTCGCCAAGGCTGGGCGCGATCGATCGCGCGGAACCGGCGAGGCGGGCGCGGGCCGCGGAAACCTGTCCCTCCAACGCCCGAAGCTGCCGCTCCATGACGCCATATTGCGGTGCCGAAGGCGGTATCTTCGCCGCCATCGTCTGGAAGCTGGCGCGGGCGGCCGCGGCCTGCTGCTCAAGGGCGGCGGCCACATCGATCTGTGCGGCGCTGCTGCGATCCGGATCGATGTCGCGGCTCGACTGTCTGAAGCTGGTCAGCGCTACTTCCGCCGCTTCCACCTCTGCTTCCGCGTCGCGGACCTGGCGCTCCGCGGCGGCGAGCCCGTCGGTCAGCATCCGCTGATTGAGGCTGTTCACACGCCGCTCGCCGAGGTTGAGCAGGCTTTGAGCAAGCATCTTCGCGTCGTTCGGTCGGAAAGCCTTTACCCGTAACGTCGTGATGCCAGTTTCGGAGGCGGCGGTGATCCTGACCTTGCCGAGATAATAGTTGAGCAGCGTTTCGGGCTGGGGGTTGGCGAACCAGAGTCGTGTCGCAAAATCCGCTTCGGGGCGCCGAAAGATGTCGGTCAGGTTTTGCCGCCCAAGGGCATCGATCGCATCGTGAGACACGAGATATTCACTGACGCCGTGCGCGTCTGCCGGTGTCGTCGGGTTGGCGATCCCCAGCATTTGCCCCAGGCTGCTCGCGCTCGGCGCAGCCTGGGGGGCGCGGACGATGAACCTGGCCTCGGACTCATACTGGTTCGCCGCCACCAGATATTCGAAACCCGCCACCAGCAATGTCGGGAGCAGGACGAACAGCAGCAACGGAAGAAACCTTCTCCAGCCCCGCCGCACTTCGTCTTCGTCATCATCGTCGACATCCTGCGGGGCAGGCGGGGGCAAGCCCGCCACCCCGGCGCGTGCCACTTCGAGAAATGGCGGGGGCGTGGCCTGCTCGGGCGGATCGCCGGGCGCGCTGTCAGGCAGGCTGGCCACGGATTCTTCTCCCGGATTCGGCTGGCTGAGAGCATGCATGTCCGCTCAGCTCAGGTGCACATGGCGGCGGAGGATGCGCAGCGCGGTAAGCCCGATCAGGGTCAGGCCGAAGCACCAGCCAAGTATGTAGACCGTATTAAACTGCGCATCCTCGATGCTGGCGAACTGACCCATATGGACCATCTCGAAGATCTGGACGCTCGGCGACCAGGCGATCCAGGAACGATAGGGCTCTGGTATCCAGGCCAGCAGGAAGAATGCCCCGGACAGGGGCATCGCGATATAGACGGCCGGATGAATAATCTTCGCGACGGCGTGACTGAAATGGGTCGCCGCGCAGATGCTCATCGAGATGGCGAAGGAAAACCAGGTGAAGAGCAGGATGCCGGCGAGCAAAACAAGCGGCCGGGCAGGCGGCGCCGCGAGGCCGAGGGCGATGGCGCCGGACAAAAGGATGGCGAGGGCCGCGACCGTCGAGAGGAATTCGAGCAGCGCGCGCGAGAGCAGGATGTCGAAGATCGTCACCATTCGGTGGAACAGGAGGGTCTTGTTCGACTCGAGTGCCGTCTCGGACCGCGCGACGATCGAACGGAAGACGATGAAGACGCAATAGCCGATGAGCGCGAACGGGACCGCGCGCACGTCCGAGCCATGGATGTTGCCGGTTCCTTCCGAACCGACATGGATCAGCGCCACGGCACCTGCCAGTATCATCGGCTCGGTGAGCATCCAGAGATAGCCGATGTTGTCGCGGCCATAGCGGGTATGGAGTTCGCGCAGGATAAGTGCGCCGATCACATGCCGCTGGGCATCGAAACCGTCCACTGTGCGCGAAAACTGCCGGCGCGTCGCACCGGTCAACATGTAGGAGCCTTTTTAAGGGCGGAGACTCCGGCTTCGACGCAGGGCGGACATGTTCCCCAAGAGGGAGCACGCCATGATGACTTTCCCCTGGCGTCGTTCCTGGCAAGGCGCGGCGCTGGAATCGTCTGACCAGGGAGGCCGGCATCCGTAGCTGGGCCGATCCGGAAAGCGCTTGTGCCTGACATATCCACCCGGTGTCTCGAGCATCGTGCCCGAAACCAGCTATCGCTGAACAGTTCGCGGCACCCACTGGTGGAATCCCTAGTCCTGCCGATAAATCGGCGCGGGAGATATGGATGCAAGCCCGGGATACGGTGACTGCACCGATCAATGATGAAATCGCTAGGGATTCCACCAGCCGGTGAGCAACGCGATGCCCTATCGAGGGGTGATCGGATGGCAGCCAGTCCGTGACGGATTCCGGCCGCGCCGAACCTGCTTCTTGATAGGGATATCAGCATGCGACGTTTCCTAATCTTGGTTGCCGCCATGTCCGTGGTCGGTACCGCTCATGGCCAGACCGCGACGCCATCGGCAGCGCCCGCCGCCCAAGGGCTGGGCGGTCCGGTCATTCCGGGCCTGTGCCTGCTCTCGCGTCAGGCGGTGCTTGCCAATGCCAGGGTGGCAAAGGCTGCTGCGACACGGCTCCAGACCCTTACGGAGGAAGCGCAGAGGGAGATCGATGCCGAGCGGAAGCCGGTCGACACCGATATCCAGGCTTTCAATGCCGAGGAAGCGAAGCTTACGACCGAGCAGCGCCAATCGCGCCAGCAGGCCTTGCAGGCGCGGCTCCAGCCGATCGAGGTCAAGGCACGGCAGCGGAGCGGGGAGATCGACGCAACACGCGCCAGGGCGCTCGAACGGATTTCGACCGAACTCCAGCCGGTGGTCGCTCAGGTCTACAAACAGCGCAATTGCGGCATGCTCGTCGACCGCACCTCGGTGATCGGCGGCAACATGACCAATGACCTGACCTTGGCCGTCACCCAGGCGCTAGATGCGAAGGTCTCGACCATCACCTTCAATCGCGAGACCCTGCCCGCTGCACCGATGCCTGCGGCGCCGCGCTGACACGAAGCGGCCCGATGCGTGTCGGGCCGTAGGGCCTGACGATACCCGCGAACGGAGGGCGCTTGGCTGTCGCCACGCGTCCCCCGCGCTCACGTCCTTCTCCCCCCTATCCACTGATCTAAAATCCCCGTCGCGATGTGGACTCACAGCAACCGACCGCCCAATTCTCGAATCCTGTGACCGATCACCCACCCGTCCGAAGCGCCACATCTATGAGTTGCTGAGTTATTGGAGGCGGGCTTGTATCTGAGCTGCACCCGGTTTCGTGGACACCGAGATAAGGTGTTTTTGGAACCGGAGGGTGACGATGCAACGACGGAAGTTCAGCCGGGAGTTCAAGCTCGAGGCGGTGARGCTGGTATTGGAGCGKGGCGTTTCGGCAKCGCAGGCAGCGCGCGATCTGGATGTGCATGCGAACGTGCTGCGCAAGTGGATCCGCGAAGCGGAAGGCGACCCTGGATCGGCGTTTCCCGGCCACGGCAACATGAGGCCAGAGCAGCTTGAGATTGAGCGGCTGCGCCGCGAGTTGGCTCGGATGAAGGCGGAGCGCGACATCCTAAAAAAAGCGGCGGCCTACTTCGCGAAGGACTCGATATGAGGTTCGCCTTCATCGCGAAGCACCGGGGGATCTG